>JAJBTX010000057.1 GCA_020860645.1 Lachnospiraceae bacterium | reverse complement strand
TTTCTATATTGTAATAATCCCAGCATCAGAAACTCACGACAAAATCCTTCATTTCCGCAGCCGGACTTATAATTCGCGGAACTTCCGGTATCACCCATCCCGCTTCAGTCGCCGGATAACGCGCTTCTGCGCATCATCCAGATGAACTGTCCGAGATAGCCGACCACGAGAATGACCAGCGCGGTCGCCGCGGCCGGAATTCTCAGGAGCGTCCCCGCCGCCCACAGCAGCGCCCAGGAGGCGAGCATGCAAAGCCGCGGATGCGCCATCGATGTGTTCCTCCATCTCTCCAGCAGTGTTTTCATAAGCGTCACCCCTTTCTCATCTCTATAAAGCCAGTATAAGAAAGAGATGTAAAATCTGCATTGTCATTCCTGTAAAAATCAGGTAAAATCTAATTGGTCATCAGTTCCGGGAGGAGTGCTGTCTGCGGACAGTATTGCCGGTGTCTAAGCTCAACCTTACAATATCCCTTAGAAACACGCGGCAGCTGATGATCTTTTTTTAAATTGTACATTTTCCCTGCACGCCCGTGTCGAACTCCGGATTCATGATATAGAAATTGTTGGAGTCGAGGTGATCCTGCACAATACGCAGCGCTTCACCGAAGCGCTGGAAGTGCACGACCTCGCGCGCCCGCAGGAAGCGCAGAGGGTCGAGAACCTCCGGATCCTGAATGATGCGGATCAGGTTGTCGTAGGTTGTGCGCGCTTTCTGCTCTGCTGCGATCGCGTAAGGGCAAACACAATTATTTCAAAACAGCAAGCCACAGACCGCCTTCTGCGAAGGCTATATGCCGCTTGCGCGTCATATGTCTGAGGCTCGATGGGCGTTCCGCCCATCTCGAAATGGAAATACAGCCTTTAGCAGGTAAACCTGCACAGTCTGGTCTCCGCTTCGCTCCGGTCCGTGCTAAACGGACGTCCCCCGGACGTCCAGCACCTTTCCATTTCGTGCTGTTTTGAACTGTTAACTAACGAAAATAGTTAAGGTAGATCATGGCGGCGCCCAGGAGCGTCAGGATCACGCCCGTGACCCTGCCCACGGTCCTGTTGTTCACACGGTTTGCGAACTGGGCGGAGACAAGAGACGCAGCCGTCGCGGTGACAATGCAGATGATCAGCACCGGCCAGCGTTCCAGCACGATGGCCGGGTGAATCAGCGAATGGCTGATAAAACCGATCAGGGCAGTGAAGGTCATAATAAAGGTGCTGGTGCCAACCGCGGTTTTCAGATCGTAGCCCAGAAACGCCGTAAAGACGATCAGCATCATCATACCGCCGCCGGTCCCCACGAAGCCTGTGCCAAAGCCGATCGTCAGGCCGAAAAACAGCGATATGAGAATCTCCTTCCAGCCCAGCCGCACATGGGAGGCGTCCGCTCCCTCCTTCGAGGTGTCTGGTTTGATCAGAAAACGAATGCCGATGCAAAAGGTCAGGATCAGCGTGAAGCCGCCCAGCACCACATTTCCCACCAGATAAGCGGCGTAGCTGCCGACCGCGCTGAGGCCGATGATGCAGACCAGCATGACCCAGCCGTGCTTTAAATCAATCCGCTTGTTTTTCGCATAGACAGAGGTTGTCACGGCCGATCCCAGGATGTCCGACGCCAGCGCGATGGCCGTCGCCTGATACGCGCCGTATTCCCCGCCAAAGGAAGGACAGAGCACGATCAGAATCGGAACCATCACCGTCGCCGCGGACAGACCAGCCAGCCCCGTGCCGACGCCCGCGCCCAGCGCCGCGATAATATACCAGAAATATTCCAAAACCGTCACCTCGCTTACCCTGTATTTTACTCCGAAACGGGAGAGACGAAAAGGGATTCTTTCGAGCCAGGGAGCTCTTTCCACTCCTCATTGTCCTTCAGATAGCCAAAGGTCTCCTCATCCGACGGTTCCTTCTGAAAGGGAAACGGAATGTCCGGTGAGACATCCAGCAGCCTCGCAATGGGCGCCAGGAGCATGATATCCGGCAGCGAATTTCCCCTCTCCCACTTGTTGACCGCCGGGGCGCTCACGCCCAGATATCTGACTATCTCCTCCTGCGTCAGATTCTTCTCTTTTCTGTATCTACGGATTATATTTCCGATTTCCAAGATTGCAGCTCCTTTGTCTTTCTGTTTTTAACTTGTGATTAAATAAATTGAATGTTGATTAATGTGTCTTATTTACTGCCTTCCAGAATGTCCAACAGCTCTCTTGCTGCCACTCTGTCTTGTGAAATCATCGGATGCCTGAATTTCAAACGGACTCCTTCGGGAAGGGTGAAAAAACTGACTTATAATCTGTTCTTATCTCCCCACTCGCACATCCCATCCAAAATGGGAATCAGGGTTCTTCCCCTTTCGGTCAGGCTGTATTCAACCTTTGGAGGGATCTGAGGATATTCCTCCCGGTGAACCAGCTGATCCGCTTCCAGTTCCTTTAGCGTGGAACTGAGAGTTTTATAAGAAATATCTCCGATATACCGCTTCATCTCATTGAACCTTACCACGCCGAATTCCATCAGCGTATAGAGAATCGTCATCTTGTATTTCCCGTTAATCAGCGACAGGGTGTAGCTGAATCCCGTTGTTCCGAGACTTTCATTCGCGATACAGCGATCACTCATTTTACACTCTCCTTCAGGTAAGTATCGCACTTTCATGTGCGTACTTGTTTTCTTTTCCATTCTTGCTATGATGATAATATCAACAACCGGAAAAGTCAATTCAATGTAAAGGAGAAAAGGAAAAATGAATAAGAGGATCGTAATTTTAAACGGCAGTCCCCGCAGAAACGGCAATACATCCGCTCTGGTACAGGCATTCCGGGAGGGCGCCGAAAGCGCGGGGCACAGCGTCACAGAGTTTTTTCTGGATAAGATGAATATACATGGATGCAAGGGCTGCTTCGGAGGAAACAACAGGCGGGATTGTCCCTGCGTGCAGCAGGATGATATGACGCAGATTTACCCGGCTGTCCGGGACTGCAATGTGCTCGTCCTTGCCAGCCCACTCTATTACTGGACAATGAGCGGACAGCTGCGCACAGCGCTCGACCGTCTGTTCGCGCTGGAAGAAGGCGGCCCAAACCTGCTGCGTGGAAACGGAAAATCTTCGGCACTTTTGATGGCGGCGGAAGGATACGGGTTCGAGGACGCCGTCCTCTATTATGATCACCTGATGGAGCATCTGCAGTGGCAGAATCTTGGACACGTCCTGGCCGGAGGCAACATGGAGACAGGCGATATCAAGGGAAAATCGGAGATCCGGCAGGCTTTCGACCTGGGGAAAACAATTGGATAACGCTGCCGCCCCGCTGCTGATCACATCATTGCGGTCAGCAGCGGGGCTGACACCTGTGGTCAACATCCCTCATTCAGCGTATTTGAACATGTGTACCTGCGCCTTCCTTGTCTGTCATTAGATGAACAACACCGGCACATTGCACAAAAATTATGAACAATTTGTAACGACAAGTGACATGGAAACTTTTTTCGTGTATACTACTCCTGTATTCAACTATTGTTCTCTTCCGGCTTTCCGCCGGGATATTCCAACGATCATTTTGAGCGGGAAATGATGTACGGCCGGATTTTTTTCTGTTCAATTTTGATATACTATGCTAAGATAAAGGGGAAAATCATGAAAAAACTGAATATGATACCATTACAGGAGCTGAACCTCACCGATCGCTTTCTGTTCGATGAGGTCATGGAGGATCCGCAGGCTCACAGGGAAATCCTGAGCATCATTCTCGGAAGAGAGATTCCATCCCTGAAAAGAGCGGAAACGGAAAAAGAAGTTCGTGTCTCTTCGCTGGCCCGCTCCGTTCGGCTGGATGTATTCACTATGGATGAAAATACAGATGTGTACAACACTGAGATGCAGAAGGAGTGGAAGAAAGATCTGGCAAAGCGAAGCCGCTATTACCAGGGCATTATTGATACCGGTCTGTTGACACCCGGAGTGCCGGATTACAATCTTCTGAATAATACTTACATCATCCTCATCATGACCTTCGATCTGTTTGGATATGGGAAATACTGCTATACCTTCAAGCCTGTCTGTCAGGAAGTGCCGGGATGTATTCTGGAAGACGGTGCAACCCGTATCTTTCTGAACACACGCGGCAAGAATGATGATGAAGTATCGCCGGAGCTGGCAGAATTTCTCCACTATGTGGAAAATACCACAGACCAGACCGCACAAACTGCAAACAGTGAGCGGATACATAAAATCCATGACCGCGTGAGGGAGGTTCGTCAAAACGAGAAAGTTGGGGTGAAATATATGCTGGCATGGGAAGAAAAATATTATGCGCAGGAAGAGGCACGCGAGATCGGCCTGGCCGAAGGCCGCGCCGAGGGCCTTGCTGAGGGTCTTGCTGAGGGCCGTGTCAAAGGGCATGCTGAAGGCCGTGCCGAGAAACTCGCAGAACAGATCAAAAAGAAACTCGCAAAAGGAAAGACCGCGGAAGAAATTGCCGATGCGTTGGAAGAGGACGTAGATACAATTCGTGAGTTGATTTCGAGTCTGACATAATCTCCCACAGAAGATGATAGATTATGAATTATCTCATTAACTGAGAGAATAAACTCTAGATACTTTCACATCACTGACCTCCAGGTTTGTCACATCATCAACTCCACCTAAGGAAATGCTAATTAAATCGGCATTTCCTTAGGTGGAGTTTCGTAATAATGGACCGGCCCTGGCGCATAGCGTATACCGACACTTTCAAAAAGGAATCACGTCGATGCCAGAAGAACCCGCCACCACCATCTGCAAAAGCGTTTTCAAAGGCGGTGAAAACGCCATTTCCAGAGAGAACTTCACCAGAATATGGATTGAACTCATCAGTCGTCTGGAAAGGACGAAGCATTCATGAAGGCAGCGATTTACTGCCGCCTGTCCGAGGAGGATCGCGACAAGCGCCATGAAGGCGACGACTCCGCCAGCATCCAGAATCAGAAGTCCATGCTGCTGCAATACGCCATGGAGCAGGGCTGGGAGATTTTCCAGATTTACAGTGACGACGACTATGCCGGCTCCGACCGGCGGCGGCCCGGATTTCAGCGCCTGCTGCGCGACGCCGAGCAGCGCAAGTTCGACGTCGTGCTCTGCAAGACGCAATCCCGCTTCACCCGTGAGCTGGAGCTGGTGGAAAAATACATTCACGGGCTCTTTCCCCTCTGGGGCATTCGCTTTATCAGCATCGTCGACAACGCGGATACCGCCAACAAGGGAAACAAGAAGTCGCGACAGATCAACGGTCTCGTCAACGAGTGGTATCTGGAGGATATGTCGGAAAATATCCGCAGCGTCCTGACGAACCGGCGGCAGAACGGCTTTCACATTGGCTCCTTCGCCCTCTACGGCTATCGCAAGGACCCGGAACACAAAGGACGCCTCCTCATCGACGAGGAGGCCGCCGTCGTCGTCCGCGAGGTATTCACGCTATACTCCCAGGGTTGCGGCAAGACCGCGATCGCTCGCCTGCTCAACGAACGGGGGATCCCGAATCCGACAGAGTACAAGCGTCTGTGCGGCCTGCGCTACCGGCAGCCAAAGGGCCGCGGCGGCACGCTCTGGAAATACAGCGCCATCTCCTCCATGCTGGTCAACGAAATCTATATCGGCAACATGGTGCAGGGAAAATACGGCAGTCTTTCCTATAAGACACGGCAAAACCGGCCTCGTCCAAGAGAGGAATGGATCATCGTCGAGGGGACACACGAGCCGATCATCGACCGGAAGCTGTGGGATCGCGTGCAGAGCCTGATAAAACAAAAGGCGAAGCCCTTCGCAGGCGGCAGCATCGGTCTGTTCGCGGGGAAAGCCCGCTGCATGAACTGCGGCTATACCCTGTGCTCCACCGTCAGCCGGGGCAGACACTATCTGCAGTGTCCGAACCGTCACGTGGCAAAGGACGCCTGCGCCGGCGCTTTTATCTCCGTTGACAGACTGGAGCAGCTTGTCAGAGAGGAGCTGAACCGTCTGACTGCGGAATATCTGGATCTCACGGTGTTGGAACAGGAAGTCACCTTTTGCGATGATTTGCGGGAGCAAAAAGGCCGCCTGCTCTCCGATCTGATTCTCTGGGAAAAGAAAAAGGCCGAATACGGCAAAGCTATCCGCGAGCTCTATCTCGACAAGGCCCGGGGGCTCCTCTCCGAAAGCGATTATCGGGAAATGTCCGAAGATTTCAACACCTCCCGCGAGCGTCTTGCACACCGGATCGCGGACGGGAAAAGAAAGCTGTCGGAAATGGAAGAGTTCCGCGAAACAGACGGGACCCGCCGCGAACGAATCGAGCAATCCCTGTACCCGCAGCGCCTGAGCCGTGGGTTCGTCGACGCGCTGGTCAATTACATCCTTATCGGCAAAAGGATTCCGGGCAGCCGCGACGTTCCCGGCGAAATCCACTGGAATTTTTTCGCGTTGCCCATGAACGGAACACAGGCTCCAATAACGACATATCTATCAAGTGAGGTTTGACCGATGCTGTCATTCGAAAACGACTATATCTGCGGCGCGCACGAGCGGGTTCTGCAGCGCCTTATGGAGACAAACCGGGAGCCGCTGACCGGCTACGGAAACGATCCTTATTGTGAGAGCGCAAAGGAAAAGATTCGCGCAGCCCTGAACTGCTCGGAGGCTGACATTTACTTTCTCTCGGGCGGCACACAGACCAATGCGACGGTCATCGACGCGCTTCTGGACAAGTATGAGGGCGTCGTCGCCGCCGATAGCGGACACATCAGCACCCACGAGGCGGGCGCGATCGAAGCTGCCGGCCACAAGGTGCTCACGCTTCCGCAGCACGAGGGCAGGATTGCGGCGGCGGAGCTCAAAGCTCTACTCGAAAATTTCTATCAGGACGAAAATCACGAGCACATGGTATTTCCCGGCATGGTCTACCTCTCCCACCCCACCGAGTACGGGACGCTGTATACGCGCGCAGAGCTCGAGGAGCTTTCCGCTATCTGCCGCGCGCACGATATCCCGCTCTATCTGGACGGCGCACGCCTGGGCTACGCGCTGATGAGCTATCACACGGACGTCACACTCCCTGACATCGCGCGGCTCTGCGACGCCTTCTACATCGGCGGAACGAAAGTCGGCGCGCTGTGCGGCGAGGCCGTCGTCTTCACCGGTCACTGTACGCCGAAGCATTTCCTGACGCTCGTGAAGCAGCACGGCGCGCTGCTGGCAAAAGGACGGCTTCTCGGCGTTCAATTCGACACGCTCTTCACGGACAAGCTTTATTTTCAGATCAGCCGCCACGCGATCGACATGGCAGAACTCCTGAAAAAAGGACTGCACAAGAAGGGATACACCTTCTACCTGGAATCCCCGACCAACCAGCAGTTTCTTCTCCTTCGCGACGAGGAGGTCGAGCGTCTGAAAAAGCAGGTAGCCTTCAGCTTCTGGGAAAAGCCGGACGCGGAGCACACAATCGTGCGCTTTGCCACGAGCTGGTCCACCACCGAGGAAGACATTGCGCAGCTGATGCAGATCCTGTAAGGTTGTTCTTACAGAATCGCAGCATCTGCTGCAAGGTCCTCATTGAGATCGGTGAGCGCATCGCCGGTAGACTGGATTTCGTTCGCCGTCCACGGCACGCCGCCCGCCGACTGCGGCCAGAGCCCGCCGGTGTGGTCCACATAGTAGGCCGAAAGGCCGGATTCCTTCAGCTGCTCCATCGACATGTTCTTCGTGAGCTGATAGATGATGGCGCAGACGATCTCGAGATGCGCCAACTCTTCCGTGCCGATATCTGTCAGCACAGCCGCGCACTCCTTATAAGGCATCGTGTAGCGCTGCGAAAGGTAGCGCATACTCGCACCCAGCTCCCCATCGGGACCTCCGAATCGCGGCAGGTTATACACTGCCACCCATTTTCTTCCGCTGCCTTTCCAGTTCCTTTTTCATCCGCCGCAATACTGTCTTTCGCTCCTGCTCCGTGAGGCTCTCCCAGCTTCTCTCGCCCTGCTCCGTGGCAATGCGCGAAGGAAGCGCTGTCAGTTCCTTCGGTCTCCCCATATCCTCCTCACCTCCCTCCGCCATGAAAGTCAACTCCTCCGGTTCCGCGCTTATATGCGGTTATTCATCCGTTCAGGCACAAAAATCATCATACAGGCTCACCCGCTCAGGATTTTCACAGTATATGCCGCCATTTCTCCGCATAGATTAATGTCATGAAAACCGCAGCCGCCTACATCCGCGTCTCCACTGAGGACCAGCTCGAATTTTCCCCGGACAGCCAGCTGAAACGCATCGAGGAATATGCCCGGGCGCATGACATGTGTCTGCCGGACAAATACATCTATCTGGACGAGGGCTTCAGCGGCAGGAAAGCGCAGAACCGTCCCGCCTTCCTGCGCATGATCGCTGAGGCAAAACGAAAGCCCCGCCCCTTTGACGTGATCCTGCTCTGGAAATTCTCCCGCTTCGCGCGAAATCGCCAGGACAGCATCCTCTACAAATCCATGCTGCGCCGGGAGTGCGGCATCGACGTGCTCTCCATCACGGAGCAGCTCTCCGGCGACCCGACCTCCATCCTGATCGAGGCGCTGCTCGAAGCCATGGACGAGTACTACTCCATCAACCTCGCGGAGGAAGTGCGCCGCGGCATGAATGAAAAATTTTCACGGGGCGGCGTCGTCTCCGTCCCGCCCTTCGGCTATCACATGGAAAACGGACATTTCGCACCCGATCCGGCGCGCGCGCCGTCCGTCTCCATGATCTATGAGGATTTTCTGCATGGAAGCTCCTGCCGTGCGATTGCGCGGAGACTGAATGAAAGAAACATACGGACCACACGTGGGAATTCTTTTGAAGCCCGCGCTGTCCGCTATATCTTAAGCAACCCGGTCTACACCGGAAAGCTGCGCCGAAGCGTGCAGGGTGAGATGACGTTCGTGCAGGGTGACCATAAACCGCTGATTTCAGAAAGCCTTTTTCAAAGTGTGCAGAAAAAGCTGGAAGAATCTGACATCACTCACATAGCAAAACCCACGCCCTCCGTCTTTCTGTTTCAGGGGCTCGTACGCTGCGGTGACTGCGGCGGCGCTCTCACCAGAAGTTCCCGGAACGGCGCGCTGCAGTGCTGCCGCTACGCGAAAGGAACCTGCCCGCGGAGCCACTATCTCTCCATACAGGAGCTGGAAGCGGTCACACTTCACACCATAAAACGAGACCTTGCCGACACGGGCGGGGCTTTTGCACTTCTCTACGCCTCCACCCTGGAAATCCGGCAGAAAAACGAACTGCTCCGAAGCATCATCGAAAAGATTGTGTTCCGGAGCAGGAGCAAGGATATCTGTATCTGTTATCGCGACTGCTTTCGCGCGAGATAGGCGGCGGGAATCAGCATCGGGAAGATTTCGAGTCTGCCTGCCAGCATATCAAAGCAAAACACCAGCTTCGACAGATTGGAAAACGCCGCAAAGTTCTGCGTCGCGCCGACGCCGTTCAGGCCGGGACCGATGTTGTTGATCGTCGCGGCCACGGCGGTAAAGTTCGTGATCCCGTCGAAATTGTCAAGCGAGATAATCAGCAGCGAGGTCACAAAAATGACAATATAGGTGATCAGGAAAACGTTGATCGAGCGCAGCACTTCGTGCTCCACCGTCTTCCCCTCAAAGCGGATCTTCCGCACATTGTGCGGGTGGATGATAAAGTCCAGCTCCTTCAGCACCGTTTTCGCCATGATTTTCACGCGCATCACCTTGATGCCGCCGCCAGTGCTGCCCGCACAGGCTCCGATGAACATCAGAAGCACCAGGATCGTCCGCGACAGCTCCGGCCACTGGTCAAAATCCGCGGTCGTGAAGCCCGTCGTCGTAATAATCGAGGCCACCTGAAAGGCCGCGTTGCGCAGGGTCACGCCCACATTCTGATAGATATGGTAAATATTGATCACAATCACGAGAACGCTCACGCCGATGATCCCGAGGTAGGTCCGCAGCTCCTCACTGTGCAGACCATCCCTGAACTTCTTCATGTAGAAGAGAAAATAGACGTTGAAATTCACGCCGAACAGGATCATGAAAACAGTGAGAATCCACTGCGTCACCGCATTATAATCCGCCGCGCTGCTGTTCAGAACGCCGAAACCGCCGGTCCCCGCCGTGGCAAAGGCCAGATTGACCGAGTCGAAAACCGGGCAGCCGGACACAAGCAGGCAGACCATCTCGACCACGGTCAGAAACATATAGATCAGATACAGAAGCTTCGCCGAGCCGCGCACCTTCGATACCAGCTTGCCGACGGACGGCCCGGGGCTCTCCGCCTTCATCAGATACATGCTGGACGCGCCCGTCGAGGGCAGCACCGCCAGCACGAAGACGAGAATCCCCATGCCGCCGATCCAGTGCGAAAAGCTCCTCCACATCAGCACCGCGCGCGGAGCCGACTCCACATCCGCCATGACCGTGGAACCGGTCGTCGTGAAACCGGAGATAATCTCAAAAAGCGCGTCCACCGGATTGGGGAAAGAGCCGCTCAAATAGAGCGCCAACGCGCCGAAGAAGCTCATGACAATCCAGCACAGCGCCACGCTCGTATAGCCCTCCACAGAGAAAATCGTCGTGTTCTCCGGCTTTTTCCGTCCCCGCATCAGCCATCCGCATACAATACAGATCAGCGAAGTCGCCAGAAACGCCCACAGACACTTCTCCCGGTAAATCAGGGCAGTCAGCGCCGGCAGCAGCAGAAATAAAGCTTCCAGCTGTACCACACTTCCGATGATATAGCGTACCATTTTCCTGTTCATCGCCGCTCTCCCGCCTTATCCCGCCGCTCGCGTTTTTTTCAGAATATCCCGCAGATCCTTCAGCTCGCCGGTGTTCGTCGTGATGACGACGACGGAATCGCCGACCCGGAGGCAGTCCTGCCCCTTAGGAATGATGGTCTTTCTCTTCCGGTAAATCGCGCAGACCAGCAGATCGTCCCGGAGCTTCAGCTCCTGCAGCGGTACGTCCGTCAGCTCGCTCTGCTTGTGAATAATAAACTCCAGCGCCTCCGCCTTCCCGTCCACAAGCCGATACAGCGACTGCACATTGCTGTCGATCGAATTCTGCATCGCGCGCACATACTGGATGATCGTCTCAGCGGTGATGTGCTTCGGATAAATCAGACTGCCGATGTCGAGAGAGCCGATAATCGCGTGGTAGGTATCCTGATCGACCTTGGTGATAATCTTTGCCCTGCTCATATGCTTGGCATAGAGGGACATCATGACATTCTCCTCGTCCTGATTGGTCAGGGCCGCAAAGCCCTCCACCCGCGCCAGACCCTCCTCTGCGAGAAGTGCCTCATCACGCCCGTCCCCGTAAATGATCGTGGCCTTCGGCAGCAGGTCGCTCAGCAGCTCGCAGCTCGCGCGGTCCTTCTCCACGATCTTCACCTGAATGCCCATCTCGATCAGACGTCTTGCCAGATAGAAGGCGACCTTGCCCCCGCCGATCAGCATCGTATTTTTTACCTGATTTGTCTCAATCCCGATCATCCGGAAAAAACGGCTCGCATTCGCGGGCGAGGCCACGATGGAAATCGTATCGCCCTCCTGCAGCTCCATATCGCCATCCGGGATCAGCGTCTGTCCCTGCCTCTCGACAATGCAGATCAGCACCTCGCAGCGGGACAGCTCCGGCAAATCTTTAATTTTTTTCGCGCAGAGCGGATTGCCCGACTGCAGATGGAAACGCAACAGCTCAATCCGTCCATTGGCAAAGGTGTCGATATCAATCGCGGACGGAAAGCGAAACAGTCTCGAAATCTCCATCGCCGCTGTCAGCTCCGGGTTAATGACCATCGACAGACCGAGATCCTCCTTAAAGTGATGAATCTCCTGATGATAGACCGGATTGCGCACGCGCGCGATCGTCTGGCAACCGCCCGATTTCTTCGCGATCAGGCAGCAGAGCAGATTCACCTCGTCCGCATTCGTCACCGCGATCAGCAGATCCGCCTTGTCGACGCCCGCCTCCATCTGAATATTCAGGCTTGCGGCGTTTCCGATCACGCCCCTGGCATCAGCAGCATAGACTACACGCTGCACCGCCTCTGAATTCTCATCAATCACCGTAACGTCGTGTTCATCCTGACAGAGCTGCTCCGCCAGAACCTGTCCGACCTGTCCGCAGCCCGCGATAATAATATTCATCCTTCGCCTCCGTCTCTCCCCGCTTTTCAAAGATATCTTAACTATAGCACCGCCGCCCGAAAACTGCAATCCCAAACAGACATGCCGCCGGATATTGCCTGTCTGTATAACCTGCCGCGGTCGGGACCTCCGAACTGGGAGATAATCAGCTTCGCCATCTCCGGATTCGGATTGGTGATGTTCACGGGATACTCCAGTCTCTTTTCATAATTCCACATTCAGCAGACGCCTCCTTCCCAGGGCCAGGGCTGCTCTACCCAGTCCCATTTTCCATCCATGCCGGTCGCACAGTCGATGTTCAGCGGCCCATAGAGCGCCGCATAGTCTTTCAGCGCCTGCTCGCGCAGCATTTTATTCTCCTCAAAGTAAGCCAGGGCCGCGGGATCCTCCGGGTGCGTGTCGAGATACAGATTCGACTCCACGACCGCGAAGCTGACCATATCCACCCAGTCCAGCATCTGCTTCCTGCTCGGTTTACTGTTCTGCGCCATCTACCTGCACCCTCCTCTCATGCCGAGAAACGGCTTATAAAGCTCCGGAAAAATCGTGCCGCGGGAAAGGCCCTTCTCCAGATCGTAGACCGTGTGCCAGTACTGCCAGGGCACATAGTCCATGGCGAGCGGATACTCATCCAGACCCATGCGCATGGCCATGCCGCCGCGAGTCGCGGGACATCTCTTAAATTGTTCCATTTTTCACCAGAATCCTTTCTTTTTCTTCTTTCCCTTTATCTTATGTGAGCACAAAAAAAAGGTGATAGAAACGGTTCTACCACCCTTGAGTCCCTGCTATTCTCAACGCCTGTGCTCGTGCGTGAACAGATGATCCTGGCAGTACTCATAGCTGCCGACACATTTGGAGCAGAAGCGGAACTCAAGATCGTCGCCGTCCGCCTCCGTCCGTCCGCAGATCGCGCAGCGGTGGTGTCCCTGCCCCTGCGCGGCCGTGCGGATCTGCTTTGTGTAGGTCCTGCGGCGCTTCGCCTGCTTCGGCGAAAACTGACTCTTCCGGCTGGCGAGGAAGAAAACGATAAAATTCAGCAGCGACACGAGCGCCGCCACGCTGTTCGCCCGGTAGGCAAAAATGCCGGCGTTCAGCAGCGAGAACCACAGCGAGCTCCCGACCGGCACGAAGAAGCCTGCCAGAATCGTCAGGCCATAATAGACGCCTTCAATAATTCCAAGCCACTTCGCCTTGATTGGAATGATAAAGAAGAGCATAAACTGCACATCCGGAAACAGCGCCGCATACACAAGGAAGAGCGAAAGGTTCAGATAAAAGGAACCGAGCGAAAGGTTCACACCCATGATCAGATAAATCAGAAGGCAGGCGATCACATGCAGCAGCATTCCCGAAAAGAAATACAGATTGAAGCGGAACGCGCCCCACTGGTACTCCAGCGCACGTCCGATCAGGTAGTAAAGATAGAGCGCGAACATAATGAACAGGATGCTCGACGAGGGCGGCTGAATAATAAAGGTAAAGATACGCCAGATCTGCCCGTGCAGAATCGCCCTCGCATCCAGTGCCAGCCACGTGCTGTAGAGATTCGGCGCGAAAATATCAATCACAAAGCCCAACGCGTACAGTATGATAATATAATTCATCAGGTTGTGAATCGCGTATTTCCCGAACCTGCGCTCCATCCTGTCAAGCCATTTCATCGCAAAAATACTCCTTTAAACCGCTTAATCTAGAGTATACGCCAGGATTGCTCAAAAAACAATGCCAACCCCGGGCAATCTTAACGGAAATTTTATAGACTTCATACACCGCTCCACATATAATTTATCATGGTTTACACTGAAAATACGAAAGATGCGAGGTGAAAGGCGGTCTTTACCGCCGAGAATCATATGAATCCATGTTATCGACTGGGAATCGACATCGGTTCCACCACTGTAAAAATCGCGGTGCTTGATGAGGAAAACCATTTTCTGTTTTCCGACTATGAGCGCCATTTCGCAAATATTCAGGAGACGCTGGCGGAGCTTCTGGAACGCGCCACCGAAAAGCTTGGGCCGATCGACATCTGGCCCGTCATCACGGGTTCAGGCGGGCTGACGCTTGCACAGTATCTGGACGTTCCCTTCGTGCAGGAGGTCGTCGCGGTCGCGGAAGCGCTCGAGACCTACGCGCCGAAGACCGACGTGGCGATCGAGCTCGGCGGCGAGGACGCGAAGATCATCTATTTCGAGGGCGGCAACGTCGAGCAGCGCATGAACGGCATCTGCGCCGGAGGTACCGGTTCTTTCATCGACCAAATGGCCTCCCTTCTGCAGACCGACGCGAGCGGACTCAATGAATACGCAAAAAATTATAAGGCGCTCTACTCAATTGCGGCGCGCTGCGGCGTCTTCGCAAAGACGGACATCCAGCCCCTGATCAACGAGGGCGCGACGAAGGAGGACCTGGCGGCCTCCATCTTCCAGGCGGTCGTCAACCAGACGATCAGCGGCCTGGCCTGCGGCAAACCGATCCGCGGGCACGTCGCCTTCCTGGGCGGCCCGCTGCACTTCCTCTCGGAGCTGCGCGAAAGCTTCATCCGCACGCTGAAGCTCGACGAGGAGCACACGATCATCCCGAAATTTTCGCATCTCTTCGCGGCCTCCGGTTCCGCTCTCCTCTCAAAGAGAGAGAACGCCATTCCCGCGAAGGACATGATCGACCGGCTGCACGCGAAGATTGAGATCGCCTTCGAGATCGGCCGCCTTGACCCGCTCTTTAAAGACCAGGCCGAGTTCGACGCCTTCGAGAAGCGGCATGCGCAGGCCACCGTACAGAAGCGGGATCTTGCGAGTTATGAAGGCGACTGCTTCCTCGGCATTGATGCCGGTTCGACGACGACGAAGATCGCGCTGGTCGCGGACGACGGTTCTCTGCTCTACTCCTTCTATCACAACAACGACGGAAGCACCCTACATATCACGCTGGAAGCGCTGAAAGACCTGTTTGACCATCTTCCCGAGAAGGCGCACATCGTTCGCTCCTGCTCCACCGGCTACGGCGAGGCGCTCGTGAAGGCCGCGCTGATGCTCGACGAGGGCGAGGTCGAGACGATCTCCCACTACTACGCGGCGTCCTTCTTCGACCCGGATGTGGACTGCATCCTCGACATCGGCGGGCAGGATATGAAGTGTATCCGTATTAAAAATCAGACCGTTGACAACGTGCAGCTCAACGAAGCCTGCTCGTCCGGCTGCGGCTCCTTCATCGAGACCTTTGCAAAATCGCTGAACCTCTCGATCCAGGACTTTGCGCAGGCGGCGCTCTTTGCGCAGCACCCGATCGATCTGGGCACGCGCTGCACGGTCTTCATGAACTCGCGCGTCAAGCAGGCGCAGAAGGAGGGCGCGGGCGTCGACGACATCTCTGCCGGCCTCGCCTACTCGGTTATCAAGAACGCGCTTTTCAAGGTCATCAAGGTTTCGGACGCCTCCTCGCTCGGCAGCCACATCGTCGTGCAGGGCGGCACCTTCTACAACAACGCGGTACTGCGCAGCCTTGAGACGATCGCGGAGTGTGAGGTCGTTCGCCCCGACATCGCCGGTATCATGGGCGCTTTCGGCGCGGCGCTGATTGCGCGCGAGCGCTACGAGGGGCAGGCGACGACGATGCTGAGCCGCGAGGAGATGGAGGCGCTCGAATATTCGACCTCCATGACGAAATGCCGCGGCTGCACGAACAACTGCCGCCTGACCATCAACAAATTTTCCGGCGGACGCCGCTACATCTCCGGCAACCGCTGCGAGCGCGGACTCGGCCAGAAGAAGAAGGAAAATCCTGCGCCGAACCTCTTTGCCTACAAGCTGGAACGGCTCTTCAGCTATGAACCGCTCCCGGAGGAGGAAGCCGCACGCGGGCTCGTCGGCATTCCGCGCGTGCTGAATATGTATGAGAACTACCCCTTCTGGTTCACCTTCTTCACGAAGCTGAAGTACCGGGTGGTGCTCTCCCCCGACTCGACGCACGAGATCTACGAGCAGGGCATTGAGTCAATTCCCAGCGAGTCCGAGTGCTATCCGGCCAAGCTGGCGCACGGCCACATTATGTGGCTGTTGCAGCACAATATACCGTTCATTTTCTATCCCTGCGTGCCCTATGAGCGGCAGGAATTTTCGGACGCGAACAACCATTACAACTGCCCGATCGTCACCTCCTACGCGGAAAATATTAAGAACAACGTGGAGGAGCTGAAAAGCGAAAAGGTCGACTTCCGCAATCCCTTCCTGAGTTTCGAGTCGCTCGAGATTCTGACAAAACGGCTGATCGAGGAGTTCGAGGGCGAACAGGGCATGACTGTGGCAGAGATCACGGAGGCCGCCAAGGCAGCCTGGGAAGAGCTGCGCCAGGAACGCCTCGACATTACGAAAAAGGGCGAGGAAACCCTGAAATGGATGGAGGAGCACCACGCGCACGGCATCGTGCTGGCAGGCCGCCCCTACCATGTCGACAATGAGATTAACCACGGTATTCCCGAGCTGATCAACGGCTACGGGCTCGCCGTGCTGACCGAGGACAGCGTTTCGCATCTGCTCTCCGGTGAGCGGCCCTTACGCGTCATGGACCAGTGGATGTACCACTCCCGCCTCTACGCGGCCGCAGACTTTGTAAAGACGCGCGATGACCTCGACCTGATCCAGCTGAACTCCTTCGGCTGCGGCCTCGACGCCGTGACGACCGACCAGGTGAACGAGATTTTAAGCAATTCCGGCAAAATCTACACCTGCCTCAAGATCGACGAGGTCAGCAACCTCGGCGCGGCTCGTATCCGCGTGCGCTCTCTGCTCTCGGCCATCCGCGTGCGCGAGAAGAAGCAGGAGAAGCGCTGCATCGTGTCTTCGTCCTATGAGCGCGTGCTCTTTACCGAGGAGATGCGGAAAACCTACACCATCCTCTGCCCCGACATGTCGCCGATCCACTTCAATCTGCTGCAGCCGGCCTTCCGCTCCTGCGGCTACAAGATCGACGTGCTGCCGCGGGCCGGACGGAAAGCCGTGGACCTCGGTCTGAAATATGTCAACAACGACGCCTGCTACCCCTCGCTGATCGTCGTCGGGCAGATCATGGAGGCTGTTCTCTCCGGTCGCTACGACCTCACGAAAACCGCCATCCTGATCACCCAGACCGGAGGCGGCTGCCGTGCGTCGAACTATATCGGCTTCATACGCCGCGCACTGGAAAACGCGGGGTATCCGGATGTTCCGGTTATCTCCGTGAACTTAAGCGGACTCGAGAAGAACCCGGGCTTCAAGTACACGCCCGAGATGCTGATCAAGGCACTCTATGGGCTGATCTTTGGCGATCTGTTTATGAAGGTGCTCTATCACACCCGCCCCTACGAGATCGTGCCGGGTGAGGCGAACCGGGTCTATGAACAGCTGAATGAGCGCTGCAGCCGGTTCCTGATGCAGAAGCGGCCGTCCTGGAGAGGCTTTAAACGCCTTTGCAATGAGATCGTCGAGGAATTCGACCACATTCTCGTGACGAATGAGCAGAAGCCGCGCGTCGGCGTCGTCGGCGAGATCCTCGTGAAATTCTCACCGTCCGCGAACAACGGCCTGGTGGATCTGCTTGAAGCGGAGGGCGCGGAGGCGGTCGTGCCGGATCTCATGGATTTCCTGCTCTATTGCTTTAAGAACACGGAATTCAAGGCGCAGTACCTGGGCAAGAAAAAGAGCACTGCCCGCATGGGGCGGCTCGGCATCCGGGCGCTCGAATTTTTCCGCGCCCCGGCGAACAAGGCGCTGGCAAGAAGCCTGCACTTCTACCCGGCCTCAAATATCGATCACATGGCCGATATGGCGAAGGACATCGTCTCCCTCGGCAATCAGACCGGCGAGGGCTGGTTCCTGACCGGTGAGATGCTCGAGCTGATCGAAAATGATACGCCGAACATCGTCTGCACGCAGCCCTTCGCCTGCCTGCCGAACCACATCGTCGGCAAGGGCGTCATCAAGGAGCTGCGCCGCCGCAACCCGGAGGCAAACATTGTCGCGATCGACTACGACCCCGGCGCGAGCGAGGTCAACCAGTTGAACCGCATCAAGCTGATGCTGAGCACGGCCTGGAAGAACCTGGAACGGCGGAAAGAGGCATAAATTATGAAGTTGAAATACGGAATCCTCAGCACCTCCTCCATCACCCCGCGTTTCATCGCCGCTGTCCGGGACACCGACAGCAGTGAAGTGCTGGCGCTCGCCTCCCGCAGTCTCGATCAGGCAAAGGAGAAAGCGCGGCTCTGGAATGTCCCGCGCGCCTATGGCAGCTACGAGGAGCTGCTCGCCGACCCGGACATCGACATCGTCTATGTTTCGATGGTGAACAGCCTGCATTATCTATATGCAAAGCTGGCGCTGGAAAGCGGACACCACGTGCTCTGCGAGAAGCCCTGCACGCTGTCCGCGGAGGATTCCCGTAACTTATTCGCAATCGCACGTGAAAAGGGGAAATTTTTCATGGAGGCCGAAAAGGTTGTCTTTCTCCCCGTCATGCAGGAAATCAAACAGATAATCGCGGAAGGCGTCCTCGGAAAAGTTACGATGGCAGATTTCTCCAGTTCCTTCGACCCGGGCTACAATTCCTGGTTCTTCAGCGAGGAGCTGGGCGGCGGCCCGCTCTACTCGAACGGCGTCTATTGCCTGCAGCTATTACAGTATCTTTTTGACGGCAGGGTCACCAAAGCACAGGGACTCTGCACACACAGCGGCTCCGGCGTGGAGGATCAGTTCGCCATGAGCTTTCTTCTGGAAAACGGACTGCTCGCTGTCAATAAAACCAGTACCCGCTCCGAGACCTCTCACTCCGGCTGGCTCTACGGTGAAAAAGCCCGCGTCGAGATCCCGTCCTACTGGAAAGCGCGCGAGGCGGTGATTCATTTTCATGACGGTACGGAAAAGGCCCTCTCCCACCCCTGCGAACACGAGCTCATCTACGAGGTGGAGCACGTCGCGGACTGCATCAAAAAGGGGCTCATCGAGAGCCCCATCATGACAGAAGAGAGGACTGTATCAGCCATCTCTGTCCTGACTTCCATTAAAAATTCTTTCTAAGTCGTCAATATCTGCCAATTTTATCAGATGGATAATTTCTGTACTCTGACGGAGTGCAGCGGGCGCTGTCAGAGGAAAGCAGCGCCCCTATTTGTAGATACGATACTCTTAGCAGTTCTCGATCTGCCAGTCGATCGGCGTCAGACCATTTCGCGTAAGGAACTCGTTCGTCCGGCTGAAATGGCGACAGCCAAAGAAGCCGCGGTAGGCCGAGAGCGGGCTCGGATGCGGCGCCTCGAGGATCAGATGCTTCGGATTGTTCAGCATCTCCTTCTTGCGGCGTGCCGACGTCCCCCAGAGCAAAAACACGATCGGACGATCCTGCTCGTTCAGCACGCGGATCGCCGCATCGGTGAACTCCTCCCAGCCGATGCCGCGGTGGGAATTCGCCTGGTGCGCGCGCACGGTCAGCACCGTGTTCAGCAGCATGACGCCCTGCCTGGCCCACTTCTCAAGGTAACCGTTATTGGGAATATAGCAGCCACAGTCGTCGTGCAGCTCCTGATAAATATTCACGAGCGAGGGCGGGATCTCGACGTCCGGCTTCACCGAGAAACACAGGCCGTGTGCCTGCCCCTCCCCCAGACCGTCCGAAAAGGCGTAAAATCAGCCACTTTTCTCGGTTTTGTGCTC
>JAJBTX010000093.1 GCA_020860645.1 Lachnospiraceae bacterium | reverse complement strand
CCGCCAAGTGGAGAAAGTCCTGGCACCAGAGCAGGAACAACAGCAAGGCAAAAAGAAAAATATGGAATTATAGAAAGCGTCTGATTAGAAACGAAAGTCAGGCGCTTTTTTGTTTCCGCCAGAAGAGGAGGTTTGCATGAATGTATATGAAGCCGTGAAGCAGTCTGTCACGGCGCAGCAGGCAGCGGAGCACTACGGAATCAAAGTGAACCGGAACGGAATGGCCTGTTGTCCATTCCACGATGATAAGAATCCCAGTATGAAACTGGACTGGCGTTATTTCTGCTTCGGGTGTGGGGAAACCGGAGACGTGATCGACCTGGCGGCGAAGCTGCACGGTCTGACCGCCCGCGCCGCCGCGCTGAAATTAGCAGACGATTTTGGAATTATATTGCCGGATAGGGATAGCCGGAACATTCATTTCCGAAAGAGGATACTGCCGCAGTTGAAGCAAGACCCAAAAAAGAAGCAGGAGGAGGAAGTCCGGCATGGCGTAAAAGTCCTTCTGCATTATTTATCACTCCTGAGAGAGTGGCATGAGGAATGCGCGCCGCAGAACATGGAGGAGGAGTGGAATCCTCTTTTTTGTGAAGCATTGGAGAGGCAGGTTCGCGTGGAGTACCTGTTGGACGAGCTGATTTCATGCAGCGCAGATCAGCTCTGGAATTTATATTCGTGCTGTAGAGAGGAGATAAAAGTTTATGAGCGACGTGTGGAACAATATGAACGAGGAAACCTTTCAGCAGATCGAAGCGGTCAGGGCTTCACTGGAATGCACAATGAAGGGCGGCGTAAGGCAGTCAAAGCAGAATTGTGTGACCGCTCTTGAAAACGATCCGGTATTGAAGGGCGCGATTCGGTATAACCTTCTGACAGGGAGGATAGACATCGTAAAGGATGTAGGGTGGCGCAGGGAGGAAGAAAGCCTGACAGACGATGATCTGAGCCAGCTCTATCTTTATCTGGAGGTCTGCTACGATCTGATCAACGAGAAGAATATCCAGAACGCGATCCGCGTCGTGGCGAACCGGAACACCTATCATCCGATCAGGGAATATCTGAGCAGCCTGACATGGGATGGGCAGGAACGCCTGGGAAACGTGCTGCACCATTTTCTGGGCGCAGACAACGACGAGCTGACCCGCGAATGTATGAAGCTGTTTATGTTGGGTGCTATCGAGCGTGTATTTCATCCAGGGTGTAAGTATGAAGCCATGCTCTGCCTTGTCGGCGATCAGGGCGTCGGCAAGTCCAGTTTTTTCCGATTCCTTGCGATCAAGGACGAATGGTTTTCCGACGACCTGAAAAAGATGGACGATGAAAACGTATATCGGAAGATGCAGGGACACTGGATTATAGAAATGGCGGAGATGTTGGGGACGTCCAGTGCAAAGAACGTGGAGGAGATCAAAGCCTTTCTTTCAAGGCAGAAGGAAACCTATAAGACGCCGTATGACCGTTACCCAAAGGACAGGCCGCGGCAGTGCGTCTTTGTCGGCACGTCCAACCGCGTCCGCTTTCTGCCCTTAGATCGGACAGGCAATCGGCGCTTCTATCCGATTCAGACGGACGCTGCAAAGGCAGAGACGCACGTGTTGAGCAATGAAGCGGAAACCAGAGCATATGTAGATCAGCTCTGGGCGGAGGTCATGGTTATCTATAACAGCGGCGACTGGTCTTTGCGTCTCTCTCCGGCGTTGGAGAAAGAAATGAATATCCGGAGACTGGAGTTCATGGCGGAGGACACCGCGACAGGGATGGTTCAGGCGTGGCTTGACAGCTACAGCGGAGATTATGTATGCACGAAGATGATTTACAACGAGTGCTACAAACTGGTCGGCGATCCCGACCCGAAAGCCAAGAGCGAGATCAACAGCGTGATGAACAATACCATTGACGGGTGGAGCAAAGGCCCGCAGCATCGTTTCCCCGAATACGGTCAGCAACGCTCGTGGATCAGGGACAGCCCGACAGCGGATGTAAACGGCAATGTTGTAAACGGAAAATCGAGCTTCGCGCAAATGTCTTTGCAGGATTTTTCCGCGCCGCGCGATAAAAATGGATTTTCGCCCCTGCCGGACGGCGTTCAGACGCCTTTTGAGGACTGATTTTCGGAAAAACGCCAGTCCCCGTTTACACCTGTTTACAAGCTGATGGTGTGGAATGCCTTGATAAATCGGCATTCTTTCTTCTTTATGTGTATGTAAACAGTGTAAACAAAGATAAAAGACTTTTTTCGATAAGGGAAGAGCTTCTGGAAGTATGGTTTTATTATGAAAATGTTTTGGGCACTGTTTACACTTTTCGTTTACAGCCACGACCTTCCGGCTTCGCGGGATTGCTTTTCTCTGTCGGGCAGCTCCACGCCGTGAGGCGAGGAGACAGGGTGTTGGTGCTGCTCACTTTGAGCAGTACCACAGGTAGGAAATCAAGTTCCCATTTTGGGAACTTGATACGGAAGTCACCGCAAGTTCTGAAAATCAGAACTTGTGGACTGAGTGCCGCGCCGCAAGTCCTCAAAATCAGGACTTGCTTTATAACACAAACACACAGCCGTGCAGGGAGCGTCGGCAATTTTTATTTTACGGAGGTAATTGAGATGGCAGAGATCAAAGAATTTCAGAAGCCGGAAAAACCGGCAAAGAAGAAATCAAAGGTAATCTTCGTGGTCAGCAGGGAGTTTGCCGGACAGCAGTCCATGCCGGCAGCGTTTGAGCAGCTGATTGAACGGCAGGCTTATGACCGGTTCGAGGACTGGCTGGAGCAGAAAGCAAGCTGAAAAATTTATGGGAACTGTAAAAATATGTTGAAAGATGGGCAGGGGCATGGTAGTATGATTGTATCGTGTCCCTGTTCATAGAAGGAGAAAACTATGAGCAGGAAAAATCAATCCAAATCTGGAAATCAGAAAATAACTGCCCTCTATTGCAGGCTGTCTCTTGAAGATGGCCGTGAAAATGAGAGCATGAGCATCAGCAATCAAAAACTTTTGCTCAAGGACTACGCTGAAAAAAATGGTATGTTCCAGCACGAATACTATGTTGACGACGGTTATACAGGCCGTAATTTCAACAGACCATCTTTCCAGCGCATGATCGCCGACATTGAAGCCGGGAAGATCGGTTGTGTAATCACCAAAGATCTTAGTAGGCTGGGACGTAATTATATCGAAGCGGGCAGTTATATCGAAATCTATTTTCCAAAACACAATGTGCGTTATATCGCGGTCACGGACGGCGTGGACAGCCTGACGAAACAGGAGATGGATATCACGCCTTTCAAAAATATCCTCAATGACATGTATTCCCGCGATATATCAAAGAAAGTGCTGGCTGGTATCACGGCGCGTTCCCGCCAGGGAAAGTTCTGCGGAGGGACAACCCCTTATGGCCTGATGCGCGATCCGGACGACAAAGGGCATTTGATTATAAATCCTGAAGAAGCGCCGGTTATCCGGAAAATCTATGATATGGCATTGGACGGGATGGGCTGTATGCGCATTTCCAAGCGGCTGATGGAGGAAAGAATCCCGATCACCCGCTTGAAATCCAATACAGAACGGGACGAGAATTATTATTACTGGTCTGTTTCCAGAATCAGCCACATTTTGCGGAACCCGTTTTATAAAGGCGCACACCTTGTGTTCCGATCACACCAGAAAGGTATTCGATCGAACACGGTTAATCTTATCCCGCGCGAAGAATGTGAAGTGATTGAGAATTGCCATGAAGCGATTATCCCACCGGATGAATGGCAACGCGTGCAGGAAATGATCGACGCAAAGCCGCGTATTATGGTGGGCAACGCCTGCCCTTATGATAATATTTTCCATGGGATTATTTACTGCGCAACGTGCGGAAAATCCATGCAGGTGCGCTATGAGAAGGTGGGGCGGACTGACATCAACCGCACCACAAAACAGAAGCGGGAAGCGATTGACAAGACCTATTTCATTTGCCAGACCTACAACCGTCTGGGGCGGAATGTCTGCCCAAGCCATAAAATCGAAGCGCGGGATTTGCATGAGATTGTGTTAAAAGACATCCAGGAACTGGCGGCGCTTGCATTGAAAGATTCGGATGCTTTTTATAAACGGCTGACCAGACGTATGGAGCAGCGCTATATGGCAGACAAATCGGAGGTACAGAAAGAGTGTGACCGGCTCCTGGCGCGGAATCAGGAGATTGACGATATTATCCTGAACCTTTATACGGATAAGGCAAAGGGCGTTCTGTCAGAACAGCGTTTCCTGAAACTGACTGGCGCGATGGAGGCCGAACAGGAATCGAATAAGAACAGGCTGCACGATCTGGGGGAAATCATAAGAAACTCAGATGAACAGGAATGTGATGTAAAAGCATTCATTGAGGAAATCCAGCGGTATGCCACAATCACGGAACTGGATGAAGCAGTGCTGCACCGCCTGATCAACCGTATCCTGATCGGCGAGGTCAAAAAGGTGGACGGCCAGAAAACTCAGGAAGTCAAGATCATCTATAATTTTGTCGGGGAGATACCGGCAGAGACGGAAGTACAAGGGCAGACAAATCAAGAGAACGCATAACCACGTGATTGCGAATATTGTCTGTTAAATAATTCATGAAAATGGGAGCCAGTGAGCGCTATAAACTCACCGGCTCTTATTTTTTTGCCTTGAAATGAACTCATCACTTGACAATATGGCAATGAATTGTTGTCTGTCGATGAGCTTGCCGTCCTGGACGGCAGTAAGTGTATTCTTCAGTTGCGCGGTGTGCGTCCGTTTCTATCAGACAAGTACGATCTGACAAAGCATCCGAATTACAAATACACCTCAGATTACGACAAGAAGAATGAGTTCGACATCGAGGCGTTTCTGGATCGGAAGCTGAAACTGAAAGCCAATGACAAATACGAGGTCATTGAGGTATGAGAAGGAGGAAGTGAAAAATGGCAGAGCAGACAGCAAGGCAGGGAGCCTACCCTAAACGGGAGGAGGTGACGATCAAGTTTGGGAAGGGGCTTATGGAGAAAGAGCCGTTTGTGTCCAAAGCGGGAAAGGAACTGGTGGAGATTAAGATTCCCAATCAGGACCCGGCGGACAAGCGTCCATGGGCGTCCTTTGTCGTCTCGCCGAAGATGGTGCATGAAAACCAGTTCGGAAAGGGACTGTGGATGAAGCTCCCCGCGGACGGGGTGACGAAGGTGTCCCGCTCGATTGTGGAGGGAAAGGATGCGAACGGCAGGAACATCTGGAAGAACGAGAGCCGTATGGTTCCCAATACGGAGCTGAAGGAGATGATGGAAGCGTATAAGCAGAAGGACCGCGGCTCTGTACTCTCCGACCTTTCGGAAAAGAGGGCGGAAATGCCGGATGCTGCCCGTAGCGCTTCAAGGCCCCATGACAGGGTGAAAGCGGCGTCCAGGTAAAAACTGAAAATCGAATAACGAAATGGTGGAAGACGCTCCTGAGATCTCAGTATCTTGCGGGGCGTTTTTTTCATGTCCATGGCCACACGGCTTTTACACGGCAAACCACCTGCGGTTAGCAGAAGAGACGACGGCCTTTTATAAAAGCAGGCGGTTATGGATGGAACCGGAAACTATTGTGACAGCCCCTTATAAAAGGGGGAAGAGAAGAGGAGGAACTATATGGAGTTTTTCAACGCGGCAATCGAAGTATTGCAGACCATTGTAGTCGCGCTCGGCGCGGGACTCGGCATCTGGGGAGGTATTAACCTGCTGGAAGGCTACGGCAACGATAACCCGGGTGCAAAAAGTCAGGGTATGAAACAGTTCGTCGCGGGCGCTGGGGTCGCCCTGATCGGCATCACCCTGATTCCGCTATTGTCCGGACTGTTCGGCTGATGGAGGGAGGTGAAAGCCCTTGGACAGCATTATCAATCAGATCACGGAGTGGCTAAAGGAAATGCTAGTCAGCGGCATCATGTCAAACCTCTCGGGGATGTTCAGCTCGGTCAACAATCAGGTGGGGAACATTGCCACCCAGGTGGGAAGGACGCCGGCGAGCTTTTCGCCGGCTGTCTTCACCCTGATCCGGAACATCTCGGAGAGCGTGATCACTCCGATTGCGGGCATGATCTTCACGTTCATCGCCTGCTATGAGCTGATCCAGCTGATTATCGACCACAACAACTTGGCAAATTTTGAGACATGGGTGTTCTTCAAGTGGATTTTCAAGACCTTTCTTGCCGTGATGCTGATCACGAACACGTTTAATATCACGATGGCGGTGTTCGATGTGGCGCAGAGTGTGGTAAGGCAGAGCGCGGGCATTATCACGGGCAGCACGGCGGTGGATGCGTCTACGCTTGAGACGATGCAGGCCACGCTGGAGGCGATGGAGATCGGGCCGCTGTTCGCTGTGTTTTTACAGTCTTTCATCGTGCAGGTCACGATGTACGCCCTGTCGGTGGTGATTTTCGTGATCATATACGGGCGTATGGTGGAAATTTACCTGATGACGAGCCTTGCGCCGATCCCGTTTGCCACCTTTGCGAACCGGGAGCAGAGCCAGATCGGGCAGAATTATCTCCGGTCTTTGCTGGCGCTGGGCTTCCAGGGATTTCTGATCATGATTTGTGTCGGAATTTACGCGGTGCTAATACAGTCCGTTTCCTTTTCCGAGGAGATCATATCTTCGCTGTGGGGTGTGATGGGCTATACCGTGTTGCTGGTGTTTGCCCTGTTCAAGACGGGAAGCATCAGCAAAAGCGTGTTCAATGCCCATTAGATGAGGAGGTGAAGAAAGATAGCAGCTTATATTTCAGTTCCGCGGGATTTAACGCGGGTAAAATCAAAGGTTCTGTTTGGGCTTACGAAGCGTCAGCTCCTCTGCTTTGGGGCGGCGGCGCTCATCGGGGTGCCGTCGTTTTTCCTGCTTCGGCAGACGGGGAACACGAGCCTGGCGACGATGTGCATGGTGATCATCATGCTCCCGCTTTTCCTGCTTGCCATGTACGAGCGGGACGGGCAGCCGCTGGAGGTGGTCGCGCGGCATTTCATTAACGCGCGCTTCCAGCGGCCGGTGGTAAGGCCGTATAAGACAGACAATTATTACGCCGCCCTGATGCGGCAATACGAAGTTTATGAGGAGGTAGAAGCGATTGTTAGAAGGAATAAAGATGCCGCGCCTGATGAAAAAGGAGCAGAAGCAGGTACAGAAAGTTGTGGACGCGGCAAAGCGTGACGGGGGTGTCCCCCGTACCGCGCAGCAGTCGATTCCGTTTGAGCGGATGTTCCCGGATGGTATCTGCCGCGTAGCGGGGAATTATTATACGAAGACAGTACAGTTTCAGGATATTAACTACCGTCTCGCGCAGCAGGAGGATCGGACGACGATTTTTGAGGAGTGGTGCAGCTTTCTGAATTTTTTCGACAGCACGGTTCATTTTGAGTTGTCGTTTGTGAACATGGCGACCGACGCGGAGAGCTTTGAGAACTCGATTCGCATCCCGCCGAAAAAGGACGGGTTCAATCCGGTTCGCGCGGAGTACAGCCAGATGCTGAAAAAGCAGCTCTCGCAGGGAAATAACGGCCTGACAAAGAGCAAGTATCTGACCTTTGGCATCCAGGCGGATTCCATGAAGCTGGCAAAGCCACGGCTCAGTCACATTGAGACGGATATCATCAATAACTTCCGCCGGCTCGGCGTCCGGGCAAGGGCGCTCGATGGGAAGGAGCGGCTCCACCTGATGCACGATATGTTTCATATGGGGGATGAGGAGAAGTTCCGTTTCGAGTGGGACGATCTCGTGAAATCGGGACTTTCGGTGAAGGATTTCATCGCGCCGACTTCCTTTGCGTTTCCAAAGTCGCGCGTCTTCCAGATGGGGGCGTTGTACGGCGCGATGTCCTTTTTGTCCATCACCGCTTCCGATCTGTCCGACCAGATGCTGGCGGACTTTCTTGAGACGGACTCGAGCCAGGTCGTCACGATGCACATCCAGTCAGTGGATCAGACGAAGGCCATCAAGACGGTGAAGCATACGATCACGGAGCTTGACCGTAGCAAGATTGAGGAGCAGAAAAAGGCAATCCGCGCGGGCTATGACATGGACATCATTCCGAGCGATCTTGCCACCTACGGCAAAGACGCGAAATCGCTGCTTAAAGAACTCCAGAGCCAGAACGAGCGGATGTTCCTGCTCACCTTCCTCGTAATGAATACTGGGCGCACCGAGCAGGAGCTGGAGAACAACGTGTTCCAGGCGCAGAGCATTGCCCAGAAGCACAACTGCATCCTGAAACGACTCGATTATCAGCAGGAACAGGGACTTATGAGCAGCCTGCCCCTTGCGCAGAACCAGATCGAGATTCAGCGGACGCTCACGACGAGTTCCACGGCGATCTTCGTGCCATTCACGACGCAGGAGCTGTTTCAGGACGGGAAAGAGGCTTTATATTATGGCCTCAACGCGCTCTCGAACAACCTGATTATGGTGGACCGTAAAAAGCTGAAGAACCCGAATGGCCTGATCCTGGGTACGCCGGGTTCCGGCAAATCCTTCTCGGCGAAGAGGGAGATTACCAACGCGTTTCTGGTGACGGATGACGACGTGATTATCTGCGACCCGGAGGCAGAGTATGCCGCCCTGGTGCAGAAGCTGAAAGGTCAGGTGATTAAGATCGGCCCCGCCAGCAAGCAGTATGTCAACCCTATGGACATTAACCTCAATTACAGTGAGGAGGATAACCCGATTGCACTGAAAGCGGACTTTATCCTGTCGCTGTGTGAGCTGGTCGTCGGCGGGAAGGAGGGCTTAAAGCCCGTGGAGAAGACCGTGATCGACCGCTGTGTCCACCAGATTTACCGCGCGTATTTCCGTGACCCGAAGCCGGAAAACATGCCGATTTTGCAGGACCTGTATGAAGCGCTTTTGAAGCAGGAGGAAAAAGAGGCGCAGCATGTGGCGACCGCATTGGAGATCTATGTGAGCGGCTCCTTAAACCTGTTCAACCACCGCACCAACGTGGATATTGAAAACCGTCTTGTCTGCTATGACATTAAAGACCTGGGCAAGCAGATGAAGAAGATCGGGATGCTGATCGTGCAGGATCAGGTCTGGGGGCGCGTCACGGCGAACCGGAAAGCGGGAAAAGCTACCTGGTATTATATGGACGAGTTTCACCTGCTGCTCAAAGAGGAACAGACCGCCGCGTACTCCGTGGAGATTTGGAAGCGCTTCCGTAAATGGGGCGGCATCCCGACCGGCATCACGCAGAACGTGAAGGATTTGCTGTCGAGCCGTGAGGTGGAGAACATCTTCGAGAACTCCGACTTCATCTATATGCTCAACCAGGCGGCGGGCGACCGCGCGATTCTGGCGAAGCAGCTCAACATCTCGCCGCACCAGCTCTCCTATGTGACGCACTCCGGAGAGGGCGAAGGGCTGTTGTTCTATGGCAATGTGATCCTGCCGTTCGTTGACCGCTTCCCGCAGGACCTCGAACTTTACCGTATCATGACGACGAAGCTCACGGAAGTTTCCGTGCAGGAGCCGTGATATGGCAAAGAGGACAGAAGGGCCTAAGAAGAGGCCGGGGCCGAGGAGCAAACTGGAGGATGAGCCGTCCTCCGCTGCGCACCGCAGGAGAATGCTGAAATTTCAGGATGAAGCAGGCGGGATGCTGCCGGAAAACACCCGCGAAGCAGTCTATGAGCCAGTGAAAGAAACAGTAGCTGCTCTGGGAAAGGAGGCGGCAGCTGCATTCGGGAAAGAGGCTGAAAGCGGCGCGGATGAAAATCCAGGTCTTGAGGCCGCGGAGGAATCTGGAAAAGTCGCGGAAAGCGCCGGGTCCTATTACAGTCGGAAACTGAGGGACCGCCAGAGAACGAGAAAGTGGAAAGAGAAGGACAAGGCGGCGAAGCTGAAGGAGTACGAGAAAGCAGAGAAGCTGAAAGACTCTGACAAGGCCGGAAAAAGGAAGGACAGTGATAAAGCGGAAAAGTTGAAAGGCGGGGCAGGGAAATCTGGTTCAGACGTAGGAAATGACAAGAGGAAAGCGGCTGGCCGGGGAGCAGCGAGCTGGGACGCAGCGGATATAGCAGGTTTAGAAGAAGCCGGACTGACCACGGGAGGGGATGCGGCGGAGGCCGCTTCCAACCCACTTTCCCGCTGGCAGCAGCGGCGTACCCTGAAAAGGGAGTATGCAAGGCGGCGGGCGGGAAAAACTGCGGAACAGACCGCGGCTACCGCTTCGTCAGCAGGTGCGGACGTCTTCTGGAAATCAAAGGGCGCGGCAAAAGAAAGCATGGGAATTGCGGAGCGGATTGGAAATTTCGCGAGGGAGCACAGCGCCCTTCTGCTTTCTATCCTGGGGCTGGCTCTTTTGATTGTACTTTTATCGGGGCTGCTCTCCTCCTGTTCGCTGATCATGCCGGGCGGCGGGAACGCGGTACTCGGCTCTTCCTTTACAGCGACGGACGAGGATGTCACCGGCGCGGAGGAGGATTATATTGCACTCGAGGAGGCACTGCGAGAAGAGCTGGATGGCATCGAAGCCGCGCATCCTGGCTATGACGAATACCGTTATACACTGGATGAAATCGGCCATAACCCGTATGTATTGGCATCTTATCTCACGGTAGTATTTGAAGATTATACCAGGGAGGTGGTACAGGAGACTCTGCAGGCGCTCTTCGAGAGCCAGTATACGCTGACGCTTCAGGAGGAAGTCGAAATCCGAACGCGGACAGTGATCAACCTGGATACCGGAGAGGAGGAAGAAGAGGAGTATGAGTATTATATCCTGAACGTCGCCCTCTCGAACCTTGGCCTGGAGGAGGTGATCGCGGAGCTTGGCCTGACGGACGAGGAGACGGCGCGGTATGAACTCCTCCTGGAAACCTGTGGGAACAGGGTCTATCTCTTTGCCGACGATATTTACGCGGCGTCCTCCGAGGATTATCTCGATTATGACATTCCGGCAGAAGCACTAACGGATACAACATTCGCCAACCTGATCCGTGAGGCGGAGAAATATCTGGGCTACCCCTATGTGTGGGGCGGTTCCTCGCCGCGGACAGGCTTTGACTGCTCGGGCTATGTGTGCTGGGTGCTGAACCACTGTGGGAATGGCTGGGATGTGGGCAGGACGACGGCGCAGGGGCTTCTTGGCTACTGCGAGGTGGTTTCCGAGGACGAGGCGCAGCCAGGCGACCTGGTTTTCTTTGAGGGAACCTACGGCACAGGCGGCGTAAGCCACGTCGGGATTTACGTGGGGAATGGCATGATGATCCACGCAGGGAATCCCATTTCGTATGAGAGCATAGAAAGCTCGTACTGGCAGAGCCATTTCTACTGTTTCGGAAGATTAGAGTGAAAGAAAGCAGCTCTTTCATTGCTATTTGTATCGCCAACCAAAGGGCGGCGGAATGGAGATTATCATGACAGTTTTTTAAAATCTTGATAAGGATGGCTCGAAAAGGGCAGCAGATGAAACGGAAAGGAGTTTTTAAATGGGCGCAAAACTGGAAAAGCTGGGCGCGGATCTCGAAAAAGCCAGAAAGAAGCGGGACGAGTGGGACGCGAAGGTGAAGGACCTGGAGCGGCGGTATCGAGAGGAGGAGAATACCGAGATCCACGATATGGTCCACGCGGCGAACTTAACACCGGGACAGCTCGCGGAGCTGATCCGCATGGCGGCAGTATCCATGCCGCAGGTAAACGACGAAAGAATGAAGGAGGATGGAGAAAATGAAGAATAAGAAGATTGCGGGGTGCCTGATGGCGCTTTCTTTGTGTCTGGCGGCAGCGCCGGTGACGGCCTTCGCGGCGGAGGATGAAACAAGCCTCACCGGAACAGTCACTACGGACGGTGGAAAGCTGAACGTGCGCAGCAGCGCGGGGCTGGACGGGGAGATCATCACACAGCTCGCGGACGGCACTGAGGTCGAGGTACTCAGTACCGAGGATGGCTGGGCCAGCATCGTGATGCCAGAGAGCGTCGGCTATGTAAGCGCCGAGTATCTTTGCTTATGTGAAGCGGATGGCGGGACTGAGGAGGCGGAAATCGGAGTGACGGATGATGAGGCGGCAGAGAAGGAAGAGGACAGCACCGCTGCTTCTGATTCGGCAGATACAGAGAATGGAGAGACGGCGGACACGGAAAGCACCGGGGACGCCGCCCTCACACCGGACGGAAACCTGACGCTCGTGGACGATGTGGAAACCGCCTCGGAATCCGGGAAACAGTTCATCACGGTCACGACAAAGAGCGGGAATTATTTCTATCTGGTGATTGACCGCGACGATGACGGCGATGAAACCGTGCATTTCCTGAACCTTGTGGATGAAGCCGATCTGCTGGCTCTGATGGACGAGGAGGAAGCTGCGGCGTATGAGGAGAGCGTGGCGGTGGCCATAGCCGAAGCGGAGGCGGCGGCAGACGAGGAAACGGAGGATATGGAGGCAGAAGAGCCTGCCGAGGAGAAGAGATCCGGAAGCTTCGCGCCTGCGATTCTTCTGCTTCTGGCAGTGGCCGGCGCTGGCGGCGCGTTCGTCTTCCGGAAGCAGAAACGGAGTAAGAAGGCGGAACAGGAGAAGCCGGACCCGGACGCCGACTATGAGGAGGATGAAGAGGAGTATGACTTCCCCGAGGAGGAAGAGGGAGAACCGGATAGCTCGGAGGAAGAGGAAGATGATTATGACTATGATTCGGAGGATGATGAACTGGTATAAGTAAGCGGGTTTTACAGCGGAGGGGAGGTGGTAATGATGGAGAGAAGTTCCCGGTACGGGCCGCCGCTTCCGCGCAGGCCGGACGGCTCCCTCTATGAGATGTCGGAGGCACAGCGGAGACAGGCGGCAAAGCTGATTGCGCGGGAGTGCAGCAATTATGACCGGGGAAACTGTCTGCTGCTTGACGACGGAGAGGAATGCGTCTGCCCGCAGGTGATCTCCTACACGGTATTGTGTCGGTGGTTCCGAAATGCGGTCCTGCCGTGTTTTCCGGAGCTGGAAGCGGATATCTTTAAGGACCGCGACAGGAAGCGCTGCGAACGGTGCGGGGCAAAGTTCCTCCCCGGTTCCAACCGGAGCAGGTATTGCCCTGCCTGCGCGGTGAAAACCAGACGGGAAAAGGAGCGGGAACGGAAGAGAAATAAGCGGCGCGTGTCCGCATTTAGGGGCTGAAAAAGCCTGTATTTTCAGGGAAGAAAAAGCGCGCCGCGGGCGTCTGTGGGAATTTTATCACGGACGCCCGTTTTTGCGTTCCGAAATGCGGACAGGAGGAAATAACGAAGAAAGGAAAGATGCGAATGAAGATTCTTAAAAGAATGAGGCTGTTTATCATCCTCGCACTGGTCTTTAGCATGTTATTCGGCGCGATCGCGGCGGATGTGCAGGCGGCCAGCGCTTCGGATTATATTACAGTCCTGACAGACAGCTCGACGCTGCCGGACACAAGCTGTTATCTGACCATGCGCCAGAGCAACATGTCGGTGGTCTGGAACTCGTCCTATGACAGCTCAGAGTATAAGGAGACTACGGGGACGCTTTACTATCTGTACCTGAAGGTAAAGTCCACCGGCACGTACACCTATGAAGACCCCTGCGATATCATCTTCACGGAGGCGGGGGAAATCGCGGGGCGCGCGGTGGATATCACCGTCCACATCGACCAGGTGGAGGTGTATAACTACGCGTCAAAATCGACCAGTACCATGTGGTCTTTTGCGGCAATCGGCCCCGGCACATGGGGCGGCGGGGCCAATACCCTCTGGTTCTGGGCCGGAAACCAGGGCGGCGGCCAGAAGATTGATTACACGACCCATGTGACCTGGAGTGACAGCGGCGAGGAGTGTGACCTCTCCTTCTACCAGTGTTGTTATGATATCGACGTCGTGGGTTCACTTTCGTCTTATAAAGAATCGTGGGCGGCGTCCCTTGACGATTACCAGAAGTTTTTTATCTATTCCGCGAGTACGAACAGCACGTCCATCACGGAAGACAACATGCTGAAGTTCACGGCCAATTCGTCAAACACATCCGGCACGGCCTCGATCACAAGAACCGGCGCTGTCGGGGTGACAGCGTCGTCCACCTTTTCCGGTTCTTACTGGGAGAATGGAAGCTGCGGCACGTCACTGGAAATCTACAGCACCTACGCGAACTTAAACGAGCCGGTGAAGACGACGGATACGACCAAAACCTATTCCGCAGGGGATTCCATTACCTGGGAAATCTCCTATAACCTCGGGACCTTCTATAAGGACGTGTTCTCTGCCTTCGAGAGTATTGTGATCAAGGATTATCTGCCGGAAGCTGCGGAATATAAGTCCGCGGCGCTCTACAACAGCTCCGGCGTGGATATCACATCTTCGGCAGGATCGCTGACCTATGAGGAAAGCGAAAACCTGGTCACTTACACGTTCAACGAAGATTTCCTGAACACAACCAGTAACTATGACGGCACGGATTATGTTGTGGTGATCAATGCGGAGATCAAGAACCTGAGTATTTCCTATGAGCTGGCAAATACCATGTACGCGATTATTGACGGCATTGAGTTCACCAGCAGCACCCCGACCGTTGAAGTGGTGAATCCCACCATGAGCATCGAAAAGACCGCGGATGCGGCGACCTGTCAGGCAGGGGATACCATCACCTACACGATCACGGCGACAGAGACAACGGAGGATGGAACGGCCTCAGGCGTGGTGGTGAGCGATACGCTTCCCGATACGCTGGAACTCTTATCCGTAAGCTATGATACCGATACCGGAACGTATACGGACGATGGCAGTGGCAACGGGTTTGCGATCACCTACGATTCCATTTCGTATGGAACGCCGGAGACGATTACGGTAAAGGCAAAGGTGCTCGAAGCTGCTGTAGATACCACAGATAACTCTGCGGAAAATATCATCAGCAATACGGTTTCCTGCCAGTATGAAAACGCGATTGACCGCGGGGAGGAACCCATCACGGATGAGTGCAGCGTTACGGTGCTGGAGCCAGTGGTTTCCGTTACCAAGGCGGCGGATAAGAATACGGTCCAGATCGGCGATGATGTGACATGGACCATCATGGTGACACAGAGCACGGAGGACGCTGCGGTTCATGGCGATCTGGTGATCACTGATGTGATACCGGAAGGTCTGACTTATAACGAGGATGTGACCGTTACGGGGAGCAGCGCGGGAAACGCGACATCGGAATACGATGACAGCACGGGTGTGCTGACTGTCACCTTTTCGGAATTTGCCTATGGGACGGCGACCATTCAGTATTCGACGAAGGTCGAGAGATCCGCGAAGGATCAGGCCCTCAAAAACTGTGTGACAGTCACGACGGATGAACCGGATACCAACTATCCGGAGGAGAAGATCGAAATTCCCGTGGAAGTGTTTTCGCCGACGATCACCACAGAGGTGGTGAACGGTACGATTACCGATACCGATGACAGCATTTCCTATGGGAGTGATAAGGTCGTCGAGTATGAGCCGGAGGAGGGGTATCTCCTGGAATCCGTGACGGTGGACGGAGAGAGCCTGGACATCACGCAGTATCCGGACAGCTACACCTTTACGGATGTGCAGGAGGATCACGCTATCAGGGTGGTGTACGCGAAGCCTTCCATGAGTAAGTCCGTGGCCAAAGACGGGGAGGACGCGGACGGCGCGGTGATTTCTGATGGGGATACGGTTGTTTACACGATTTCTTATGAGAATCCCACCGGCGCTGCCCGGGCGCTTCGTATCACGGACGCGGTCCCTTCAGGCTGTGAGGTCGTGGAGAGCAGTATCAGCGACGGCGGCGTTTATGAGAATGGCGTGGTCAGCTGGGCGCTTACTGCGGAGGCTTATGGAAGTGGCTCGGTTTCCTTCTCCTGTGTGATGGGAAGCGGGACGCAGGACAGCATTGTGAGGAATACGGCTACTGTGGCCTTTGAGCCGCTCACGGGCAGCTTATCTGAAAAAGAGGTCGCGCTTTATGACACCGTCAGTACGCCTGTTTTCGCAGACCCTGTAAAGTCCGTATGGAATGAGGACAGGGATGTGACGAACAGTGTGGTAGCTGCGGGAGATACGCTGACGTATTGGATTAGCTTTACCAATCCGGCAGCGGCGGAAAAGACCTTTACAGTAACGGATGAAATCCCTGACGGCGTGACGCTCGTGGATGGAAGCATCAGTGATGGAGGAACCGTATCAGAGGGCGTTGTAACATGGACGCTCGCGCTTTCCGCGAAGGAGAGTAAGACGGTCACGTTCTCCGTGACGGTGGACGCGCCGACACAGGAGCTGACAAAGATTTATAACCAGGCGGATGTGGCAGTTGACCTTACGGATAAAGATACCACTTCCACCAACGCGCCGGAGGACGAGGACAGGACGCCGGTCTATGTATTGGATGACCCAGAGAAAGCGGTGCTGGACGCTGACGGCGAAAATATCGGTGCTGACGGAGATGGAAATGCTGTGCAGACGGTAAAACAGTCAGGAGATTTGCTCACCTACACGATTTCGTTTCAGAACCCCGCTGTGGAGACAAAGACCTTTACGGTGACGGACGAGCTGCCGGATGGCGTGGCTTTTGTATCCGCGGATCACGATGGGGTTTATGATGGAGACAGCCATACCGTAACCTGGACGCTGGATGTCGAAGCGGATCAGGCGCAGACGGTATCCGTAAAGGTGAGAATCCGGAAATCCGCCGAGGGCAGTATTATAAAGAACAGCGCGCTCGTGAGCGTGGACGCCGCGGCGCTTCCCACCAATACGGTGGAAACGCCCGTTATGGAGACGCCGATCAAGACGGTGCAGAGCGGGGAAGATGGCGTGGACGGCGTGGTTGTGGCGTCCGGTGAGGAGCTGACCTATCAGGTCCGGTTCACCAATCCGGCGTCCGTGGCAAAGACCTTTACGGTGTCGGATAAGCTGCCCGGGGGCGTAAGCTTTGTATCCGCGGATAACGATGGAGCTTATGATGAAGATTCCCATACCGTGACCTGGGTGCTGGATGGAAAGGCCGGAGAGACAAAGACGGTATCTGTTGTGGTCAAGGTTCTGGAATCCGCGGAGGGTGAGATTCTGGAGAACAGAGCGACCGTCTATGTGGACGCGGTGGAGATCGACACCAACACGGTCGATACGCCTGTGCTGGAGACGCCTGTGAAGGACGTGCTGTCCGAGCAGGGCGGGGAATCTATCAATACGCTGCCGGTGCAGGCAGGCGAGACGCTGTTTTATACCGTGACTTTTGAGAATCCGGCTGAGAGTGAAAAGACAGCGGTGGTGACGGATGCGCTTCCCGAGGGTGTAAGCTTCGTCTCCGCTGACAATGGCGGGGTTTATGAGGAAGCCTCCCATACGGTCACCTGGACGCTGAGCGTGGCGGCTCATGCGGAAATCACGGTATCCGTAGAGGTCAAGGTGCTTGCAGGAGCCGAGGGAACCAATCTTTGTAACCAGGCGTTCGTGAAGATGGACAAGGCTGATCTTGAGACAATCACGGAAAATGGAACAGATGAGGAGGACACCACCAATAACTATGTGCCCGTGAAAAGAGTTCTGGATGCGGATGGCAACGACATCAACGGGGATGTGCTTGCGGTAGATGATACCGTAACGTATCAGATCATCTATGAGAACTCGGGCAGCACTACGCGGTCGATCACAATTACGGATGTGCTGCCGGAGGGTGTGGAGTATGTCTCTTCCACTAGCGGAGGAATGGTTCAGAGCAGCGCAAAGGGGCAGATGGTCACCTGGGAACTGTATGTTGCGCCTCATATAAAGGATTATGTGTGTGTGAAAGTAAAGGTAACTTCTGATCTGGCTGGCCAGACCTTTGCCAACAGCGCGACTGTGACGGTAAAGGATGATACGACCGGACAGGAAAAAACGGTGACGACCAATGAGGTCACGAACGCTGTTCTGGAGGATGCGGAGAAAGCAGTGCTCAGCAAAAACGGGAAAAAGGATTTAGACGGGGAAACTGTAGAGACTGGCACGGTATTGCAGTATCAGATCACGGTCAAAAATCCATCCGAGAGCGAAAAGACCTTTGTGATTACGGACGAGATTCCGGCAGGGACGGGCTTTGTCTCGGCTGATAACGGTGGAACCTGCACGGATGGCGTCGTCACATGGACGCTTACTCTGAGCGGTGACGAGACAAAGACGGTCGCGCTCTTTGTTAAGGTGCTGGACAGCGCGGATGGCAGCACCGTGGAGAACACGGCGTCTGTGGAGGTTGACGGTGCAAAAATCAGCACCAACACGGTAACGACCGATGTGGAGAACCCGGAGGAGGAAACGCCGCCGGTGATCGCGGCAAAGACGGGCGACAGTGGCCGTCCGTTCCTGTGGGCAGTGGCTGCCGGTATGGCCGCGCTCGGAGCCTGTGGGTTCGGAATCTATGCGCTCTGGAAACGCGGGAAGGGCAGGTGATATGGCGGAAGAAGTTCGGAAATGGGCGGCGCTTAGCCTGTCACTGATCTGCCTTGGCGTCGCGGCCTATTTTTGTGGCAGGCTTTTCTACGCGGCTCTGGAATACCAGAGAGGCGACGAAGTGTATGAAAGGATCGCGGAGATGGCAGTGACGGAGCCTGTCGGCAGCGAGGAAGATGGGGAGTCGGATGAAAGTCCGGCTCCTTCCACCTCGGCAAGCATGTCGGGGATAGCAGAAGAATCCGAATGGCCGGAGGTGAATTTTACTGCTTTGCAGGAGATCAATCCGGAGATCGTGGCATGGCTCTACTGCCCGAACACGGTGATCAATTATCCGATTGTGCTGGGCGAGGATAATGAGTATTACCTCACCCACCTCGTAGACGGGACAAGTAACAGCAATGGCTGCCTGTTTATAGACTGTAGAAACAGCGGCGATTTCTTGGATGAGAACACGGTGATTTACGGCCACCATATGGCAAGCGGCAGGATGTTCGCCAGTCTGGTCCGCTATGCGAAGCAGGCGTATTATGAGGCGCATCCAATTATGTATCTGAGTGTGGAGGGAAAGACGTATCTTCTGGAACTCTTCGCAGGATATACCACGACGGAGGATTCATCGGCGTATCGGATGCAGTTTGATACTTCTTCTGAGTTTGCACTGTGGTTGAAGGAGATCAGCGAAAAGTCAGATTTCGCAGCAGACATCCGGCTGACAACGGAGGATCGAATCGTTACCTTGTCTACTTGCGCGTACTCCTTTGAGAATGCGCGCTATGTGGTGCATGGGCGGCTCGTGGAATTGGATAAGGCGGCGGAGTGATGCGAGAGGGTGGCGGAAAGCCGCCCTTACATAGAGGAAAATGCTTGTGATTCATGGGTGCAGAGGGTATAATTTTGAAAGAGGTGTAGATATAAATGAAGCAAAGCGGCAAATTATATGCCTATTTTTACGATGGTAATAATAATCTGTAGTTTTACAGGGAGGAAATTATGCAGAAGCTCTTTGATATTTCCAAATTTGATTCTTATAAAGAGGGTAATCGTCTGGAAGTGAAGAAAGCCAGAGGCGGTTTGCCTGTTTCTTTATGGGATACATATTCTTCTTTTGCTAATTGTTATGGCGGAGTTATTATACTTGGTGTTGTGGAAAATGCAGATGGAAGCTGGCGGACAACGGGCCTAAAGCGTACAGACGAGCGAAAGCTTTTGAAGAGCTTCTGGGATACGATCAATGATCGGAAAAAGGTGAGTCTCAATATCATTTCAGAAGATGCTGTCGAGATTTACGAGCAGGGTGAAGATATTATTATCGTTATATATGTTCCCATGGCAAGACGCGAGGAAAAACCAATCTATATCAATGATGATATGTTCGGAAACACTTTCAGACGAAATCATGAGGGCGATTATCACTGCACAAGACTGCAGGTAAAAGCAATGCTTCGTGACCAGACTGAAAATACGATAGATATGGAAGTGCTGGATCATGTGCCTATGCAGGATTTGAATTATGAGACTATATCAGGATATCGGAACCGGCATCGGACATTGCGCCCAGGGCATCCATTTGAAAGACTGGATGATGCGGAGTATCTTCGCTGTATAGGGGCAGCGGCAATTTCGGATGAAGATAAAAAACTGCATCCGACTGCCGCGGGAATGTTGATGTTTGGCGATGAGTATAATATTGTACGCCAGTTCCCGGAATATTTTCTGGATTTCAGGGAGATGCTTGATCCGTCAATTCGATGGACCGACCGCCTCCAGTCAAGTTCCGGGGAATGGTCTGGGAATATCTGTGATTTTTACTTCAGGGTCTACAATAAGATTATTCAGGATATCAAGGTTCCCTTCAAAATGCATGGAGGGGATCGTGTGGATGACACTCCTGTACACAAGGCCTTGAGGGAGGCGTTGGAAAACTGCCTGGTTAATACGGATTTTTATGGTGTTCGCGGTGTTGTTGTAAAGAAAGAGATGGGGAAACTAGTTTTTGAGAATCCTGGATATATCAGAACAGGAAAGACACAGATGATGATGGGCGGAGTTTCTGATCCACGAAATAAAACGCTGCTTAAAATGTTCAACCTCATAAACATCGGAGAACGTTCCGGAAGCGGTGTGCCTAATATTTATAACACCTGGAAAGATGAGGGATGGGTGGAGCCGATGATTGAGGAGCAGTTTGACCCGGATCGTACAATTTTAACGCTTGAATTTAAAAAAAAGGCGGCTATAAAATACGGCGATAAAAACGCGGCGATAAAAAACGGCGATAAAAAAGCGGCGATAAATCCAGATGAAATAAAAATATCAAAGAAAATGCAGATGCAGCAGGAAGCTATTTTGAATTATATGAATAATGGAGAAGAGTATAAACTGGATGATTTCTGCATTCTGCTGGGTTTAAAACAGTCGAGAGTAAAGACAATAATCCAATCGCTGGTTAAGAT
>JAJBTX010000053.1 GCA_020860645.1 Lachnospiraceae bacterium | reverse complement strand
TACCTTTACAGGAACTGAACCTTGCTGACCGCTTTCTGTTCGATGAGGTCATGGAAGATCCGGACACACACAGAGATGTCCTGAGTATTATTCTCGGAAGAGAGATTCCGCCTCTTGTAAGGGCAGAGACGGAAAAAGAAGTCCGTATCTCATCGCTGGCCCGCTCCATCAGGCTGGACGTTTTCACTATGGATGAAAACACGGATGTGTATGACACCGAGATGCAGAAGGTATGGAAAAAGGATCTGGCGAAGCGAAGCCGCTATTACCAGGGAATTATTGATACCGGTCTGCTGAAGCCGGGAATAGCAGATTATAACCTGCTGAACAACACTTACATCATCCTTATCATGACCTTTGATCTGTTCGGATACGGGAAATACTGCTATACATTCAGGCCTGTTTGTCAGGAAGTACCCGGGTGTACCCTGGATGACGGCGCGACCCGCATTTTTCTGAACACTCGTGGAAAGAATGATGATGAGGTGTCACCTGAACTGGTAGAATTTCTCCACTACATTGAAAACACCACAGATCAGACTGCGCAGTCTTCGAGTAGTGAGCGGATACATAAAATCCATGATCGTGTGCGTGAGGTTCGCCAAAATGAAAAGATCGGGGTGAGATATATGCTGGCATGGGAAGAAAAATATTATGATCGCGAAGAAGCCCGCAAGGAAGGCCGTATGGAAAAGCTGGCTGAACTGGTAAAAAAGAAACTTGCAAAAGGTAAAACCGTGGAGGAAATTGCAGACGCACTGGAAGAGGACGTGGACACAATCCGCGAATTGATCGCAGAACTGTCATAGATCCAAAAAGCGCAGGAGAATTGCCCCCTGCGCTTTTTCTGTCTTTTATTTGTATTGTTCAGCAAGCCTCAGCACCTGCTCCGCAGGCAGCATTCCCTCCGTCGCGCCCGGGCAGGCCAGCGAGGCCGCCGCCGCGCAGGTGCCCAGAAGAATGCTCTCCTCCAGGCTCTGCTTTTTCTGCGCGCCGTAGAGCACGCCCGCGCAGAAGGCATCACCCGCTCCCACGGTTCCCTTTATGTAGCCCTTCGGCAGGTGAAGACTGTCTACCTGAACGAAGCGATCCGTCTCATCCAGACCCCAGCCGCCCTCAGGGCAATGGATCACCGCCCAGGTGGATACGCCAAGCTCCTTCATCTTCCGAAGCGCCGTCTCCATATTTTCCGGATACAGCTTCTCTTTCTCGTCGCGGAGCAGGACGCCGGTAATCTGCTGCGCCTCCAGTTCATTGATCACACAGTAATCCGTATAGCGCAGCGCCGGGGGAACCAGCGTCTTAAAACGATCGCCCGTCTCTGTCACCACATCGATAGAGGTCTTCAGGCCGCGTCTCTGAGCCTCGGCCAGAAGCTTCGCCATCTTCGTCCCATACTCCGCGTCCGGCTCGTCCAACGCGTCCAGCAGCAGGATATAGCCCACATGCAGCAGCTCCGCATCAATCTTGTCCCAGTCGATGCAGCTCTCGTCAAACACGGAATTCGCGCCGCGATACTGGAAAAAGGTGCGCGCCTTTGTCTGGTTGTCGCTCATCACCGCCGTGAAAGAAGTCTTCTTTTCCTTCTGGCGCTTCAGCAGGCTCAGATCAATGTTCTCATGCTTTCCCAGCTCCTCGAGAATGAAGTCGCCCTCGCTGTCCTCCCCGATCACGCCGAGCGCGGACAGCGGCAGCTCTCCGTCCAGCTTTGCCAGATCCACGATCACATTACAGACAGCGCCTCCCGTCGAGTTCGCGATCCCGTCTGTGACCGTCGTCAGCTCGCCCTCGCGCGGCCAGCGCTCGATCGGGTAGGTGATATCGACAATCAGATTTCCAGCTACGCAGATTCCTTTTCCCATACCATCAGAACTCCTTCTGTTTTTCTTTCTATTCTAATCGTTTTTCAGTGCATCGTCAAACGCAAAATCCGAGGCGGAAAAGTTCATCCTTTTCGTAAACTCACAGGCCTCCGTTCCACCGAATACGCGCTCCATACCGCTGTCCTCCCACTCGATGGAGAGCGGTCCCGTATAACCCGTCTGATTCAGCACTCTGGTAATGTTATCAAAGTCTACATCTCCGTGGCCCGGAGAGACAAAGTTCCAGCCTCTTCTCTGATCGCCAAAAGTGATATGTGAGCCAAGGATGCCATTCCTCCCGTTCAGGTTCAGCTTCGCGTCCTTCACATGCACATGGTATACTCTCTCTGAAAAATCAAACAGGAACATCGCCGGGTCCACACCCTGCCAGATCAGATGGCTCGGGTCAAAGTTGATACCCAGAGTCGGACGCCACTCGAAGGTATCGAGCAGTTTCTTCGTGCTCCAGTAGTCAAAGGCAATCTCAGTCGGATGAACCTCCAGCGCCAGCTTCACGCCGCACTTGTCATACTCGTCGAAGATCGGCGTCCAGAGTTCTTTCACCTTCTGATAACCTTCCTCGACCATCTCCTCCGAGGTCTGCGGGAAAGAATACCAGAACTTCCAGATCGGAGAACCCATGAAGAAGGTTACAACATCCACCCCCATCGCTTTCGCGGCATGCGCGGTAATCTTCATCTCCTCAATCGCCCATTTCTGAATTTCATCCGGCTTGCCCGCCAACGCGGAGGGCGCAAAGCCATCCAGACGCGGATCATAGGCCCACTGCACAGAATCCGTCACACACTGTCCGGTCAGATGAGCGCTGATCGCCCAACAGCCAAGATCATATTTTGCCAGCGTATTCTTCACTTCCTGTACATACGCCGGGCCTTCCGCTGCCTTTCGTACATTGATATGTGCGTCTTTTGCCAGCTCCAGGCCCTCATAACCCATCTGCTTTGCAAGTCTGCAGATCTCTTCAAGCGGAAGATCCCCCCACTGAATCGTAAAAAGCGTTACCGGTCTTGCCATCTTCTCTACCTCCTTACAACGTCACCCAGACGTTTCCTTTTTCATTGCTCTCAAGGCAGGCTTCTACGTACTTAAGGCCCGCCACGCCTTCCTCGATTGTCGGATAGTCAATCATATCCGGCGTAAAGTTTCCATTTTTCTTCGCCAAAATACACTCGCCAAAGCTGTCATAGAGATTACCCATAGACTCCAGCCATCCTTCCGGATGTCCATATGGAAGTCTGCCGTACTTCGCCGCATCCTCCGTGACTGCTCCCGTACCCTTCTTCACGATGTAGGGATTCCCGTCCTCACGGATAACCGTCACCGCCTCCGGATCTTCCTGGAACCACAGAAGAGAACCTTTGGAACCGTAAATGCGCAGGCGCAGGCTGTTGTTACAACCAATCGCAAACTGGCTCGTCCAGTTCACGCCCGTCGCGCCTCCCTCGTATTCCACAAGAATCTGGTCGTTGTCGTCGAGCGTTCTGCCCGGAACGACGACATCCATCTTTGCGAGCACTCGCTTCACCTTGAGGCCAGTCACCGTCGCCACCGCGTTCTCCACATGCGTACCCAGATCGCCGAGGCAGTTGACTCTGCCGGACTGCTTTGGATCACAGCGCCATTCACCCTGCTTTCCGCCGGTGCCCTCATAGAGCCAGCCCTGCGGATACTCCGCCATCACCGTGCGGAGCTCACCGATCTCCCCATTGTTGATTAGATTCCGCATATACTTCATTGCAATATAACCGGTATAAGTGTAGGTG
>JAJBTX010000068.1 GCA_020860645.1 Lachnospiraceae bacterium | reverse complement strand
AAGGAATATGAACGCGCATGCAGCGGGAAATCATCGCGGGCTGCCAGCTAGCAGGGCAAAGGGCAGGTATTTCCATATCTGGGTGGCCTGCCTTAAATCTGTCCATTCCAAATTTTCACCAAATTTTTACAGAACTTTAATTGATTTAGATTCGAGTGATTACTATACTGATTCCAGGAGGTGTAATTATGTCAACCTATTGTGATAATTGCGGAGCTGTCCTTGAAGAGGGAGCCAATTTCTGCCCTCAATGCGGCGCGTCCATCTATGGCAATTCAAACACGGCAACGTCTGACTCTGGCTGGTCAAATGCTGCAAAAACGGCTGCAGCGGTCGGCGGAACCATGATTGGCGTTTCCGCGTTGACTGGACTCGCCCGGAGAATGACGCATAGAAGGCTTCCACCCTATATGCCGCCGATGGGTGGCCCAGGAGGCCCTGGAATGGGAGGACACAGAAGGGGATTCTGATACATGAATCGCCTGCCCTGATAGAAGCCAGAAAAGAATTAGAAACACAGGAGTAACAACAGGCATCAGACTATCAAAACCCCGGAGAGCCGGAGCAGCTTCGACTCTCCCTTTCTTTTACAGAAAATCACGAAAAAAATTCAGGATATATGACAGGCAAAGCGACAATCCTGGTTTAGGAAGAAGATGACAGATCATGGAAAAAAGAATAAAGAGACATATGATTGCCGCTGCCGGTATAGCCGCAGGCGTGGCAACGGTAAAAGCCGCGCATCAGTCTCTGGAAAATCTGGCAGAAACGGCTATGAACAGAAAATTGACAGAGAAGAATGAGCGAAGGATTCTTTCGGCGGGAACCCCCGCTTCCACTAAAGAGCAGGAAAGGGAAGACAAGAAGACTCGGGCTGCAGAACGTCTGCAAAACAGCGAGTACAGCACTGTGACAATCAACTCTCAGGATGGAATCCGGCTGACCGGGCATCTTCATCTGGTGGAAGAGTCCAAAAGAACTGTGATTGCGGTTCACGGATGGAGATCCTCCTGGGCAAAAGATTTTGGCATGCTTGCGGATTTCCTTGCCGCAAACGACGAGTGGAAACATGTTGCGGAAAGCAGTCTGCACTATAACTACAGGCCGATAGAAAAATACATGGATAAAGCCGCTGTGGAGCGGATTGGCTTCACGTCAAACGAGTATTCCAGCACAGAAGCAATGCGGGAGTGCAAAATACCGGTATTGTTCATACATGGGACAAACGATACCTTCGTACCGATTGAAATGACTTACGAAAATTACGCAGCCTGCGCGGCTCCCAAACGTCTGCTGATTGTGCCGGATGCCGGACACTGCCAAGGCTATCTGACAGAACCCGAACGTTATGAGAAGGAACTTCTGCAGTTCTGGCAGGATTTTGACGGGACGATAGGCCACTCATGATGGAAAGAAAATCCAGTGTGTTGAAGGATTGGATTTCAGAGCATCAACAATACTGCTATGCCATGCTGTATCTGGTATTCTATCTGGTGGTGTTCTTTGTGCTGGACTATACCATGGAGCCTAAATACATCCTCCACTGCACGCTGGATGACCGGATTCCGTTCTGTGAATACTTCGTCCTGTTTTATTTTGCGTGATATCCTGCTTTCTTTCTGTCGCTCGTATGGTTCATGCTGCGTGATAAATGGGATTTCCAACATCTGGCATTTATCATGTTTAATGGGATAACCTTCTGCCTGATCTGTTATGTACTGTTCCCCACCGGATTAAATCTCCGGAAAGAGCTGCCAAACAGAAATCTTTTCTGTATACTGATAAATCTGGTGCGCAGCGTGGATGCCCCGGTCAATGTATGCCCTTCGATTCATGTGTCCTCCTCCACCTCTATTGCGCTTGTGACTGCAAAGTCAAAGTTTTTCAGGAGCACAGAGGACGCAGGCGTGCTGTCATATTGTTGATGATTCTGATCTGCATTTCAACATTGTTTGTGAAACAGCATTCGATCATAGATGTGATATGTGGTGTGGCGGTAAGTTTTGTATTATATTTGCTTGCGTATCATACCAACTGGCAGCGTTTTTTAAAAGGTCGATTATCGTGGTCCCTGTAACACTCCTGGGACTTACTCCCCTTCCTACCGTCAGCTGAGAAGTGATCAATATGAAGTACCCATCGCTTTTTCCCGCAACGCATCTGTGTCCGCCTTCAGCTTTTCCGCATAAGCATCCAACACAGCTAAATTATGTAATTACCTCTGTCTTCAGCATTCCCTGCACTGCGGCGGAGCCATTATCCTTCATTCCCAACAGCCAGACGCATTCTTCCGCTTCCTGCGCATACACAAGGATCTTCTCGTTTTCAAAGCATTGGTTCACATAATGTATCTCCATATCCGTCACCATATAATCCCTGTAAAACTGGCTTCCAAACGCATCCAGCAACAGGTCAACATATTTCAGGTTTGTCATATGTCCTGACTTGTCAAGGTCCGTGTAGTGAACCGTATGCGTGTAGCGGTACTTCATGCCATCCGCTGTTTTTGGCATCTTTCTCAGGAACGGCTCCAACTCCACCAGACGTTCTTCTTCCATATTCTGAGGAAAATCTACCGCCGCCGGCCTTGTCAGTCGCCCTTTCTTCATATCGTAGAAGCAGCTTTCTACTCTGCCGGCAGCATACACCTCCCCATCCCTCGTGACCACGAAGCCATGATGAAACAGGACGTGGGAACTGATTTTTTCCAACCAGGTTTCCATATGCAGTGGAGCCTTATAATCCGCCTGCCTTTCCAGATGCATCCTGTATTTTGTATACATGCCACAGATGCCATACTCCTCCGGCAACGTGTCATTGCCCTTGCCGAGATTATGCATATAATAAGTTGCCATATCCTGGAAATAATACAGGTATCCTCTTATTCCAATCAATCCATTTGCCTCTGCATCCCGGTACATCGGCAGATAGTCTCTTTCAAGCACCATCTTCTCATCTCCTTTCGTCTTCTGGTGCTTTCAAGCTCCGAATTAGCCTTCTTTTGATTATGTAATCATTTTCCCTCCAATTTCCTGTTTTTCGGCTGAAGAACTACTATCTGCGCTCGCCGCGCGGAAGCCGTCTCGATCTCACTGCCCGGTATCGTCGTGACGCTGTCCATGAGCTCCGTAAACCCGTCCACGGTTCCGATCACATCGTAGCCATACTGATCCCGATCACTCCTATAGTGCATCGGGATCACAATCCGGGGCTTCAGCCTCCGGACAAGTTCCGCGGCCTGCCGCGCATCGATCGTGTAAAAGCCTCCGACCGGAATCATCACTGCATCCAGATTCCGCAGCTTCTGCAGCTGATCCGGCATCAGCTCACAGCCAAGGTCGCCCAGATGCGCGATCCGGTTCTCCCCATCGTCGATGATAAAAATCTGATTGTTCCCCCGTTTCGCGCCCTTCACTTCATCATGCCAGGTGCTGATCTTTTCAATGGAGAACGGCATTTTCGTACTGCCGCTCAATGTCACGCCGCCGCGGAAATTATGATCCGCATGCTCATGGCTGCAAAGCACCAGGTCTGCGTTTTCCCGCACCGGCTCCAATCCCGGAACGCTCCCATCCTCATAAGGATCAATAACGATCGCATAATCCTCTTTTTCAATTTTAAAACAGGAATGTCCAATCCAAGTAATCTTCATCTTCTCTGCTCCTTTTCTCTTATTCTATCAGGAAATATTCATTTATAAAAGGGCTTTTATGCTAATGGCCTATATGCCAAACATCACCACTACATAATACATATTCCCTGCCCTGCAGACCGCCGCCGCGGCGCGTCCATTATACTGGGACAGCATGGCGCTCCGATGCGTTGCGGAATTATAGAAGGCATCGTACCAGACGGCCACGCTGCTGCTCGTAGAGCTCTGGATGATCTCGCCGGTACAATTCCGCATCCCGGAATGGGACAGATCCGTTACCAGCTCCTGCGCTCTCTCCAAGGCAGTCTCTTCCATAGAGCTGTCCCAGATAAGCTCACTGAGCCCGGCTTCACTGCGCTTTCCATTCAGGTAATCGACAAAGTCTCTCGATAATTCGACCGTCGTCTCCGTGCCTCCACCACTCCCCTGCCCGGATACGGCTGCGGAGGTGTCAGCTCCGTAATAACTCTCATACGCGGCCTCGTATTCACTCATCATCTGGTTATACCGTTCGATATCCCCCTGAAGATATACCGCGTACATCTCATCATAAGTATAGGGCGGCGTAAAGCTGGAAGTGGAGACAGCGGCTGCAGCGGTGCCCGGCTCTACCGCGCTGGATACTTCCGCCTCTGCGGAAACAGCTGCCTCACTGTCATCTGTCTGGACGGACTTCGTCGCGTCCTGTGTTTCTTCCGCAGACTCACCTTCCCCGGCTTTCGGTTCCTCCTCCGAATACGCCTCGGTATCGATTTCCTCCACGTCGTCGGTGTCCGGTTCAACGGCCTCCTCCTCTTTCTCGCCTTCATCTTCCAAAATTTCCTCTGACTCAAAGTCGTCTTCTGCCTGCACCGTCTGCCCTTCCGTCTCCCCGCTGCAACCGATCAACGCCGTTGCCGCCATACTGCAGGCTAGCATTGCCATTATAAGTCTCCTCTTCACGATCCTTCCCTCCTCTCTTCAGACCCGGTTTCTTCTGTGAGCCCCGCGTCCACCATTTTCTCATAAATTTCGTGCTCCAAAAGTTCCATCGAAGTCACTGGACTTATGTAAGCGCAGGGAATCTTTTTCGCCTCCGCGATGCCCTGCACCTTCGCCGACATGGCATGGCACAGCGAATCATACTTGAACATGACAAGATCCGCGTTCGTAATCATTGCCCCGCAGCTGCTTTTCCGCTCGGAATGATAACAGCGGATGTCCGGATAGCGGTTCCGCAGCTTTTTTGTCAGGTTCTGGTTCCCGCCGATCAGGTAGATCTTATGATGCCTGCTCACCTGCCGGATCGTGTCCTGCATCCTGTCCTTCTGCACTCATCCACACCTCCTGACGCCGCCCCAGTGATACGAGGTGTAACCATCTGGCAGGGTCTTACTCCACTCATAGGGAGCACCCGGCCGGTTCTCTTTTACCAGGTACATCCCCCTGCATTGAAGAAGCTCCTCCTTCTCCCGGAACAGGAATTTCGCATTCTGATAGCCGAGGCTTCCATCCCCATAACGGATGACTGCCATCAGAAATGTAGGGTTACTGTGCATATCGCCCCCGTTTCGGGACTGGATCAGCCTTTCAATCCACGTCTGCCGGAATACCTGCTTTCCATCCATCCCTGTATCAATTACCCATACGCTGTCTCCAACTTTCCAATCTTTTACGTCTCTCAGCTTCATATCTCTCCTCCTCGCTTTCTCGCCCATTTTCGGTATTTGACGCTGTTCCCCGCGATCTCCATGTCCGCCCCCAGCGGCAGTGCCTTCAGTTTCTTTCGATAGTAGTGTACATAATGCGGCAGGCCGGTCTTCTGGAAATCATAGCAGAACAGGTGCATCTCGTCCGGCTCTGGGTCTTCCCAATCCTGTTCCTCCAGATAGACCCGCGGCTTTCCGGGAATCACCCGATCCCAGTCATGCGGTACATCGGACTTCAGAAGGTAGCAGTTCCCGGCACCTTCCGGCTTTTCAAACTCCATGGCGTACAGCATGCTTGTCGCCGCCACATCATAATCCCAGATCACCCGGACGGTTTCAATCTCCTTCAGTTCCTCATAAGACTCCATGTGGATGACCAGGCCGATATCCGTCACTTTCTTGCCCGCTTCAATCCGCAGCAGCTGCTGTGCAAAATTAAGCGGCGTCATACCAGGCGGGATACGCTTTGCCCCATACCGGCTTCCGGCAATCGCTGTCCCCCTGTGCTGGAACGGATGGACCGGAACCGTATAAAGCGCTGTCCGCTCCTCCTGGTTCCTTTCGTAGAGATCGACCATGCAGGCCACCTCCGCCTCCTTCTCATCCCGCACCACCTGGTCGAGCGCGATGATCGACTGGATGATGAGGAAGACGTCCCTGCCAAGATCCGCCCTCGGATACATTTCCTGCACAACCTCACGAATATACGTCCTGTGCATTTCCTGTTCTGTCATTCCTGCAAATTCCTTTCCTCAAAATGATTACTATGGCTGAAAGGAAACTGTCTTCTCCCAAGATGCGAACTTCTGTTCGATTTTGTATCAGCATTGTAAATGCCGCGCACGCCGAAAGTCAATGGATTTTATAGAAATTTAATCACTTTTCGGGCGTTCCTCAGTTTCGAGAAAATTTCCTTTCAGTCTTTCACCGGAAGAATGTCGAAAGCCGACAGTTTCTCACCAAATATTCGCTCCAGTATTTCCCTGTACTCTGCAAAGCCACGCAGACGGAACGCTTTCTTCTGTTCCATCAGAAGGCGGAGTTTCTGAAGCTCCAGCTGGTCAATCAGATAGAGGCCTGTTTCTTCACCTCCGGCGGTTTCCCCGCCAAATTCCGCGTGCTGCATCCGGCTTATCTCCCGTGCTGCCGCATCCAGCGGGATGTAATGGATTTTCCAGAAGAACTCCGCGTTCTCGCAGCAGAACAGGCGAGCGCTGCGGTAAGCCACCCTTTTCCTCGTCTCCTCTGTGGGCACTTCCTTTGTATTGCCCCACAAAAGCGGCAGGATGCCGTTCATATCCCTGCCAAACACAATCGCCTCGATCTCCACATCGCGGATCTTCAGCTCGGCGGAGTATTTTAATAGCAACTGACGGATGCCGATCACGCAGTTCCTCTCGCAGCTTTCGCTCCAGCGCATCATCCGTTCCATGACGTTATAGCAGAGATATACCCTATCGCGCAGGATCAGAAGCCCACAAAATCTGCCCATCCGCAGAAGGTCAAGGTATCCCAGCATGGCCGCCGCCCTGCGCACCTCGGCAGATTCAAAATAGACGCCTTCTGAAAACAGGGATTCCACATCATACTCTTTCAGGTTTCCCTCCCTGTCATAGCTCCACGCCTCCCTTTTCTCCTCCGCCATGCCGACACCCCGCAGCCGCAGAAGATCAGCAAACGATGGCCGCTCGTCCGGCCATGCGCGGAAGCCGTATCTGGCCAGCTTCTGCAGAACTTCCGCATCCCGTACCTGTTCCCGGATCTGTTTTTGATAAAACCGGTGACGTCGGTAGTTCTCTGCGTTGACCAGATAACGCCCATCCGTCTCCTTCAGGAGGGAAAAGCCCCGCTCCGTCAGATAACAGTACCTGCGCCGCAGGAAACTGTGATATGCAAGATAGCCATCCCTCTCCAGCTCCTGCATCGCCCGGCACACATACCGATAGTTCCAGTCCAGCATACTCCTGTCCGTCAGAAGCTTCCGCGGAAGGATCTTCGCAAAATAAAGTTCCCGCAAAACCATCAGCTTAAAGGAGCCGTCCCGCAGCTTTTCCGCCATATCCTGTCACCCTCTCTTAAGGCTCCCTAAAGCCCCTCCGCAAAGATTTCCGTTATCCCAGGAAAAGAATAGTCCGGATAATCGGTTTCAAAGAAGACCTGTATTTCCGACACTTTCCTGCTTTTCTCACGGTGGAATTTCTGTACTTTTCCCGTTTTGCAAAAAGTGTACCGTATTCACAAGGAAATCCGGCAGTCTCTCCTCCCCTACCAGACAGATACAGCAGCCCTCGTAGTCCCTGCTCTTCCTGGTGGTAAAGAGGTACTGCACACGGTAAGGATTGTCGTCCATGCCGAGCGCCTCGACTACGGCGTCCCCTACCTGATGCGCCTCCGTATTATCATTGTCGAAAATCCGTTTTGTCTCTCCTTTTACAAACCGCACATATGCCAGATAAAAGCGCCCTTCCAGCCCGGATGGAACTCCATACAGTTCGCAGTAAGCCGCTACCGCGTCCCGTACAAGGGCTTTCAGGAACCAGCCATCCTCTGCCCGGCGGTTGTAAAGCTCCGGTGTACGGATCACAAGACAGCCGTCTTCCATGTCTACCTTCACCAGTTCACTACCCGCTGGCTGCGCGGCGCCGCAGCTCCTTTTCCCTCGTCCATCCTTCCATCTCTCCCGAAGCGCTATAACGATGAGCTCCGCCTGATGCAGCATCCTTTCCGTTTCTTTCTCTGTCAGACGTCCGCTGCCTCCCAGAGCAGCCAGCCGCGCAGTCCTCTCTATCCTGGCGGCACAGTCCGCGATAAATTCTACTGAAGTTTCATAAGCCATCTATAAGTCCTCCCATGCATGCGCTGCGTCAATCACATCGAGAATCTTAAGCCGGTTCTCTGGCGGCGCATCCTGCCTGATGGTGACGAGGTAGTAAAAGCCCACCTTTTTCATCCGCCCTACCCCCTGCGGGTCCTCCAGAAGCGCGATCCTGCAGTCGCTTTCCTGCTCGTACTCGTTCTTCGGTATTTCCCGTACAAAGCGGCATACCGCCGTTTCCATATGCCGCGGCACATAGGCCACCTGAACAAGCTGCTGGTGCTTGTTGATATAGGACAGCTGGAACGTCTTCTGAAAGTTCAGGATAAAATTCCTGCTGTAGGGCATCGCGTCGAGCAGCACCCAGAACAGCTCCATCGCCATCCGCTGCTCGCGCGTTATCTCCCTGACCGGAGAAGCCGAGACGTAGACTTCCGTCTCATCCAGATAAATCTGCCTCGATCGCAGCAGCGCGTGGAAAGCCTTCTCGATCGTCTTTTCCCCATTTCCATATTCATCGAGCGCTCCCGCATACCACAGCACCTGCCCGGTTTCCAGTACCTCCACCTGCGACAGCAAGTCCAAAATTACGCCGGAATACTGCATACTCCCTTTCCCTCCTTTCATACGATCATGGCTTTCTGCCGTTTCCGCCTCGCAGCCAGCTGGGCAAGCACCTTCGGATCGGTGGAATAGAGTTCGTATTCCGAATCTGAAGAGCGGAAATTGACGGCGATGTTGCTGTGGTTGACGCAGATCAGCCCCTTCCCTCTCTGAAAGGATTTCACCAGCTCAATCTCCGAGTCGTCCAGCTCCAATACCTGCTGCACCCGCTTCGCCTCCTCCTCTTCCAGCCCCATCACAAACTTGAACTTGCAGGCATTGATGATGCCCTTCCCATAGGCTCCGCCCTCGTAGGCAAAAAAATCGTTAAGATCCTGGGTGCTGCAGACCGCCGCGCCGCCATACCCGCGGATCAGCTTGAAAATATTCAGGACAAAGTCCGCCGCGACCCGGTTTGCACTCGCCCCGATAAGCGCCCACAGCTCGTCAAGAATGATAACCTTGCGCTTTGTCTTGTCTTCCTTTACCTTATCCCACACCAGGTCGAGCACCAGGAACATGCCTGCCGGCAAAAGATCGGCAGATAGATAATCAAGGTCGAAAACCATGTAAAGGCTGTCCACATCCACATTGGTCTGCCCATTGAATGAGGATGCGGAGCCACAGACCAGCGGCTTTAAGATGCCTGCCACACGCTCCAGCGCCGCGTCTTCCAAGATCATGTCATAGAGATCGCCCAGAACGGGCATTTCCTTAAAGTCTTTCTGGTTTTCCGCAAGCAGGGAACGGTTCTTCCTTGTGATCCCCTTCTTCTCATAGGTTTTCACCAGCGCGGAATCCAGCCTCTGCCGCTCCTCCAGCGTAATGTCCTGTATCAGCAGGGAAAAGAAGGTTTTCACCGACTGGATCTTCTGGGATAAAAGCGACTGCTCGATATCGTCTCCATACAGGAGCCGCATATTTTCATCCTGTGGCTTTCGGATTTCGAGGATATTAATACAGTGCGGCGACGCCCCGCTGACAATCACATACTGCCCGCCCACCGCGTCGCAGGCCGGTTTAAACTCCACACCCTTTTTCGGGATGATGGCAAAGACCTGATACTGTTTCAGGCGGAAGCGCAGCGACATACACTGCATAGTGAAGGTTTTCCCCGCGCCGGAGGAACCAAGGATCGCGATATTGCCGTTTCGATAAAGCTCGCTGTTAAAGTTATCGACGATTGTGCAGCTCTGGTTGATCTCGTTGACGCCGAGGAAAATGCCATTGCTGTCACACATGGAATAACTCGTAAAAAGATAGGAACTGGCCGCGTCCGTCGTCAGCATATTCTGCTTTCCCTTCTCAAAGAAAAAGCGGCTCAGCCATCCGAAAGGCATCGTGCTGAAAAAAGCCTCCTCCTGATGATAGTTCGCCGCCTTGAGCCGGAAATCCACCTGATACATCTGCTTTTCCATGCTCTGGTAAATATTCCGCGCCTCCTCAAGGGAATCCGCGCACACCGTCACCAGAATGCACATATAATAAAAATCCTCGCCAACGCGAAAACCGTTTTTGAAATAGAAGCCGCTGCTCACTGCGTCGCTCGCCGTCTCATAACTGTCGGAGGTATCCTGCGTGCTGTTCATCGCGATCCGGCTGTGCGTGATCGTCCGCTTGATCCCCGCAATGACCTCTTCCTTCGGCTTCCGCTCAAAATAAATATCCACATCAATGCCCTCTCCTGCGTTCACCAGATCGGAAGTCCAGCCGCCCGGAAGGCCAACGGTCGGATACCCATTGGACGGAATATAACCGGTGATATAGTACTTGCCGTCAATCACATAGTAGCCTGGGTGCGTAAAGTCCATATACTCCGGCGCAACCAGTTCCGCCGCCGGAATATAGGGCGGCATCGTAAGCGGCGCTTGCGCGCTGCCGCAATACTTTTTCAGGATTCCCGCAGCCCTCTTGCGATAAGGGATTTCCTCGCTTTTCCTGCGGTTCAGAAGGTCATAGAGGATTTCAGCCAGGGCGTAGTCCTCCTGATCGGGCTCCACCTCGACGGCAGGATTGCCGACCCACCGGAACATCTCGGTAAGTTCCGCCGCCTGCTGGTTCAATAAAGATACAGCCTCCCCTACGCTTCCAGGCGCCTCCTTTGCGCTAAGCGTCAGGATACAAAAAAAACGCCGGGAGACGCTGTCTGTCTGGGAGATACTTTTGATCAACTGCATCTGATCCGCGTGGCGCTGCCTGCACTTTAACACCTGTTCCTGTGCCTGCTCTTTTTTCAGCGTCTCAATGTAGCGGTCAATGCTGGCCTTCCTTGCGACCGACTTCATCCGGATCCGGTCCGGTGCAACCCGCATCAGCTTTGCGAACTTATGGATGATCTCTGTCTGCTTGTCCGGCGGCTTTAAGACAAAGTTGGTGGGATACAGCTCCAGTATTTTTGTATAGCTGCCGTCCTTCAGGATGATGCAGCCGTTGAAAATGTCCTCAACAGGAAGCGTCATCTGTGTGCTTTTGCGGAATTTCACCGAGGAGCGGTACTCCTTTTCCCGTATTTCCTCCGCGTTCTCTTCCCGCAGAACCGCCTGCCTGTGGCTTACATATTCCTTTATTCCCATGTAATCCACCGCCTTTTATTCCAGAATCTCATATTCTTCCACCTCCATGATTTCAGGGATCTCCCACGCTTCCAAAGGCTCTGCATCCTCTGCCTGCGGAAGCTCCGCCTCCATGACCATTTCGTTCTCCGGCGTTGATTTCTTACAGGAAAAGAAACGCCTGCCCGTTTCCGGTTTTTCATGTTTTTCCATGCTCTGTTTCCGCTTCCTGCGATCCTTCCGTTTCTCTACGCCGGTCTTTAAGGCCTCCGGTTTTTCTACGACGCCAATATCATCCTCAAAGTAGATTTCATTGGCTTCCCATAAATACTGTTCTTCCGTCTCTGTCTCCTCCATGCGTCCAAGGAAACGCTGGATGCGTTCCCGCGGAAGCAGCGTCTTTTCCTTTTCCTCAAGGTACTCCGGCTTCGCCTCCAGCTTGACGCGGGGGTTGTAATAGACAATTCTTCTCCCCTGCGCATAGCGAAACAGCGTGAGCAGGAACTCGCTTAGGTATTCTCCGTTGAACCCAAAGCTGCCCGCAAGGATGCACAGAATTGCAGCCGTCACGCAGGCCGTAAGCTTCCATGTGCCGTCGATATGAAGCAGCGTGATGCCCTTCAGAATCGGCAAGGCCAGAATGACCCCTTCTGCCAGCCCCCGCGCATCCGCCAGGTCCGCCAGCTTCCGGCTGGTATTATAATTCTGCGGGATATGGTACTCCGCTCTTTTATCCGCCATTCCAGCATCCCCAGCCTAAATCTTGCGGCAGTTGCATTTGAGGAACCGATCTCCCAGGCCGTATACCTCCAGCGCCACCTGATCCCCGTAGTTCAGCCGGCTCTCATTCATGCAACGCCGGATCGGGATCGAACAGGGCAGGTTCTCCGCCAGACAGTACGCCGTATAATACTCATCATTGATCCCCACAATTTCACCTAAGAAACGGCGTCCGATCATGCTTTCAGAAAGCTCCGGCTTATAGATTTCGTCCTCCACCGCGCGGTGGGAAAGCCGCCAGTCCACCGTCCGGTTTTCTTTGTTCACTTCCATATTGACGACGGACATCCAGACCGCCTGATCCTTACTGAAATACTCCAGGACATTCCTGCTGCTTAAATGCCGCCGCCCAGTGAGCAGCGCGTAAGGGACGCGGCTCTCGATCCCGCAGGCCTCGACGCGCACCGAACTCTCCGATACCAACAGGATACGCGCTTTCACGGTATCCCCAACCTTTGGCATATGCCTCTGCGAGCGGCGGCCGAAAAAATAGTAATTCTTCATCACATCCGCCGCCATCACCCTGCTCGCCGCCACAGAATAGGTCTTCTCCCCGTCCGCATAGACCGACGCCGCGTTCGTGATGATCACGCGCATATGTGCGCCCAGCATCTTCTGGATCATCTGCAGCTGCCTCTCCTGCCGCACCTCCTCGCTGACCGTCTCGATGTTCGCTGAAAAGGTTCCCGGAAGGAAAAACTCATCTGCTTTGATAAAGGTCCGGAAATCATTCAGCTTCGTGATCGCATAGACCCCTGCCCGGTTCGGCGCAACCGCTCCGCCCAGGACAACGCAGTCCCTGATCCGGTGCCTCCTTGCGTCCGATACCAGCTCCGCCCATTTCAGCCGGATCTCATCCTTCGGATGGATGCTGTCCATCACGTCCCCGAAGTCGTCCGCGATCATCCGACTCTCCTCGGGTTTTTCCAGCTCAGCGCTCTCCTCGATGACCGCATCCGGAATCTTCGCCTCCTCCGTCGCCACATACATGTCTGTCTCTGCTTCCCTGACCTGTTTTGCTGTTTCCATTCTGTTCTCCTTTCTTATGGCAGCCTCCCGCCCCGTGCGCGCCGCCCCGGTGCGGGAACCGCTGCCTTATGATCCTGTTCTGTCTTAAGCGTTTCCGCCTTTTGCTCCGGCGCGCCGCAAAGCCGCTCAATCAGGCGGCTGATATTCACATTGGCAAGCCCCATCTGTCGGCCGTCCTGCGTCCTTGCTACAGCTACCCTGCTGTCATTACAGAAGAAGCTGTCCACGCAGAAGTCATAGAGCGGATATTTGTCCTTACTCCTCATATATTCTGTCGTCATCATCTGCGGCAGCTTTCCTCCGTTCACCTTTGGGTGCAGGTCGTAACCGAAGGTGTTGAGCTCCATCACATACATGCCGCGCCTGGTAAGCAGAAGCCTGCGCGGCGGCAGGGTGAGGATCTCGTCCCGATTATAGACATTCCGCTGCCCTTCCCCCGCTGAAGCGTCATAGTCTTTAAAGGCCGCATCAAGACCGATCTTTTTCATCCGCTCCCGCTCTGTTGAAACCTGGACCGTGGCGACGCCCGCACGGCTCTCGAAAAACTGCGCCGTCTCCAGGTCATTGCAGCCGAGGAATACGGTATAGTCACAGCAGGAAATGATCGTACTGGCCGCGTCGCCATAATTCTTGTTAAGCTGTGTGATGTTCTGCAGAATCAGCACCATCGCGATTTTCCGTCCGCGCACGGAAGAAATCGCGACGGGCAGGCTCTCGATCACCCCACAGTTTGCCAGCTCGTCCATGAGCAGCGTGACCGGCAGCCTCTTTTCCGGATGCTCCGAATGGTCATAGGCATCGGACAGGTCTTTGATCAGGAAGGAAAAGAACAGCGAGGTCAGTGCGCTGTAGGCCGCGCTCTTATCCGAGATTTTCACGAAGATCGCCGTCTTTTTCTCACCCATCCCTGCAAAATCAATATCCCGGTTGCTTGTGATCCGGCGGATCTTCGTGTCCTTAAACATGGAAAGCCTGGTCGTAAGCCCCTGTTTATAGCCGATCTGTGCCTGTTCCGCCGAATCACAGTAATTCCGGTAGGCAATCCCCGCAAGTGAGCTAGGTTCAATCATGCGGAAATCCGTTTTCAGAGATGTCGGCGTCGATTCGACAATCCGGTAATAGACCTCCGACATGTTGCACTTTGGCGTGGCCTCCCCGTTCTCGATGGTCTCGATCACATCCAGTATTTCCTGTTTCCCTGCCCCTGCCAGACAGAGAAGTTCAGACAGAACGCTCCTTTTCTCTGTCCGGTGCATCCCCTTAAGGCCGCTCCTGCACCAGCCAAGAAGATGATCGCGGTCGAATACCCAGACCTCCTCCGGGGAATCACACATATACTCCATGAAAATGGCCGCCGCGTCCGCATCATAGCTTCCAGGCTCCCCGCGGCGCAGGAACTCCTCCAGCCGCTCCCTGCTCTTTCTCCTCCTTTCCGGAACGATAATGTCTTCCTTCCCGATACATGCCTGTATCCGCTCCATCGTCCGGCTGATCGCGGCAACCGGAATCCGTTTCTTCCACATCCCGGCCATTGCACAGTTCAGGAGCCTTACATACACCCAGTTATCATAAATACTCCTGGTGCATGGCAATGCTTCCGCACAGATCTCCTTCTGTGCTTCAATGAGCTGGCTGATCGTATCCCGATACTCCCCATTCACATAGGCCATGTAAGTCTGCACCACATAATTGACGTGCATCGAAAACAGGTTGCGCTCTCCATCCTCCCAGAAGGAATCCAGCTTCTCACTGCTCCGCGTATTCCGCATCATGATATCCACAAATTCCTCCGCGCGGGTGGAGTCGAGATCCCCATACTCGTCAAAGCATTCCCCCAGGCAGTCCCAGGCGTCGCTGTAATCCGTCTCAACCAGATTGTAGAGCTGCGCAGTATAGCCGCCGCTTTTCACGGTAAGATACATATCCCGGAACAGCTCCCCTTTTGGATCGACAACTACGATGGATTCTCCGCGCTCCATGCACTGCAATACCGCGCTTCGTATGATTGCATAGGATTTTCCCGTACCCGGGCAGCCGAGCACCAGCACGTTCCGGTTATCTGTCTCGCCCGCCCTCATCGCACACACCTCCCGCCCCGCCGTGTCAAACTGGCCAAGAATCATACCCTTCACCTTCTCTACAGGGCCGATTTCAAAATACTGTCCCGCTTCGCGCTTCTGAACCCTTCGGGCAGAACCATAGGTCGCGCGCTCCTTCCGGATCACGCCCCGCTCATCCGTCTCTGCAATCTGGTTTCGGAGTGAATCCTTCGGCATGGTGAAAATCAGAACAAGTGCTATGCCCGCCACGCACAGGCCAAACAGCTTCCAGCCCGCCGCACTGAATAGCCCATAGCGCAGGCAGACGAAGGGTGAATAACTGAGCTTCTGGTCGAAGAGAAACATCCGATCCATCAGCTGAAGGATCAGCCCGATCAGGTAGAACAGGGCAAGAACTGCCCCTCCCAGCATCCACAGGAGCCTCCCTGCCCGTCCGGATTCCTTTTCCTTTTTGATGTACTCCCACACTTTTAAGAGCATCCGCATCTCCTCACTGTGAAAAACCTGTATAGCGGTAGCAATATTGATAGCTGCTGATATTGCCGTAATAGCAGTCGCCGTAGGTCATCACGGAACCCGGCGAGGTACACTCGATATAGAGATCCTGCCCTCCGATATTCCCCGCGTAAATCACTACATGCCTGGTTCCCTGGCTGTTCTGGTGCCAGAACACGTCGCCCGGCAACTTTTCTGACGGGTCAATCGCATAAAACATGGAGGAGCCGGCATAGTACGCTGTCGTATAGCAGTCGTTTTCCAGACCCGCGTTCCAGTATGCCCACTGTACAAAGCTGCTGCAGTCCAGATAGAGTCCTACCTGAAAATCCGAAGGATCGCTCCCTGTAAGCGAGCGCCTCGCCTGGCTGTACTGGAAGCGCCCGACGCCCTCCAGTGCGGACTCTACAAGCGCAATCCGATCTTCACTGATCCCCTGCGCACGAAGCTCATTCAAAATCTCCCGAATTTCCACGGTCTCCACGGAACTGCCGACAGCCTTGCCAAGTATGAGCGCATAGCATTCAGCCTGTCCTAACGCATAGCTGTAATCATCGTCCGAGAGACAGAACACATTGTCTTTCAGATACTCCTCCGCCGTGTATTCAATATAGGTCAGCACGGACATCGAGTATTTCTGAATGCTCTTTTCGTCCTCCCCTTCGCCCTCATAAGAAATCCCCAGGTCTTCAACCGTAACTGCATAATATGCCGTCGCGTTCACCGCCGTATCCCCGTCAAAGGAAAAGGATTCCGGAGAAAGCTCTGTGACTCCCGCCGGTACAGCCGTGAACATATTACTGCTGTTCTTCCGGATCTGGCTCTGAAGCCCTTTCAGGGTTGGCATGAATTTCTCCTCTTCATAGTCTGAAGAGACATCTCCCAGATACTCGTCCCAGTTGTCATCCTCCGTGATATTCACGTAGTAATCAAATTCATGCGCAGTACTCTCCTCCTCGGAAATAGCTGCATTATACAGGTTATAAATGCACATAAGACGGATAATACTCCCATCAATCGCTGCGGTATCGTCGTCGGCGTCATCCGCCACATCATCCCCAAAAAGACCCTCATAAGAAAAAGAAATGGAAATCTCTACCTCATCCGCGTCGGAATCTATTTCTTCCCACGCGCTTTTCACAGCCCCCAGTTCAAACGCGTAAGTAAGCGCAGCGGATGTCCTGCACCTCCGATAAGCTTTCTTGAGCATCTTCTCGATCTTCGTACTGTATTCTTCGTACTCCGCGTCAAGAGTCCATTCATCTGCCTCGATAAGACTGGTAAAGGCTGAACCAATCGAGGCGAATGTCCCGACAATCCCACAGATAAGGAGACTGATGGAGAGAAATACCATCAGAAGGAGAAAAGCGATAATTTTCAGGATACGCAGTAAAATCCCGGGATTTTTTACAATCTCGATCACCGCGCCGACTTCGTCCCCGGCAGCGGCTTTGACCCCGGCCTTTGCGAGCGCCGCGGCGTCGGAGGCCGCCGATTTGCCCTTCTTCTTTGCCCGGTTCTCCTGTCTCTCGTCCCTGTCCATCCGATTACTCCGACTGTTCCGGTATCTTTACCGGGAGACGCTCAAACGTGAGCAGAGTCTGCTCTGTCAGCTCCTCCTTCTTCCGGAACACGAACTCATATACCTCCCCTGTCCGAAGTCGGAGCCTTTTCGATTCCTTCAGAAAGATAAGCTGTTCTTCCTCTTCCGGAAACTTCAGGAGAATTTTATATTCCACCGGCTCTGCCCTGCCCAGAAGCCTTCCCTTTCGCTCCTCCGCCCCAATGCAGGCCCCGCTGACAACACACAGACCGCCTTTCTTCCAGCTGATATAATAAGTTCCGGCATTGAAAAGGACTGCCAGAAGCAGCGCCGCGCAGAAAGCAGCATTATCATACGCGCTGCGAAGAAGCTGCTGCAGACAGACGAGCAACAGCGCTGCTCCCGCCAGGGAGGATCGTATAATCCGGCTTCTGATAATTTTCGGCATCACAAATCCTCCTCTCCGCCATCCGGCGCTTCCGGCTCCTGCTTATCACCAAATGGGAAATCCTCCGGATCGCCGCCGGTCTTATTCCACCAGTAGGCATCCGCATAATTATGGGGGCTGTCGTCCGCGGTATGAATCCCTTTCTCCCTGATCCAGTCTTCCATCGCCTCGTAAGCCGCGCTGCCATACTTCTGAAGTTCCCTGCTTGGCCCGATATACTCCCCTTCCTCGTCAAACGCGAGGAACTGCCTTTCATTCACCGGATCATCCACATAGGCGGCGTTCCCCTTCGCAATCTCGGCGCATACCTCATCGCGGACTTCTTCATCCGGCACGTAGATGGAGTTTTCCCTCTTGTAAACCTCCTCCTGTTCCCGGATCGCCTGCGGCGTTTTTCCGATATAGCAGACATACTCCGTTCCTTCTGCCCCTTGGGACTGCACAAAGGTCTCCGAGCCGTGGGAACTCTCCGCTATACTGTGCGCTTTCTGATAATTTGGTTTCCCCGTCAGGGCATAGGCGTCCACGTTGGTGCGCTGCACTTTTCCGTCGAAACCGGTCTTTTCAAAGCTAGCGGTCCCATGCCCGGTCGCTGCGTTATAGGAAACGCCCACACAGCTTCCCAGTCCCTGTATCTGGGCATTCCGAAGCAGATTATCTCCAAACAGGCTCCTCGCAGACTTCTCCGGATCGTCTCCGTAGGACGTCGCTTTTGGCTCGCTTAGATTATTAAACTGCGGCACCTTCTCTTTCCGGTTGATCATTTTCCCTGTCGTATCAATACCGGACAGATACCTCTTTGCCTGATCCTGCGCCGAGTGGGAGGAGGCGACCTCCATCCGCTGCTCCGCATTCCGGATGTCTGACGCGGTCGCAACACTGGCCGCTACCTTTCTTCTCCCCGTTATGCCACCTGCCACGGCCCCGATTCCGGCTCCCACCGGACCGGCAGCCGCGCCGCCAATCCCGGCTCCCGCTGCTGCCCGCGCCGCCCTGGGATTCTCTCTTGCGATATCCGCAATTTTCTGGTTTGCCTTCTGAATCCCGCTGTTCACCTTCTCACTGCCGCTTCTCCAGCCATTGGCAAAGCCGTTCCGTGTTACTACCCCCTTTATGCCTCCGATGATTCCTCCCGCGGCGCGCACGGCTCTTCCTGGAACGCCTTTTCCGGTAAAGCCCTTCGGAAGCCCATGGGAAGACATAAAACCTTTAAGCCCTCCAACGCCGGAAAAACCGCCCGCTGCCGCGCCGCCGGAACCTCCAAAACCTGCAATCCTGCCTGTGATCAGCTGCGTCGCCGAGCGGTAGGCGCTCATCATCTCGCCTAGATCGCCCGTAATCCTGCCGGATGACAGCGCCATCAGCCCCCAGTTATTGAGAATCTGCTCCGCGTTCTGCGCCACCTTCAGGAAAGCGATCTGGAACATACAGTAGATCAGCAGATTATCCGTGGTTCCCACCAGGGACATCCCCGTGCCGATCGTGAAACTGTACAGGAACACCTTTACGAACCATACGTTCATGATCAGCAGCGCAAACTGAGAAATGATGCACCTTAACCAGCAGAAGAACACCGGGCAGGCCGTGTTGGACGCCAGTGCACAGAAGGCCAGCGGACAAAGGTACAGCTCCACAACAAAATTAGCGAAACGCTCAAACAGCTGAAACCAGAGCTTGATAAAATTCCAGACCAGAATCAGCGCCAGCACAATCAGGATCACAAGGCCGACGACGCTCACGGAAATCCAGGTATTTTCCGCAATATTGAGGACACGCGATACATCCAGCGAAAACAGGTTTTCAATCTGTTCCGAAAAAGAGTTCTGATCGATCTCAGCTCCCAGGATCACCTGATAAAATTTATTGCCATACAGGAGAACATAGTCGATCACGCTGGAGCTATAATAGGTCAGGAACAGCGCCATGAAGAACCGCACCAGTATCATCCCCGCCGACTCGGTCTGGCTGTCCGGCATCCACATGTAACGCAGGATATTCCAGAGCACAAGCAGGATCGCGATCCCGAAGCCAATGGAGATCAACGCCTCATGAAACATGTAGATTCCTCCGAAATGAGACTCCACCTGGGCGGTCGTCGCAAAGGTAAAGGGTGAGAGGATTGCGGTGGTGATAACTGTGAGGACTGCCGAGATAAAGCTTCGGATAATCGCCACAATCCCTTCCGAAAGAATATTTACGATACCGATGAGTAATTCTTTCATAGAGCTCCTTCCAGCCTGACTTTAAAAGAAACCGGCGATGGTGTTCACCACATAATTGTTCGTCACAATGTAAATCATGAACAGCCCAACCACCGCGCGGATAAACCAGCTCTTCGCGCTTTGGCAGGTTCGCTCGTTCGACGAACAGATATAAAGGATTGCGGAGATCACGCCCACCACGATTGACACCGTGACCCCCAACGTCTGGATCTTGCTGATCACGGACGTGAGCATCGTGTTCATTTTGTCAAAAATATCCGTCGCCGACGAAGAGGTCGTCGTTGTCGTCGAAGTTCCCGATGTCAGCGCATAGGCAGTGCTGATACTCAAAAGCAACGCCTGCACCTGGGTAAGCATGATCTTCCATGCCATTCCTGTCTTTTCCCTCAAGTTTCCGGTTTTTACTGCTTCCATCTTAAAAATCCTCCTTAAATCCATTTCCAACAGAAACCATCCTGATACCACACAACAAATACCTTCCCTGTCAGTTCCTCCCTGCTCGCCGTCGGCGCCTCCCATTCCCGCGAATCCCAGGACTCATCCCGATTATCACCCATCAGAAAGTAATTCCCATCCGGAACCTTATAGGGTCCATAATCCGAGAGATCCGGCTCGGCGTAAGGCTCGGCAAGCACCTCCCCGTCTATGAACGTGACGCCTCCGCGGACCTCAACCGTCTCTCCCGGCAGACCTATAATCCGCTTACAGTACCGTGTTCCATCCCTTCGGAATACCACAATACTGCCACGCTCCAGAGGCTCCATAAAAATCCCCCTGGATACCATCACCATACTTCCCGCCGCGATGGTCGGTTCCATGGATGCCGTCGGAATATAGACGCCGGGAAGCACGCAGAATCTGGTGAGCAAAAATACGAGCGCCAGCTCCGCAATGCAAAGCCATGTGACACGACTACGCATCCACAAACAGTTCCTTCGCGTAGATCCATTCCGCAGCTTTCAGCGGAAGGTACTGATTTTCCTTCAGCCTCGCTTTTAAAAGAACGTCCTGTTTCGGCGTAACGACACCGACAACCGAGCCGAGATGCTGCAGGGCGAACATCAGAAAATCCGCTAAATTCTCCGCGACCAGCTCCTCCGCCTCATTTTTCGCGACAAACGGGGAATAGGTAATATTTTTTACCAGGACCGCACAGCCAGGCGTTCTCTTCTGTCCGTAGACCGCCAGCACAAACGCTTTCACCTCCTCGTCTTCCAGCCCCTCAAAGGCTTCCTCATCCAACGCGCTCAGCATGTAGCTGTGGCAGAAAAGACGAAGCAGCGGAAAGACCGCGTAATCCCCGCCCGGATTGATGCCTGCCTGCAGATCCTCATGCTCCCTGGCAAGAAGCATATACTGGTTCCAGTCCTCGATGTCAGATTTGGTAAAGCCCATATCGCGGAACTCCTTTAACGGGACACTCGCAGATACCGTCAGGGCTGCAAACATGGCGTTCCCGTAGTTCAGCTCCTTCCCCTGTAAATAGGCAAAACTCGTGCTCTCACAGGTGAAGCTTAAGCACCTGGTTTCCCCATTTTTACAGGAAACTCTTATGAAATTTTTCATCGCCCACCTCCTGAACGCATTATTGCACAGGCAGGCGGCTTTTCAAGCAACGGAAATGAAGGGCGGAATACCCATGGGATTTACAAAAGAATACAGCTTCATCAGGTTTCCAGAAAGTATCAGTTCTGTCACGCAAGGTTCATCCGATATCTTCAGTTGGAGTCACTGCCCGCGGCGTGATCTCTCTGCCGCTCCTGCGCGGCGTCAGCGGTGTATTTCCTGCCTTCCGGCATCCGCCTCAACTCTGTGCAAAGCTGTGTCTCGTCAATATACAGGATTCTGGCTATGTAAGGAACCGGCATCTGCAGTTTCATCATCACTTCAATCATCTGCCGCTCCGCGTAACCGATCTGGTCCCTGTTTTTCATCGTCCGTCATCCTCCCATAAATGTGCAGCAGTTTCTCTGTCTGGTTTTTCGTCATCAGCATCCTGCTCATCCCCTTCGGATGTATCCGGATCGCCTTCTCCTTCCGCGTTTTCATCATCTTTCCCGTGCTTCATATTCAGCTTCCCATCCCGCCGCAGCTGCTCCATGCGGGCATCCGCATGCTTTCCGGTGACCAGAAGGCTATACAGGCCAACCATAAGAAACAGCAGGATCATCACTTTTATCAACATTTCTCTCAATCCTCTCTTTTTACGCAAAAAAGCAGCCAAAGATAATTTTCTCTGCCTGCGTCCACTTATTACCCTATTCAGTTCTGTAACTTTGTGTCACGGTGTCACAAAGTTCATCCTGTCCGCTGGGGACATACTACTCGCAGTTTTCTTCAACTTTATGACACGATGTCACAAAGTTTCCTTCCTCCACTTCTGAAACACACGATTTTCTTCCCAACTTTGTGTCACGATGTCACAAAGTTCGCCCCTTCCCACCGCAGCACGCTGCTCCCCGGCCCCTTCAACTTTATGACACGGTGTCACAAAGTTTCCTGGCTCCGCTTCTGTGGAATCCGACTCATTTTCCAACTTTACGTCACGATATCGCAAAGTTTGCCCTGGTGCATCCGATTCTTTCATCGCTCCGTACATGTCATAATTGACCCGTGCCTGATAATAGTTGCCAATCGTCAGCACCGCATTGTAAAGCACCGTCAGGAGATACGCCTTGATATTGCCCACCCTTCCCGTGTTCTCCTCAAGACAGGTGAGCACATAGCGGATGTGTTCACAGGTAAGCTTCAGGAAATGGCTCTTTACGACCGCTGCCGGTTTTTCCGTCTGCGCAATCCGCACAGGGACATCATCCGGCATCATCAGTACGTCCACGATCAGTTCCACCAGCTCATCCACCGCCTCCTTTTCACAGCCTGGATCTCCCAGAAGGCACTCGTAGTCTATATTCTTCCGCACTAATGCCCGATACTGATCCATCCTCTCCATCATATCCTGCACCTCGCCCGCCAGGCTGCTGCAGGTATCCGACAGATTGGATAGGATAAGGGAATCCGTCTCGTTTAATTCAGTCTTATTTATATCAGTCTTATTACAGTTTGATATTGGAACTTCCGGAGGTGCGAAATTCATACTTCCTGAATTTTGTTTTTCACACTTCCTGAAGTATGATTTTCGGACTTCAGGGGATTCACATTTCATACTTCCTGAAGTGTGATTTTCATACTTCTTTGGATTTTCGGCATTTTCCGGTGCCTTCTCCTCCTCCCGGGTCTGCTTTACCATGAAATTTTTGACATAGATCACGTTGGGGTGTCCCAGTCCCACCCTGCGTTTTTCGATGAGGCCGATCCCCTTTTGTACGTCCAGCTCCGCAAGAGTCCGAACCGCTTTCTGCCTCCCGTAGTTCAGAAGCTCCATCACGTCCTCTACCGTGAAAATAATATAAACCCGATCCTCCTCGTCAAACCAGCGGTTCTTCACGCTCAGGCTCATACGATCCAGCATCAGACCATATAAGACCTTCGCTTCGCAGGAGATCCCCTTAAAATAGTCTGAAGTAAACAATAGCTTCGGAATCCGGTAAAAGCTGTACTGCTCCGCCTCCATTCCCCGGAAATAGTCAAATTGAATCTCCTGCATCTTTTGTCACCACCTCTGTTCCTTTTTCCATTGCTCCAGCAAGCCATAGATTATGTTTTCTATTTGTTCCTTCGTATAGGCCGGCGGAAAGAATTGCGAAATTTTTTTTGCTGTAAGCGTCACACTGCCGGACGCGCCCTTCTTTTTCTCAAGAATCCCCGCGATCTGTTCCGCTGACAGCGCCTCTGCCTGGCTGAGATTCTTTAACTCCTCTGCCTGATCTTTTGAGGGAAGGGCGCTTCCACACTGGATTGCTTCCACAACCGTCCGCTGTTCTTCCCATCCAAGATAAGACAGTCGTTCGCCGGCAAGCATCGTGACTCTCCCCTGATCTACATAGTCCAGAAGCTCCGGCACCAGTTCCGCAAGCCGAATATACCGGTGAACGGTTCTTCCGCTGTCTCCCGCAGCCTCCCCAACCATATCCGCCGTATTCTTTTCACCCCGGCTGCCCTGATGCTTCAGCGCCTCATATTTCATCCGGTATGCCCTGGCTTTTTCACTCGGAAGGATGTCCTCCCTCTGAATGTTCGCATCTACCATGACCACCGTGGCAGCGTCATCATCCAGATCACGGACAATGGCCGGCATTTCTTCTAAGCCAGCCAGTTCACACGCCCTCCATCTCCGGTGTCCGGAGATTACTTCATATCCGCCCTCCGGACGGTTCCGCACGATCCCCGGAACCAGTATCCCGTATTCCTTTACGCTCTCGACCGTCTCCAGCATCTTCTCATCATCGAGCACACGGAACGGATGGTTTTTAAATGGATGCAGCTCGCAAAGCGGAATGGATAGCAGTGTTTCTCCGGTCGGTATTTCCGGTTTCCCAAACAGGTCATCATAAGAAGTCAGTTTTACTTTCTGGGCGCTGTTACTCCTCATAACCCAGCACCTCCCTTGTCAGGTAGCGGTATCCTTCCGCCACGATTCCATTCGGATCATGCAGGTAAATACTTTTCCCCTCTGCCGTCGTTTCTGCTGCACGCACCGACAGAGGAATACAGTTCTTAAAAATATGTATGTGGTCTCCGTAGACCTCCCTTAATTGTTCCGAAATATCCCTGGCGAAATTGGTCCTCCTGTCCACTTTCGTAAGCAGGATTCCCATAATGGAAAGCTCCGGATTCAGTTTCCGGTGTACCTTCCCGATCGTTTTAATCAGCTGCTGCAGTCCCTTGACCGGCAAATACGCCGCTTCCACCGGAATCAGCACGCAGTCCGCCGCCACGAGCGCGTTGATCGTAATCATCCCAAGGGACGGCATGCAGTCGATCAGGATGTAATCATACTGGTCGCGGACAGTTTGGATATACTGCCTTAATATGGTCTCCCGGCTCATTACATTCACAAGGGACGTCTCCAGGCCCGCCAGCTCAATATTAGCCGGGATGAAATCCACGCCCTCCTCATGATGAAGGATTCCTTCCCGCGGCCCGATATCCTCATCGTTGATTATTTTATCCATGATATTTACAAGCGTCACATTGAGTTCGTCCGGCTCCGGGATACCCAGACTTGCCGCCATACTCCCCTGCGCATCCGCTTCGATCAGCAGCACCCGTTTCCCGGCACCCGCCAGACCGATGCCCAGATTGACACAGGATGTTGTCTTGCCGACTCCGCCTTTCTGATTTGCGACGGAAATTACTCTACACATAATCCCACCTTCCTCTTCAAATAATTTATTGACCATAACAAAAGGACACTATCCAAATTACTTATCTGGAAAGTGTCCTTGAAGTGCAAAATATGAAAAACGGACTTCGTATAAAACATGTTATCAAGTATTATCATGTATTATACGCCACAAATTTGTAGTAAATTTGTAGTAGATTACCACTCCTGATCGCAAAAAACGTTGATTTTACAAGCTTTTTCAGTCTACCGTTCGCATTGTCGGGAACAATAAAACATCGCGAATGGCAGCCGAATCCGTGAGCAGCATGCACATCCGGTCGATGCCGAAGCCGATCCCGCCGGTCGGCGGCATGCCGATCTCGAGGGCATTCAGGAAGTCCTCGTCGGTCGTATTGGCCTCCTCGTTGCCCTGCGCGAGCTGTGCCTCCTGATCCTTGAAGCGGGCGCGCTGGTCGATCGGATCGTTCAGCTCCGAATAGGCGTTCGCCATCTCCCAGCCGTTCAGATAGAACTCAAAGCGCTCCACATAATCGGGCTTGTCCGGCTTCTTCTTGGTCAGCGGCGAGATCTCGATCGGGTGATCCATCACGAAGGTCGGCTGGATCAGGTGCTCCTCGACGAACTCCTCAAAGAAGAGATTCAGGATATCGCCCTTTTTATGGCGCTCCTCATACTCGACGTGGTGCTCCTTCGCGAGTGCGCGCGCCTGCTCAAGCGTCTCCACCTCATCCCAGTCCACACCGGCATACTGCTTTACGGCGTCGACCATCGTGATGCGCACGAAGGGCTGACCCAGGTCGATCTCCGTGCCATTATAGACAATCTTCGTCGTGCCGAGCACCTCCTGCGCCACCGTGCGGTAGAGATTTTCAGTCAGGTCCATCATGCCGTGATAATCGGTGTAGGCCTGATAGAGCTCCATCAGTGTGAACTCCGGATTATGCCTTGTATCGAGACCCTCGTTGCGGAACACGCGGCCGATCTCGTAGACGCGCTCCAGACCTCCCACGATCAGGCGCTTCAGATAGAGCTCCAGCGAGATACGCAGCTTGAAGTCCTCGTCCAGCGCATTGAAATGCGTCTCAAAGGGCCTGGCCGCAGCGCCGCCCGCGTTTGCGACGAGCATCGGCGTCTCCACCTCCATGAAGCCCTGGCTGTCCAGGTAGCGGCGGATCGCGCTGATGATCTTCGAGCGCTTGATGAAGGTGTCCTTCACCTCCTCATTCATGATGAGGTCGGTGTACCGCTGACGGTATCTCACGTCGGTATTGGTGAGGCCGTGGTATTTCTCAGGAAGGATCTGCAGGCTCTTGGAAAGCAGCGTCACCGCGGAGGCGTGAACGGAAATCTCGCCCTTCTGCGTGCGGAACACCTCGCCCTCGACGCCGACGATATCGCCGATGTCGTATTTCTTGAAATCCTTATAGGGAGCCTCTCCGACACAGTCGCGCGCCACATAGCACTGAATATTTCCCTTTAAATCCTGGACATTGCAGAAGGAGGCCTTTCCCATGACGCGCTTCTGCATGAGACGTCCGGCCACGCGGACCGTCTGTCCCTCCATCTCCTCAAAATGATCCTTGATATCCGCACTGTGCGCGGTCACGTCGTACTTCGTGATCTGAAACGGATCTTTTCCCGCTTCCTGCAGCGCCGCGAGCTTCTCACGGCGTATCTTCAGTAACTGCCCCAGGTCCTGCTGCTGTTCATTCTTCTCTGCCATCTTCCGCTCCTTTAGCCTGCCCTGTGGATACTGAGCACCTTGTACTGCACCACTCCCATCGGAGCCTCCACATCTACAACCTCTCCGACCTCCGCGCCGATCAGCGCTCTCCCGATCGGAGATTCATTGGAAATCTTTTTCTGCAGGCTGCTGGCCTCCGAAGAGCCGACAAGCTTGAACTCCTTCTCCTCGCCGTACTCCAGGTCGAGCACGCGGACAACGCAGCCGATGCTGATCTTGTCAAAGTCGATCTCCTCGTCCAGCACGACCTCCGCGTTCTTCAGGATCTGCTCAATCTCCTCGATACGGGCCTCGATGTCTCTCTGCTCATCCTTCGCCGCATCGTACTCCGCATTCTCGGACAGGTCGCCCTGCTCTCTCGCTTCCTTGATCTTCTGTGCGATTTCCCTACGCTGTACAACCTTCAGATCCTGCAGCTCATCCTCCAGCTTCTTCAGGCCTTCATATGTCAATATGTTCTTTTTTTCCGCCATTTGCAGCACCTTCCCATCTGGTTCTTAATTTGAAATATTATTGTACCCTTCGCCTGACAGTATGTCAAGCTGCTTTTCCCATTCTCCAAGGTTCAGGACAAGGTTTCCGACCGGCTTTCCACCGCGTGTATCAGTCTGAGCGACGAGAAGCCCATACTCCTCGAAAGCGTCCTGCGCCAGCTCCGAAAAATACTCCTGCCGCTCGCTGACGATCGTCAGAAGCTTCACCTCCGGGAGCAGCCGCTCGATCACATGGCTAACCTGCCAGGCCGGCTCCTCCTCGTTATCGATCACGATCAGCTCCAGATCCCGCCGCGCGATTCCACGCGCGCGGCGCAGATATCGCAGCACCTCCGGCGCCCTCTCACGGTATTCGAAAAAACTTCGGAGCGGAGCACACGGGATTTCGCTCTCCGACGTCCGCTTTCTCCACAGGAAGAATAATCTTTGGAAAAGGTTCATAGACGCCCGCCTTATTTTTTCCTTCTATATATATGATCCTGCGCACCGCATATGCCGTGATGCGCTGCTCAAAGTCCGCGGATTAAATCCTCCAGCTCTCCCAGGCTCTGCGCCTCATTGACGCGCGCGCGCAGCTTCGCGGAATTCGGATAACCGGCCGTATACCAGGCGGCATGCTTGCGCATCTCCCGGACGGCGGTGTACTCGCCCTTATAATCCACAAGCATCCGCGCATGGCGCAGCATCATCTCCTTCACCTCTTCGATCGACGGCGGGGCTTCCTCCTCCCCGGTCTCCATCCGGTGCAGGATCTGACGGAAAATCCACGGATTTCCCCGCGCGCCGCGGCCGATCATCAGTCCGTCGCAGCCGGTTGAATCCAGCATTTTCAGGGCAGCGTCCGGCGAATCCACATCTCCGTTCCCGATGACCGGAATATGCACAGCCTCCTTCACGCGGCGGATCATCTCCCAGTCGGCTCTGCCGCTGTAATACTGTTCGCGTGTCCTGCCGTGCACGGCCACCGCCGCCGCCCCGGCATCCTCCGCGATCCGCGCGATCTCGACCGCGTTCTCATGCGCCGCATCGAAGCCCTTGCGGATTTTCACCGTGACAGGCTTGTCGATCGCGCGCACAACCGCGGAAATAATCTCCCCGGCAAGCTTTGGATTTTTCATGAGAGCTGAGCCCTCTCCGTTATTCACCACCTTCGGCACCGGGCAGCCCATATTGATATCCAGGATGGAAAACGGCCGCTCCTCAATGCGCTTCGCCATTTCGCCCATGATATGGGGATCGGAGCCGAAGAGCTGCAGCGAGACCGGCGGTTCCTTCTCGTCGATCGTCAGCAGTGCTTCCGTATTTTTGTTCCGGTAATAGATTGCCTTCGCGCTGACCATCTCCATGCAGAGAAGACCCGCGCCCTGCTCCCGGCAGAGCAGTCGAAATGGCAGGTCCGTGACGCCTGCCATCGGTGCAAGGATCAGATTGTTCGGCAGCCGCACGCCGCCAATCGTAAGCTCTCTTTTCATTCCAGATTTTCTCCGAGGAAAAAAACTTTGTAATAGAGCTCGAGATCCCGGAGGAGCTCGCTCTTTTCCTTCTTGATCTGCCGGATCTTCAGCTCACTGCCGATATCGTCGTAAAGAAGGTCGCCCTCGTCCGCCTCTACCTCCAGCAGCAGCGTACCGTCCTCGTCGAAAACGAGCCTTAAGATGCCGCCCACATCCTCTGTGAAGAGCACGCACATAATCTGCAGCTCATCGCGGATCTGCTGTGGAAGCCCCTTGAAATTTTCATTCAGATAATATTTTTTTTCATATGCGCTGGCCGCGCAGAGCGTCACGCGCTCCTGATACATTTGCTTTCCTTCCCTTCACCAGGCTCTTCAATCCTCAGGTTCATCATTCCGTCCATCATGTTCCAGATAACTACACTATTTCAAAATTATCGTCCTAGGTATAACCATAAAGCCCGCGCACCGATACCTCTCCCGCGTAGACGAGTACTTCCTCGCCGCTGTCCCTGCGGACGACGAGTTCCCCGTGGTCGTTGATGCCCTCCGTCGTCCCGGTATAGGCCTCTCCTCGTTCCATGACGCGAATCCCATGCCCGCGGTTCACGCAGCGGCGATTGTAATCATCCTTCAGCGCGGACAGATCCTCGGTCTGCAGAAAAATACCATACAGGCGTTCCAGCTCGTCCATACTCGCCGCCGCGATCGCCGCCCGGCTCGTCTCCCGTCCCAGATTCTGGTAAAGCGAACCCGCGATTTCACGGAGCTCTTCGGGAAAGTCCCGCTGGTTTACATTGATGCCGGTTCCGATGACCACATAATTGATATAGTCCACCTCAGTATTCATCTCGGTCAGAATACCGCAGAGCTTTCTCCCGTTCACAACAACGTCATTCGGCCACTTGATCCCGGCCTCGAGCCCGGTACAGCTGCGGATCGCTTCCGTGACTGCCATCGCCATCAGCAGCGTGAGCTGCGGGGCGTGCGCCGGATGGATCTGCGGGCGCAGCAGCAGTGACATCGCGATATTTTTGCCCTTCGGCGTCGCCCAAGCGCGGCCGCGGCGTCCCTTGCCGCCGGTCTGCTCCTCGGCAAACACGAGCGTGCCCTCCGCTGCGCCGTCCTCCGCGAGCTTTCTGACATAATTATTGGTAGAATCCACGCTGTCAAGGCAGATGCAGTTCTGCCCTATGAAAGCGGTATGAAGGCGGCTTTCCATCTCCTCCGCCGTGATGAGATCCGGCGCAGACAGAAGGCGGTAACCGCGATTGTTCACAGCATCGATCTCATAGCCCGCCTCCTGCAGCTGACGGATCGCCTTCCACACAGCCGTCCGGGACACGCCGAAGCGGCTGCACAGCTGCTGTCCGGAGACATAATCGTCCGCCTGGCGCAGCACTTTCAGCAGTTCTGATTTCACAGGAATCCTCCCATATGCAGAAGGGCCAGCACAAACGCTGCCCCCGTGCAGACTGTAAGTCCTATCTCCACGAAAGCCTGGGGGCGGTGATCGAGCTGCCAGCCCTTCGCCGCGCCCAACCCGAACAGCAGCGTCCCCGCGAGGAACGCCAGCGCCGTACTCCGGGCTCTCCAGGCTTCGTCCGTCAGCGCCACCGCCGCCATCGCCAGGATGAACAGGCTCAGCCAGACGGAGATACTCTCATATTTTTCCAGAATCCATCTCATATCCGCGCCCCGCAGAACTTATTACGCGCCCAATGTAGCTGCCATGACCGCCTTGATTGTGTGCATGCGGTTCTCGGCCTCCTCAAAGACCAGCGACTGCGCTGACTCAAAGACCTCGTCCGTCACTTCCATCGCGTCGATGTGGAACTTCTCATTGATCTGTCGTCCGATTCCCGTGCCCAGATCATGGAAGGACGGAAGACAGTGCAGGAAAATCGCCTTCTCCCCTGCGTTCTTCATGACCGCGGCGTTCACCTGATAGGGGAAGAGCTCCCGGATGCGCTCCTCCCAGACCTCGTCCGGCTCGCCCATCGACACCCAGACGTCGGTGTAAATCACATCCGCGCCCTTCGTCGCCTTCTCAACGTCCTCCTCAAGGGAAAGCTTTGCGCCTGTCTCCTTCGCAATCTCCTGGCACTGTGCGATCAGCTCCGGCGCCGGCCAGTATTTCTTCGGCGCGCAGGCTGTGAAGTCCATGCCCATCTTCGCGCAGCCGACCATCCAGGAATTGCCCATGTTGTAGCGGGCATCGCCCATATAGACGACCTTGACGTCCAGCGAACCGAAATGCTCGCGGATCGTCAGCATATCCGCGAGGATCTGCGTCGGGTGAAACTCATTCGTCAGACCGTTCCAGACCGGCACGCCCGCATACTTTGCCAGCTCCTCCACAATCTCCTGCCCGAAGCCGCGGTACTCGATACCCTCGTACATTCTGCCGAGCACGCGCGCGGTGTCCGCGATACTCTCCTTCTTTCCGATCTGGGAACCTGACGGGTCAAGATAGGTCGTCCCCATCCCGAGATCATGCGCCGCCACCTCAAAGGAGCAGCGGGTCCGCGTGCTCGTCTTCTCAAAGATCAGCGCCACATTCTTCCCGTGCAGCGTGTCCACCGGAACGCCCTTTTTCTTCTTCTCCTTCAGCTCCGCCGCCAGATCGAGGAGATATGTGATCTCCTCCGGTGTATAGTCCAGAAGCTTCAGAAAATTCCTTCCTTTTAAATCCATCTTTTATTCTTCCTCCTCACAGTAGACGGGCCGGCGCCAGATAGAGAGCGCCAGCCCGGATATTCCTTATCTGCAGCTTACTCCTTTGCCACCTCGACGACGGAGGTGGCCAGCCCTGCCAGCTTCTGAATCTCCGAAGGGATGATGATCTTCGTCGCCTGTCCGTCCGCAGCCTTCGCAAAGGCCTCCAGGCTCTTGAGCTGAATGACCGACTCGTCGACGCCGACCTCCTTCAGGAAACGAAGGCCGTCTGCGTTCGCCTGCTGCACCTTGATGATCGCTTCCGCCTGGCCCTCGGCCTCCTTGATCATCTTCTCCTTCTGCGCCTCGGCCTTCAGGATCGCGGCCTGCTTCTCGGCCTCCGCATCCAGAATCGCGGACTCCTTGTGACCCTCGGCCACGAGAATCGTCGACTTCTTCTCACCCTCGGCCCGCAGGATCGCCTCACGGCGCTCGCGCTCCGCCTTCATCTGCTTCTCCATCGCGTCCTGAATCGCTGCCGGCGGAATGATGTTCTTCAGCTCGACACGGTTCACTTTGATGCCCCAGGGATCGGTCGCCACATCGAGGGACGCGCGCATCTTGGTATTGATCGTCTCGCGGGACGTCAGCGTCTGGTCAAGCTCCAGGTCGCCGATGATATTACGCAGCGTCGTCGCGGTCAGATTCTCGATCGCCATGATCGGATTCTCCACGCCGTAGGCGAAGAGCTTCGGGTCCGTGATCTGGAAGAACACGACCGTGTCGATCCGCATCGTAACGTTATCCTTGGTAATCACAGGCTGCGGCGCAAAGTCCACGACCTGCTCCTTCAGCGTCACCTTCCGTGCCACGCGGTCGATGATCGGGGTCTTGATATGGATACCCACGCCCCAGGTGCCGTTGTAAGCGCCCAGGCGCTCCACGACCATCGCGGTCGCCTGCGGCACGATCCGGATGCAGGACGCCAGTACAATCACAATGATTAACAAAAGAACGACAAGTAAAATGAGCATATCAGTTTTCCTCCTTGATTTCTTCCACGATAAGCTTGACTCCCTCTATCGCACAGATTCTGACCCTGCTGCCCACAGGTATGATATCCTCTTCCCTGCGGCTGCGGGTCATCCAGCCTACGCCGGCGATCACCACCTCGCCGGTCTGGTCAAGATTGCTGATCTCCTCCGTCACGAGCGCGTGCTGTCCGATCAGGCTGTCCGCGTTCGTCTTCACATGGTCCTTCTGCATATAGCGCACCGCCAGAGGGCGTGTGACAATCAGAAGCACAAGGGAAAGCACAACGAAAATCGTAATCTGAACCGTGAGATTCGCACCGGCAAGGGCAGCTACGAATGCTGCGGCAGCGCCGCCCGCAAACCAGATCGTCGTGAGGCCGAGCGTCACAGCCTCGACAGCCAGAAGCGCGATCAGCAGCACAAGCCACATAATCGGCGGGGTTGTTAGCAGCATAGTCTCTACCTCCTTTGCCAGAGCTATGTTTATTATACATGATTCAGCCCTGTTTTACAACAAAAGGCTTTCTTATTTTTCGGAACAGCCTGCAAGCGCCCCCAGCAGCCGCATATTTTCCTCATGACTCTTCACGGCGACACGGTAATATGTCCCGTCCAGGCCACGGTAATTCGCGCAGCGGCGGATCAGAATGCGCTGCGGCAGAAGCCGTTCGTAAAGATCGTACACGCCCGGCGCGCGGAAGAAAAGATAATCCGCCTGCCCGTCCCAGACCTCGAAGCCCAGCTTCTCCAGCTCCGTTTTCAGAAATGCGCGCTCCTCCCGCACGAGGCCGATCACACGCTGCGTGTATTCTTTTTCCTTCAGCGCGGCAATCCCGGCCTCGGAGGCGGGAATGCTGACGCCCCAGCACTGCCCCGCCACGGCCATACGGGAAAGAAGCGCCTGATCCGAACAGATACAGTAGCCGAGCCGCAGACCCGGCATCGCATACATCTTGGTGAAGGATTTCAGGATCAAAAGACCGGGCGACTGCACCACGTATGGGACAAGAGAGCGCTCCGGCTGCCCGGTGAAATCAAGAAAACACTCGTCCAGCGCGAGCAGAATCCCGCACTGCCGCGCCTTTTCCAGAATGCGGGGCAGCAGCTCCTGATCCACGAGCAGTCCGGTCGGATTGTTCGGATTGCACAGAAACATCACATCGACGGACTCGTCCATCCGCGCAAGGATATCCTCCCGCACGACGAAATCCTTCTGCATCTCATAGAAGCAGAGCTCCGTGTCTGTCTGCTTCAGGGCCTCTTCATACTCCGCGAAAGTCGGTGCCGTCAGCAGAGCCTTTTCCGGGCGCAGGGCATAGGCCAGGCGGTAAATCAGATCCGCGCCGCCGTTGCCGCACAGAAAAAACTCTGCCGGAAGAGCATATTCCTCCGACAGCGCCGTACGCAGCTTCCGGCAAAGCGGATCCGGATAATTGTGCGCCAGATCGAGGGAAGCACATACGGCGCACCGCACGCTGTCCGGCATCCCCAGCGGATTAATGTTCGCGGAGAAGTCGAGAAGCGGGGCAGCCTCTTCCCTGTTCAGATTTTCATCATAAATATTCCCGCCGTGCAGAAGTTCCATCTTTACCTCACCTCATAGAGCAGCACATTCCGGATTCCCTCCGCGTCATAGACCACCGCGGACTGTCCCACCGGGATTCCTTCCGCACGCGCAGCCTTCTCGGTCACCGGGCCAATGCAGACGACCTGCGCACTGTATTCCAGTCCCTGCGTCATCGAAGCAAAGGCCCGCGCCGCGGAGGCGCTGCACAGAGTCACATAGTCCACATCCTGCAGAAGGCGGCGCAGCTCCTCCTCTTTGCGCGTATCGACCGCCGTGCGGTAGAGCGCGTCCGCCGTATAGGAAATGCCCGCCGCGTCAAGCGCGCGGTTCAGTTCCTGCGACGCCTCTTCCGCGCGCAGAAGCAGCACGCGGTCATTCTTTGTGAGCGTCGGGATCCACTCCTTCGCAAGCGCTTTGCTGCTGAAGGAAGCCGGCACGAAATCGGCCTGCAGGCCGCGCGCGGCAAGTGCGCGCCGCGTCCCCTCGCCGATCACCGCAAGCCTGATCCCGGCAAGACTGCGCAGGTCCTTCCCGCACTCCAGCAGGTAATCAAAGAAAATATCCACGCCGTTGCTGCTCGTGAAGACAAGCCAGCTGTAATCCGAGAGCTGCACCACCGCCCGGGCGATTTCCTCCGAGAGAAGCGGCTGCGTATAGATCAGGCTGAAACGAATCGTCTCCGCCCCCTCCGCCTCAAGGACCTCCGCCTGCTCCTGCGCCATCTTCGGCGTCGCGGTCAGAAGCACCCGTTTCCCGGAGAGTGGCTCTTTCCCGAACCAGTCAATCCTTTCGCGAAGCGTTGCCACATCACCGACGACGGTGATCGCCGGGGTCTGAATCCCTGCCTTCGCCGCATCCTCCACGATCGTGGCAAGCGTTCCCACCGCCACCTTCTGCCGCGCGGTCGTGCCCTCCTGAATCACCGCGGCGGGCGTATTCTTATCTTTACCATTTTCGATCAGATTTTTCACAATATTCGGGAGATTCTTCAATCCCATCAAAAAGATGAGCGTCCCCTCCTCCCGCGCGAGCGTCGCGTAGTCGAGCACATTCGCCGTCTTGTGGCTGCCTTCGTGACCCGTGATCACATGGAAGGAAGAGGCGTGATCGCGATGCGTCACCGGGATCCCCGCATAGGCCGGAGCGCTGTAGCAGGACGACACGCCGCAGACGATCTCAAAGGGAACCTCCGCCGCCAGCAGTTCCTCGGCTTCCTCGCCGCCTCGCCCGAAGATGAAGGGATCGCCGCCTTTGAGGCGCACGACATTCTTTCCCTCCTTCGCCAGACGGATCAGCAGCGCATTCGTCTCCTCCTGCTTCAGATGATGATGGGACGAACGCTTCCCCGCATAGATAAGCTCCGCGTCGGGTCTCGCCTCATTTAAAAGCGAATCCGTCGCGAGACTGTCATAGACAATCACATCCGCCGCGCGCACGCAGGAAAGGCACTTCTGCGTGATCAGGTCCTTATTCCCGGGACCGGCGCCGACAAGCCAGACCTTGCCCGTCCGTATCTTTTTCGCGAGCGCTGTGCCGAGCTCCGCCGCTTTCCCGGTATCCAGTCCGGTCACGCTTTCCCCGGAAACTTTTTTCATGTGAATGCCGTCGGAAGCGAACATCGCGTCCATGCGAAGGGTATCCCCGTCCAGGCGGCTGAGCGCCGCCGCTGGCGCGTTGCAGCTGCCGCCGATCTCTGTCAGAAACGCGCGCTCCGCACTCAGCATCACTGCCGAACGCGGGTCGTTCAGCTTCTCAAGCAACTCCGTGAGACGCCCCTCCCGGCTCTCCACCGCGAGGATCGCCTGTCCTGCTGCCGGGAGGCACTGCTCCGGCGTAAGATATTCATAATGGAAAGAAGAATCCTGATCGAGGCCCAGGCGTTTAAGACCCGCCGCCGCGAGGACGATCGCGTCGTACTGCCCCTCGGACAGCTTACGGAGCCGCGTCTGCACGTTGCCGCGCAGCATTTGAATCTTCACAAGGGGATGGATTCTGCGGATCTGCAGCTCCCTGCGGAGGCTGCTCGTACCGACGACGCTGCCCGGAACGAGCTCCGCAAGCGGCGTTCCATCACGCGTGACAATCACATCCTCCACCGCCGCGCGCGGCAGAACCGCGCCGATCTGCAGTCCCTCCGGGAACTCCATCGGCATGTCCTTCGCGCTGTGCACGGCAAGATCAATCTCTCCGCTCAGCAGCGCCTCCTCGAGCTCCTTCGTGAACACGCCCTTCCCGCCAAAGGAAGTGAGTGAGCGGTCGAGCAGCTCGTCGCCCTTTGTCGAAAAGGTCACCAGCTCCACCTGGATTTCCGGGAAAAGCTCCTCGATCTTCTGTTTTACGGTCTCCGTCTGAACCAGAGCGAGCTTACTCTTTCTGGTCCCGATACGTATGATACTCTGCATAATTCCTCCCTGCGTCGCACGGCTCACCGATTCACCGCGTAGCCCCTCGGTGTAATCATTCTCCCATTCTTTGTGTAGGTCTGGGAATTTCCGATGATGACGACGCTGAACATGTCGATCTCCGCGTTTTTCAGTTCTCCGAGCGTCGTGATGCAGGAGGATTCATCGCTCCTGCCCGCGTTCCGCACAATGCCGACCGGCGTCTTATCGGAGCGGTACTTCATCAGAATGTCCGCCGCCTGCTCCACATAGCCGGTGCGCTTTTTGCTCTTCGGATTGTAGAGGCAGACGATCAGGTCGCCGGCTCCCGCGCAGTCCACGCGCTTCATGATGAGCTCAAGCGGCGTCATCAGATCGCTTAAGGAAATCACCGCGAAGTCGTGCATCAGCGGCGCGCCCAGGACGGAGGCCGCCGCACTGGCCGCGGTCACGCCCGGCACGGTCTCGATCTCGATATCCGCCTGCTTCTCATCCGCCACCTGATAGATGATACCGGCCATGCCGTAGATACCGCTGTCACCGCTGGAGACCATCACGACCGTCTGGTCCTTCATCGCCTCCTCGACCGCCATCTCACAGCGCTTTACCTCCTGCATCATCGGCGTCGCGATGTATTTCTTATCCGGAAAATATTCCTTCAGAATATTGACGTAAGTGGTGTAACCGGTCACGACGTCCGCCTGCGTGATCACGTCGATCGCCTTCTGCGTCATGTGCTCCTTCCCGCCAGGGCCGAAGCCAACCACATATAATTTGCCCATGAAAAAATCCTCCCTTACTCTGCGTTTCCAAGATGCTCAAGGAAAGCCCGCAGTTCCTCCGGCTCAGAATTATCCCGCAGCCGGTAAAACATCTTGTCAATCGCCCTCTCAAAACCCTTCTTTTCCGCCTCACGCAGCATCCACTCCTTCGTCTTCGCGATCATTGGCAGCCCTTGTTGGAAGATCATCCAGCGCTCAAAATCCTTGCGGGACTCCTCGAGCATCTGCTCCGCCTCGAGCGCCTCGTGCTGCTTCTTCTCATTGTTTGCGGCCGCCAGCTCGCGGAAGTCGTCGATATCGTAGCGCTTCACGCCGGGCAGCTTCTCCGCGCGCGCATCGATATCGATCGGCACCGCCAGATCGACCAGCACACGGGGCTTCTCCGTCACAAGACATTTCGCGAGGTTATCATAAGTGAGCGTATAGTGAGGACTCGACGTCGCGCTGACGATCACGTCCATCTCATTGACAAGCTCATAGCGTTTCTCATAGTCCATGACCTGGTAGCTGATCTTGTGGTGCGGGTCCGCGCTTGCTTGTCCCATATTCCGGGCCGTGATGTAGACTTCCGCCCCCTCGATACACTGCAGATTCTTGAGCACCGTGCTGCCGATCTTGCCGGAGGCGCCGATCAGCATGACTTTCTTCCCATGCAGCGAGCCGAAGGTCTGTTCGGCCGCCTTGATCGCCATCGTCGCCGTCGACACCGTCGTACGGGAAAGATCCGTCTCGGTCTTCACCTTCTTCGCCGCGGTCACCGCGTAGCGGAACAGCGTATTCAGGTACACGCCGCAGCTCCCCGTCTCGTGCGCGAACTCATGCGCGCGCTTTACCTGGCCGAGAATCTGATCCTCGCCCATCACCATCGAGTCCAGCCCCGCGGTCACGCGGAACAGATGGCGGATCGCCTTTGATCCACTGTAAAGCCGGATATAATCGCCCATGTGCTCTACATCCTGCGCGTTCGCAAATTCGAGCAGCAGCTCCTGCATGGCAGCAAAATTGCTGTCCGGACATTCCGAATACGTGTAAACCTCGGTCCGGTTGCAGGTGCTGATGATCACGCACTCATCCGCAATGCCCTTCCCGATCATCTGCTTCATCAGCTCAGCCTGTACCTCCTCCGGAAATGCGAACATCTCCCGGATGTGAAGCGGCGCCGCCTGATGGCTGATGCTGATCAGTGTGATACCCATCAGTCTGTCACTCCTTTTCGGAATTCTGTGGTAAAGGTCTTATCGTAGAGCTTTGACAGCTCATATTCATCCCCCAGAAAATCGCCGACGACCGTGAGGGCTGTCTTGCGAATACCGGCCTCCCGCACGCGCTCCGCGATATTGGTGAGATCGCCGTACACGATCTTCTGATCTTCCCAGGTCGCCTTGTAGACGACCGCCACCGGCGTGGTATCGCGGTAAGCCTGACGCAGAATCTCGGACATCTCGTCCAGCATGCCGACGCTCAGGAAGATGATCATCGTCGCGTTGTGCTGCGCGAGATCGAGCAGCTTCTCCTTCGGCGGCATCGGCGTCCTGCCCTCCATCCGGGTTAGGATCACCGTCTGGCTGACGCCCGGCAGCGTATACTCCTTCTTCAGCACCGCCGCGGTCGCGAGGAAGGAGCTCACACCCGGAATCACCTCATAGTCGATGCCCAGCTCGTCGAGACGGTCCATCTGCTCCCGGTGCGCGCCGTAGATCGCCGGGTCGCCGGTGTGCACGCGCGCCACCTTGAGACCTTTCTCCTCCGCGTCCTTCATGACGGCGATCACCTCGTCGAGATTCATCGTGGCGCTGTTATAGATGACCGCGCCCTCCTTCGCATCCGCAAGCACCTGCGGGTTGACAAGTGAACCCGCGTAGATGATTACATCGGCGCTGTCAATAATCTTCTTTCCCTTGATCGTCAGGAGCTCCGGATCGCCGGGTCCCGCTCCGATAAATGATACCATGATTTCTTACTCCCCCTTCTTGATGATGACCGTGGTGAAATAGCTGTACTCGCGCTCCGGGTCGAGCGGCCCGATATACTCATTTTCCATGCCGACACAGCTTAAGACGGTCGCCGCAGTGAGCAGAATACCGCGTGCTTTCAGCTTTTCGATCAGCTTCTCAATGCTGCCGCCCGCCTTCATGACGACAATATTTTCAAAATGATCGAGCACGGCGTCCACGAGCAGATTCTCCTTCGCTGATGGCACGATCGCCAGACCCTCGTTGCCCTCCATGAGCGCAAGCTGCGCCTTCGCCGCCCCACTGCAGAAGGACGGGATGCCCGGGATGATTTCCGTCTCAAATCCAGCCTCCGCCAGATAATTATTCACATACATGTAGGTGCTGTAGACCGATACATCGCCAAGCGTAATCATCGCGATATCCTTGCCGCCGCGCAGCAGATCCGCCAGCTGCTCACAGGCCGCGGCGCGACATTTCTTCCGCTCCTCCTCGTCTCGCAGCATGCGGAAGACGACTTCGACGATCTCCTTTCCACTAAGATCGACAACCGGACGGATGATCTCCAGCGCCGTGCTGTACTCGCCCGCCTCCTTGACCGGAACGGCGATCACATCCGCCGCGTCCAGTATTTTCTTTGCCTTCAGGGTCAGCAGCTCCGGATCGCCCGGTCCCACCCCGATACCGTAAATTTTTCCAGCCATATTCTGTATTCTCCTTTATATGTTTTCGTAACCTTTATGCCGTGCATAAGAGACCAGCTCCTGCAGGCCTTCCGGCAAATATGCCCCTTTTTCAAAGGTGCAGATCACATGCCCGCAGCGATCCATGATCTTCTTCGCGCGCACCAATTCCTCCGCAGAAATTTCGTGAAACGCCGGTACGCTGACCAGCTCCGCCGCCAGCGCGTGCGCCGTCGGAAAGTCGAGATCATTCTCCCAGAGGATACCCGTCGCGAAGGGAATGCCGCGCCGCTGCAGACTTCGATAAACATCCGTGCCACGGCCGTTCCCGGCGATCACGAAGACCTCCGGTTCGCCCTTGACGGGCGTCAGTTCCAGATTGCCGGTTCGCTCGTCATAGGAACCGACCGTCATCTGGTAAAGTTCCTGAATGTAACCCTCTGTAAAGATCTCCTCCGGCGTGCCGAAACGGTCCACCTTGTCTCCACGGATGCAGGCAAGCTTGTCCGAGATCCGTCCCGCCAGATCGAGCTCATGCAGCGACATGATAACCGAGAGGCCATGCTGTCGCGACATTTCCTGAATGATCGAGAGGAACTCCAGCTTGTAGCGTATGTCGAGGAAAGAAGTCGGCTCATCGAGCACAAGGATATCCGGCTGCTGACAGAGTGCCCGCGCCAGCATGACACGCTGCTTCTGTCCATCACTGGTCTCGGAGAAATCGCGCTCCTTAAGCTCTGAGATATGAACAAGTTCCATCGACTCCCGCACGATGCGGTGATCCTCCTCCGAAAGCACGCCAAACCTTCCGGTATAGGGATAACGTCCGGTGGCTACGACGTCCTCGCAGCTCATAAGCTCCGTCTTCACCCGCTCGGTCAGTACAACCGACATCTGCGTCGAGAGCTCGTGTCCGGAAAGCTCCGGAAGTTTCCGCCCGTCGAGAAACACCGTCCCGCCGAGCGGTTCGAGCTGCCGTATGATGTTTTTCAGAATCGTAGTCTTCCCGGCTCCGTTCGGTCCGATCAGCGTCAGGATCTCCCCACGCTTCATGGACAATTCAATGTCCCGGATCAGCGGAACGCCGTTGTAGCCAACCGTCAGACCCTCTGTCCGGAAATAGATCATATCACCCTTCATCCGCTTACGCCCGCTCCTTTCTGCGCCGTATCATAATGTAAATGACAACCGGCGCGCCGAAGACTGCGGTCACTGTGCTGATCGAGAGCTCCGTCGGCGCGAACAGTGTCCGCGCGAGCAGGTCGCAGAACAGACAGAAGGAAGCGCCGCCAAGAAAACATCCGGGAATCAGAAGCAGCGGCCTGGAACTCTTAAAAAGGCTCTTCACCAGATGCGGCACCGCGATACCAACAAAGGAAACCGGCCCTGCAAAGGCGGTCACGCAGGCCGACAGAATACTGGAGAGCAGCACCAGCAGCACGCGGAACACGGGGATGTTAAGCCCCATATTTCTCGCGTAGGACTCGCCCATCTGATAGGCCATGATCGGCTTCGACATCAGAAACACCGCGGCGAAGGCGAGAAAAACAACGACCGACATCACAATTACATTATTCCAGGAGATACCGGAGAAGCTTCCCTGCGACCAGCTGTGCAGATTCACGATATCCGCATCTTCTGCAAAGGTCACGACAAATTCCGTGATCGCCGAGCAGATATAACCGATCATAACGCCGCACACGATCAGCATCGACATCTGCTCCATATAGCGCGACATCAGAATCACAAAACCCATTGAGATCATGGAGCCGATGAATGCCGCGATAATCATCATTCCTGAGCTTACAACAGCCGCCTGTCCCAGAGCAAAGACCATCACAAGCGCGACGACCAGCTTCGCGCCCGACGAAATGCCGAGAATATAGGGACCCGCGATCGGATTGTGAAAGAAAGTCTGCAGAAGATAGCCGGACAGCGCCAGCGCTCCGCCGAGGATCGCCGCGGCCAGCGCGCGCGGCAGGCGGATCTGCATGACAATGTCAGTATAGGTTGCATCGGAACCATGCCCGGTTAGGATGTGCAACACCTCCGCGAAGGGAATGCCGACGCTGCCAATGCAGACGTTCACCGCCAGAAGCACGAGCAACAGTGCGGCCAGTATGAGAAATGCAAGGCAATATCTTCTGTTCTTCATTCCTTCACTCCAGTTTATACAGATAAGTGAGCTCCTCATCCTCCCCGGTCAGCATGCGGTGAATATCCGCCGTGATCGTGCCGAGCTCCATCGAGGACTGGTAGAGGTTCTTCGACGTACAGTAGACATTTCCACTCTGCACGGCGCTGAAGTTGCCGAGAAGCGAGCTTTTCCCCAACAGTTCGTCGACCGATGTGAGTTCCCCGTCGATCGTACTGTTATAGATAATATAGTCGGCGTCCTTCGCCCCCGCGTAGAACTCCTCCATCGTCATCGTCACGGTCGAGGAAGCCGTGTCCTCGTCGCCGAGAACCGCAAAAATATAGGTTCCGCCCGCGAGCTCGATCATCTTCGGCAGATAGTCGGATGACTGCCGGACATTCGCCTCGCCATTCGTCGTGATGTAGAAGAAGGCGACCGTCAATCCCGTCTGTTCCGCGTCCGCCACTGTCGCAAACTCTTCAATCTCCGCCGCGAAAGCATCCTCCGCGGCCTCCTCCTCGCCAACCAGCAGACCGTAGAGCTTTATCCACTCGGTCCGTCCGAGCGGCTCCGCCTCATAGCTCGAATAGTCGACGAGCACCGGAATACCGAATTTCTCCAGCTGCTCCTCCACCTCCGGCGTGTGGTAGATCATCGTATTCTCGATCGCCAGGCCGCAGTTCTCCGCAAGGATCTGCTCGTAATCCGGTGCGGAATATTTGCCCGCATAGAGAATATCCCCATTTTCCATCGCGGTCTTCGCCTCCTCGATGTACCAGCCGTCCGCCTGCGTACCGCTGAAGCGAATCGCGTCCAGCGCATCCATGGAAACGAACATGTCCATCACGGCTGAAGCCACAAGATATATATTTTCAATCGGCTGCTGTAAAATCACGATCTCCTCATCCAGATCCTCCGGAGCGCTCTCCCCCTCCGGGACGAGCAGGTAGCGGGCACTGTCCGCGATCGTGATCAGCGCAAAATCATTTTCATAGTAATCCACGGAAAATTCTTCCGCATAGGAGAGTTCCATGCTCTCCGTAAAGCTCAGCTCTTCGCTGATGTTGGTATCCCGAGCCGCCGCATCTGCCCCCGCGGACGAGCCACAGCCCATAAGCGTGAATGCCGTTGCCGGCAGAAGAACCGCTGCCATCCATCTTTTTCTCATTTCGCGGAATACCTTCTTCTCTTCTTGATGATGGAAACCACCGCGCAGACCGCGATGATCGCGAGCGCCATATAGACAACTCTCTGCGCCGCCGCCTGCGGCGTCTGGCTCTTTGAAGTGATCGAGTCAGAGTCGAAAATGAGCGTATACTCAACCTCATGCGGCGTACTCATCGCCGTCGTATCGCCGATCACAGTCATCGCCTCATTGAACACCGTGATCGGAATTTCAAAGGTAGAGTAGCCCCCGTCCTCGTTAACCGGATAGTAGGTCTCATCGCCCACCTTCATATAATCGTAATGCGTGCTGCTCCACTCAATGCGCGCGTAGGCACGCCCATCTTCGACGATCAGAATCGCCGGGGAGCTGATCGTCACCTTTCCGCTGCCGCCCTCCATCGCCACGTCGATCGCGTACTCGCCGTCCTCCATCTCGATCCAGGCCGCCTCCAGCGCTTCCGCGTGGGCGGTAAGCGGCGCCCATGCGCAGAGAATGGTCAGAACCGCCGTACAAATCCATGCAAAATTCCGTTTTTTCATATCCGAAAACTCCTCTCCAGAGTATGGAAAGTGCCCCCGCTTCGTTTTTCGCGAAAGCGGGGGCGCGTGATCGCATTACTCCGTCAGCAACTCAGGGTTTGACACGCTGACCATATGGTCGTACCAGTTGTCCTTTGTGCCGATAATCGCGACATTGTACTCCGTATCCAGTGCCGGTACCGGAATGTCGAAGCCGTAGACCTCCTCCGTGTAGCCGTCACTGTAGGTGACGCTGTCCAGCGTCGGCTCGATCAGCTCCGCGCCGTCCTGCTGCGCGTCCTCCGCAAGGCCATAGTAGAGATTGACAATATTTTTTGACACCAGAGAGACGTGGATCGTCATCACACCGTTCTCCACGGTCAGGGTACCCTTGCCATCGCAGGATTCATTGACGTGGAACATCGAGCTATCCGTGTCAAAGTCGGCCAGGTAGACGCCATCCTCAAGCTCAGCTTCCACGGTGACCGTCTCCGCCGCCTCTTCCTCCGCAGTGGATTCTTCGTTCGAGCCGTTTTCCTCCTCTGCGCCGGATTCTCCTTCAGACACGGCTTCCTCCCCGGAGGCTGTGTCCGCGGTGCTCTCCTCCTGCGCACTGCCGCCGCATCCGACGCAGAGCGCGGCTGTGAGGGAAAGCACAGCCAGTAAAGTAATCACTTTTTTCATAAATTCTCATCTCCGTCTGCAGGATCCGTTTTCTACCCGCTTTCACAGACAAGCCCACGCTGCAGAGCCTGTCTGTGACAGACCCCGCAGCATTTTGTATCAGGTTTACTCCGCCATCGCTGCTGCCGTGTGCTCGACGTAGAGCGCCTCTACCGCTTCGATGCGGCCAAGACCCGCAATCTGCGTCTCGATGCTCTCAAAGCTGCCGGACGCTTCGAACATGCTCTTCCAGGAATCCTCGTCGTCTCCCGCCATATCGTTGTTCGCGTGGTCGCCCGCAACCACCATCAGCGGGCGAAGGATGACCTTCGTATAGCCTGCCTCTGCGAGCTTCTCAATCACAACAGAGCATTCCGTATCTTCCGGCTCGCCCTCTACCGTTCCGATGAAGACATTCTCATAGCCGAGCTCCTCCATCTGCGTCTGCATCTGGTCATAGGTCACGTTTGCGGTATGAGAAGTTCCATGTCCCATCAGCACGATCGCCGTGCCGTCCTCCGCCATCGCGTCCAGGCTGTCATAATCGGAATCCTCGACCGCCGCGGCGACAACCGCCTCCGCGACCGCGGCCTTGTCCTCATTGATCACGCTCGCGTCGGAACCAACCTCGCCGAGCAGCGGCTCCGCCACGGACACCGTCTCAAACTGATCCGCGTAGGACTCAACCGCCTCCATCATCTCATCATACTCCGCGCCGTGCATCAGATGCGTCGGCTGTACGACAAGATTCTTCACGCCGTTGTCCACCGCGCGCTGCAGTGCCTGATCGATATTGTCAATCTGATATCCCTCGCGCGCCAGGATGTGATTGATGATGATCTGCGCCGTAAAGGCTCTGCGCACGGACCAGTCCGGATAAGCCTCCTGCAGCGCGTCCTCAATCCCCTTGATGTCCGTCACACGGCTGTCGTTAAAGGAAGTACCGAAGCTCACGACCAGAATCTCGTTCTCCCCGATATCGTCCTGATTCCTCGCGTCATCCAGCGAAGCGTCGCCGGTGTCTCTTCCGAAGTAATCCGGATCCGCATTCTCACCCTCGACCAGCTCCTTCTGCTCGTCGGTCAGGGCGTCCCAGGCTGCCTTCGCCGCCGCGCACTGATCCGCGGTATCCTCGGTCCACTCCTGGACATAGATCGCGTCGATCAGAGCCGCCACCTCGTCAGCCGCCGCCTGATCCGCGTCGACTTCCTCCTCAGCCTCTTCTTCGACTTCCTCTTCGGCTTCCTCTGTCTCCTCTTCGACCGTCTCTTCCGTCGTCTCCGTCGTCGTGCTGCTTCCGCAGCCCGTCAGCAGTCCGAAGACCATGGCGCCCGCCAGTAACATTGCCAGTTTCCTTTTCATTTCCTTTTCCTCCTCTTTTCGCCTTTTCGGCGTAGACTAAAACGTGCCCTCCTGCTTATCGGGGGCACGACGTAAGAGGACGCAATGAAATTTTTCATTTGCGACCAGTTACTCGTGGCCTGGGGAGCTCATCGCTCCCATCCTCACAGGCAGGTCTCCTGGCTCGCCAATCATCGCGCCTAAGGCCGCCTTCCCAATCTCTCAGTGGCATTCTGGCCCTGCGCTCCCGGCATACAGTGACGAGTTCGCACGGGATTCTCACCCGTTTCCCTTTTCACCGGCGGATCTCCCCGCCGACACCTGCGATTAGAAAATACTATAGCACAAGCTCCCGGTAATTGCAATTCCTTTCACGCATTCCGGCGCATGAAAAAGCCCCGGAACGGTAATACTGCATAACCATTCCCGGGCTTCTCATGCTCTCACGCTTCTTAAGCCTCGCTGAACTGATCCTTGCCAACCTGGCAGAGCGGACAGACCCAGTCCTCCGGCAGGTCCTCCCATTTCGTGCCGGGCTCGATCCCATTGTCGGGATCGCCGAGCGCCTCATCGTACTCATAGCCGCAGACATCACAGACATATTTCATCCTGCTCACCATCCTTTCCATATTGTTATAAAATTACACTTTTTTTGCGCGCCGTTCTGTGATAAGATCACAGAACAGGGTGACGCGGCTTCCGCCTGATTTCGATGTGCACTATAGCATTATTTCAGGCGAATGTCAATAAAAGTCAGCGCTGCTTTTTGCTGAAAGGAGGCGTGTTTTTTGCCGGAACGTTCTTATATCGCCATTGACCTGAAATCCTTCTACGCCTCCGTGGAATGCGTGGAACGGGGGCTTGATCCCCTGCGCACCAATCTGGTAGTCGCGGACTTAAGCCGCACGGAGAAGACGATCTGTCTCGCCGTATCCCCGTCTCTGAAATCCTTCGGCATTTCCGGACGGGCCCGGCTCTTTGAGGTCGTGAGCCGGGTAAAGGAGGTGAACGCCGAGCGCCTGCGAAGAGCCCCCGGACATCGCCTTACGGGAAGCTCCTGCGACCTCGATGAACTGAACGCGAACCCCTCGCTGGCGCTGGACTATCTCGTAGCCACGCCGCAGATGGCGCATTATATGCAGCGCAGCAGTGAAATCTATCAGATCTACCTGCGCCATGTCGCTCAGGAAGACATCCATGTCTACAGCATCGACGAGGTTTTCATGGATGTGACCGACTATCTGCACACCTGCGGACTCACGGCCCATGAGCTGGCGATGAAGATCATCCGGGAGGTGCTGCGGGAAACCGGCATCACCGCCACCGCCGGCATCGGCAGCAATCTTTACCTGTGCAAGATCGCCATGGATATCGTGGCAAAGCATATGCCGGCGGACCAGGACGGCGTGCGCATCGCCTCTCTGAATGAACAGAGCTACCGGGAAAAGCTCTGGGCGCATCAGCCCATCACCGACTTCTGGCGCGTCGGCCGCGGCTATGCGAAGAGGCTGGAGAAGCTCGGACTCTTCACCATGGGCGATATCGCGCGCTACAGTCTGGACACGCACGGGGAAAACCGGCTGTATAAGGAGTTCGGCGTGAACGCGGAGCTGCTGATCGACCATGCCTGGGGTTGGGAGCCCTGCCGCATCCGCGACATCCAGGAATACACGCCGGAGAACAACAGCATCAGCTCCGGACAGGTACTGCAGCAGCCCTACGAATTTGAGAAGGCCAGACTCGTGGTCAGGGAGATGGCCGATGCCCTCTCCCTTGACCTGGTGGACAAGGAGCTGGTCGCGGACCAGATCGTGCTGACCATCGGCTATGATATCGAAAATTTAAGTGATCCGGGACGGCGGGAGTCCTATAAAGGCGAAATTGTCAGCGACCACTATGGCCGCCGTGTTCCGAAACCCGCCCACGGCTCCATCAATCTCGGCAGACAGACCGCCTCCACGAGGCTGATCACAGCGGCGGCGATGGAGCTCTTCGACCGCATCGTGGACCCCGGGCTGCTGGTGCGCCGCATGTACGTTGTCGCCAACCACGTCGTCAGAGAAGACCGAGTGAAACCCCCGGAGCCGGAACAGCTCGACCTGTTCACGGATTACGCGGCGCTGGAACAGAAACGTGCACGGGAACAGGCGGAACTTGAGCGCGAAAAGCGCGGACAGAAAGCGGTCCTGGAAATTCAGAAGAAATTCGGGAAGAACGCCCTGCTCAAGGGGATGAACCTGGAGGAGGGCGCGACCGGCCGGGAGCGCAACGCGCAGGTCGGCGGCCACAGAAAATAGAGGAGAGAAAAATGGTCAGAAGAAGTATACAGGATTATCAGGATATTCTCGATCTGCCCCACCACGTGTCCAGAACACGACCGCACATGTCCATGCACGACCGGGCGACGCAGTTTTCCCCCTTCGCGGCGCTCACCGGCTACGATGCTGTCCTGAAAGAGGCCGCACAGCAGAACGACGCGCGCTTCCAACAGACACTACACATATTCGCTCAGGCAGATCCGGAAGCTGCCGAAGAGCAGTGAGGCCAGCTCGCCGACGCTCAGCTCGAGATCGACGCGCTCCGGCGCGCCGCCGAGCTTCTCGGCCCTGCTTTTATCCGGCTCTGTAATCCAGCGAAAATATCCGTCATTCTTTTCGATAATTGCGTCTTTTACGTGCAGAAACAGTTCCCGCTCCTCGCGGCTGCCCGCGAGGGAGAGCATGCCCCGCACATCCGTGATCCGTGCCATAAAAGGAGGCACTTTCCCGGAGGACGCCTCACCGGCCTCCGCCTTCTGCTCCTCCCTGAGATTCTCCAGATAGCGTGCGTCCCGCCTGCAGAACATCTGGTAGCGGGTCGCCAGATAGCGGTTCTGCGCGTCCGCGTCCATGCGAAGGACATGCGCCGGCAGCGCTGTATACGGGCAGATCCACACGAAATCAAAGGGCGCGTAGATGCTCTCACTCGCCGGCATCAGAAAGGTGAAGGGCATATCCTGCTCCGCCATGTCGCGGAGCGCCCTTTCAAGCAGCGCACGCATGCAGCCCTGATGGCGGAATTCTTTCTGCGTCGCCACCGCCACAATATAATCGCTGCGCAGCTCATAACCATTCACAATCAGCGTGTAGGGATTGCGGTGGAGCATGGATACCGCCGTCCCGTCCTGCTCCAGCACCAGGATCTCGTTGTCCCGCGTCCTGTACTGATAATAATAATCCACAAAACGCTTCGTATCCTCCGGGAAGGCCGCTTCATAAAGAGAGCGAGTGGAGTCCTTTTCCTCCGCAGAAAGATAGCGAAGCACCGCTTTCTTCCAGTCTATCTCGGGCATCCCTGGCACCCCGCGCAGCCGCCCTGCAGGCCCCGCTCCTCATCAATGTAGGCCGTGATCGGCATCAGGGAGCAGATCGCTTGGGAAGCGATGCCCTCGCCGCTTCCTGTAAACCCGAGTCCTTCCTCGGTCGTCGCCTTGATGTTCACCTGATCTTCCTCGATCTTCAGCGTCTCCGCCACATTTTTCACCATCTGCGGAATATGGGGCGCCATCTTCGGTCGCTGGGCGATGATCGTCGCGTCGATATTGATGATCTGATAGTCCTTTTCCTCCAGAAGCGCCCCCACATGCGCGAGCAGCTTCAGGCTGGAGATCCCTTCGTAGGCCGGATCCGTGTCCGGGAAATGCCTTCCAATGTCGCCTAGCGCCGCCGCGCCGAGCAGCGCGTCCATGATCGCGTGCAGCAGCACATCCGCGTCCGAATGACCCAACAGTCCTTTTTCATATGGTATCTTCACCCCGCCAAGGATCAGTTCCCTGCCCTCGGCCAGGCGGTGCACATCGTAACCCATGCCAACCCGCATCGCAAAGCCCTCCAGTTTTATTTTGAAAGAAAAGGCTCCCTAATCTCTTAGGAAGCCTCAAGTAGCGAGAGGGGGACTCGAACCCTCGACACCGCGGGTATGAACCGCGTGCTCTAGCCAGCTGAGCTATCTCGCCATATCCGCCGGTCTCTCAACCGACTAGGATATCATACCAAAAGCATAATCGCTTGTCAACATTTTTTTACGATAAAAATCCCCGGCTTTTACACCACCCAGCGGCCCAGTACAGGGATTTTCTTTATCACCCACACCACGACATAGCTCAGCACGAAGGTCAGCACCGAGAACAGTACGATGGACACGAGCGCCGGGAACCGATCCTGTGTCAGGCCGAATCTGCGGAAAACCTGCTCGATGAACAGCATGTGTACAAGGTAAATCCCGAATGTATGGGAGGAAAGGCTCTGAAGCCGCGCCGCCGTCTTTTCTCCCGGGCTCCATTCGGAAAGGATTTGCAGCAGGAACATAAACATTCCCGCGCTCGAGAGTACAACCCACAGGGTCAGATATCCGTTGCCTGCGGTGGAATGCGCGCCGCTCCGGAACGCGCAGACCGTGTTGATCGCGATCATCACGAGCGCAAAAAGGAAATAGAGCAGAAACGCTTTCCCCGCTGAAATGCACTCCCTGTACCGGTACAGAAAATATCCCAGCACAAAGTACAGCAGGCCGATACAGGCAAAGGGAATCGTGAAATTGTCCCAGAACCCATCCCACGCCGCATTCCCGCCGAGGAAGGGATCGAGCGTACTCTTTCCGATCACCCCCACCAGGATCACGAGCGCCAGATATTTCAGCTCCTGCACCGTGCAGGAGCTCACCAGCTTCTGCAAAAGCGGCAGGAACAGATAGGCGACCAGCAGCGACGGCAAAAACCAGAGGTGATAATGACCGCTCAGCAGCTTTGTCAGGAAATAACCCGCCGGGTCATCTCCGCTCCCCAGATACGCGGCCACATCGATCGCGGCGTAAAAGGCCGACCAGAGCAGCCAGGCAAGCGCAATCCGCGCGATGTATTTCCGGAAGAGCTGCCCGATCGACAGCTCTTTCTCCATGAAAAGCACTCCGCTCAGCATGAAAAAGAGCGGCGCCGCACAGCGGGCCAGCGACACCACCGCATCGCGAATCAGCCAGTCGACTGTCGTCGGGTCCTTCGCCTCCATCCCATAGCTCGCCACATGGAGAAGCACCACCAGAAAACAGGCGATGATCCGAATCATATCCAGCTCCGCTCTTCTCTCCTTCATTCCTCGTTTCCTCTTGTCAGGCCGTTGTCCTTTGTCTCAATCTCTCTCAAAATATCTCCGATAAATGCGTCCAGCGCCTTCGAGCCCTCGTCCCCGGATCTGCTGAGGACGGACACGGACCCATCCTCTTCCTCCTTCTGGCCGACGACCAGCATGTAAGGAATCCTCTGATTCCGCGCATCGCGAATCTTGTAGCCGATCTTCTCAGAGCGGGTGTCGAGCTCCACACGGATGCCTGCGACGTCCAGCTTATCCCGCACGCTCTTCGCATAATCCATGTATTTGTCGGAAATCGGCAGCACACGCACCTGCACCGGCGCGAGCCAGGTCGGGAAGGCGCCCGCGAAATGCTCGGTCAGAATGCCGATAAAGCGCTCAATCGAGCCAAATACCACGCGGTGAATCATGATCGGGCGGTGCTTCTCGCCGTCCGCGCCCGTGTACTCCAGCTCAAAACGCTGCGGCAGCTGGAAATCGAGCTGAATCGTGCCGCACTGCCAGGTTCTGCCGATGCAGTCCACCAGATGGAAATCGATCTTCGGTCCATAGAAGGCGCCGTCTCCCTCATTAACTACATAGGGAAGCTGCAGCTCATCAAGCGCGCTCCGCAGGCCCTCCGTCGCCATCTCCCAGTCCTCGTCGCTGCCCATCGAGTCTTCAGGTCTCGTCGAGAGCTCCACATGATACTCAAAGCCGAACAGTGAGTAGACCTCGTCGATCAGCGCCACGACGCCCTTGATCTCATCCTTGATCTGCTCCGACGTCATGAAGATGTGTGCGTCGTCCTGCGTGAAGCAGCGCACACGCATCAGGCCGTGGAGCTGACCGGACTTCTCATGGCGATGCACAATACCCAGCTCTCCCATGCGCAGCGGCAGGTCGCGGTAGGACCGCGGCTCAGACGCGTAGACCAGCACGCCGCCCGGGCAGTTCATCGGCTTGATCGCGTAGTCCTCCTCGTCGATGACCGTCGTGTACATGTTATTTTTATAGTGATCCCAGTGGCCGGAGGTCTCCCAGAGGCTCCGGTTCAGGATAATCGGCGTGGAGATCTCCACATAACCCGCTCTCTTATGAATTTGTCTCCAGTAATCGAGCAGCGTATTCTTCAGCACCATGCCCTTCGGCAGGAAAAATGGAAAGCCGGGGCCCGCCTCATTCATCATAAAGAGCCCAAGCTCCTTGCCGATCTTCCGGTGATCGCGCTTTTTGGCCTCCTCCATCATCGTGATATAGGCCTCCAGCTCGTCCTTCTTCGCAAAAGCGGTCGCATAAAGTCTGGTCAGCATCTGACGGTGCTCGTCGCCGCGCCAGTACGCGCCCGCAAGGCTCATGATCCTGAAGGCCTTGCCAACGCCTTTTGTGCTCATCAGATGCGGTCCCGCGCAGAGATCGGTGAACTCGCCCTGGCTGTAGAAGCCGATCACCGCGTCCTCCGGTAAGTCCTGAATCAGCTCAACCTTGTAGGGCTCACCCTTTTCCTGCATATAGGCGATCGCTTCCTCGCGCGGCTTCGTGAAGCGCTCAAGCGGCAGATCCTCCTTGATGATCTTCTTCATCTCCGCCTCAATCTTCTCGAAATCGTCGCTCGTCAGCGGCTCTTCAAACTCAAAATCATAGTAAAAACCGTTTGCGATCGAAGGGCCGATCGCCAGCTTGGTACCCGGGTAGAGACGCAGCACCGCCTGCGCCATCACATGGCTTGCCGTGTGACGCAGCGCCGCCAGACCCGCCTCGTCCCGCGCGGTGAGGATATTTACCTGCGCGTCATCCTCCACGACCGTGCGCAGATCGACGATCTCGCCGTTCACCTCGCCGACGCAGGCCATGCGCGCCAGACCATCACTTAAATCCCGCGCAATGTCGATCACAGACATCGGCTGTGCGTATTCCTTAACCGAACCATCCTTCAAAGTGATTTTCATGCCTTTTTCCTCCCGCAGCACTGCTTGTACTTCTTTCCGCTCCCGCAGGGACAGGGATCGTTACGGCCAATCTTCTTTCCTTTTACGATCGTCCCGGACTTCTTCTGCTCTATGTAGAGCCTGTGCCTCGTCTCCTCGTCGAAGATGCTCTCCCACTGCGGCAGCTCATAGAGCCAGTCCGCCTTCGCCTCAACCATGTTCTTATAGAGCTTTTCTTTGTCAAACTTCAGGCTGACGACCGTGTCCTCCTCCATCTCCTCGATCGGATTCGGCTCCACCAGACTGTCGTTGATGCCGTCGAGAAAACCGGCCATCTCCAGAACGCTCAGCTTATATTTTTCCGCGAGCTCCTTCACCGTGCCCTTCACCTCGACGTCCGGCTCCGCGAGCAGCTGCTCATAGACGCCCTTCTCGAGCAGGAAATAATCGTCCCAGAATTTCCGGAGCAGACCCTTGTCCTTCTTCTCATCGTAGGCAATCTTCTGCCATTCCTTCAGTAATGCCATATTTTAACCATCCTTTCGATCGTATAAACTGACCCTAATATATACCAGTTTGGTCTATTTTTCAAGCCATTTCTGCATCGCGGCGCACCAGGCCTCCGCTTCAAATACCGGCAGAAATTCCGCCCGCTCATAATCGCCCGCGATATCCCGCGCATAGAGACAGTCCGCAGCAAGAAGCGGCGCCCTCACGGACTGCGCTTCCAGAAGCGGCATTCCCACCGTCTCCACATAAGACGGAAATACCAGGACGGACGAGGCATAGAGGTCAAAGAGCTCGCGGCGCGGCACCGGGCCGCGAAACTCGATCGGCAGCCGTTCACGCTCCGCCGCTTTTTTCATCTCACGAATTCCGTCGTTCTCCTCCCCGGTCACCGTCCAGATCATGCGATAATCGCTAAAACCCCGCTCCTTCAGAAGCTTACAGGCCGCGAGCAGCGTGCGGTGATTCTTGTAGGCGGATGCGTTCGCCGGATAAAGAAAGGCCGGACGCGCATCGTCCAACTGCCAGGCTTCGGTCTGCAGCATCTCCACCGCAGGGAACTTCACCTCCACCTTCTCCCCGGGAATCCCGCACTGCCGGACGATCGCCTCCTTCATCCAGCGGGTCTGCACCATGACCTTCCGGGCACGGCGAATCGAATGCTTCATCATCCTGCCAAGCAGCTGCTGTGTCAGCCACGGCCGGTAGCCGCCCCGCAGGCGAAAGCGATACTCCGAAAACGGCAGCGCGTTGTGCTCGTACACATCCTGCGGCACGCCAGCCCGGGGCAGCGTGATATTCTGAAGCGAGAGCACCCGGTCAATTCGGTATTTTTTTATAATACGCGGCGCTTTGACCCACTCAAAATACAGGCGGTGCAGCGGGCTCTTCTTCACCCACGGGTAGCGCAGCACCCGGATATTCTCCGTCCGCTGCAGCTCATAGCGTCCCAGCACAAAGACATAACGATTCTTCGTATCCTTTGAAAACTCTTCATAAAAGCTTTCCAGCACCGTCACCGCGCCGCCGCTGTCCGCCGCCGTGTCGTATACCAGGATTCTCATGCTTCCTTCACTTTCTGCATCGCGCGGATCAGCAGCTCCTGGGCGCGGAAGGCGTCCGCGAGCGCCGCGTTCTTTTTCTTTCCTTTCAGGACTCTGTAAATATATTCATACTCCGCTTTGATCCCCTTGTCCTGTTTCAGCTGGTGCGACGCAGTCTTCGAGGAGCCGAATTTCCGCAGGCGGATGAAGTTGTCCAGCTCACAGACCATGCCGTTCGAGAGGACTCTGAGCTGTTCCTTCGGATAGCGCTTCGAACCCATCGAGGAGTAGACGATATTGCCGACCGCGCCCGACGCGAAGCGCAGCGTAATCAGCACGTTGTCGTTCATCGGGTAGGCGTCGTTCTTCGCCGCCGTCACAGTGAGGTCGAGCAGCTCACTCCCGTCGAGATACTGAATCAGGTCGACAAAATGGCAGGCTTCGCCGAGTATCCGTCCGCCGCCCGCGGCCTCATCGTGAACCCAGTGCTTCTGGGGGATGAACCCCGCGTTCGCGATGAAATCATAGACCGCCGGAATCTGGTCGGTCTTCATCTCCTTTTTCAACTGCCGGGCAAGCGGCGCATAGCGACGGTTAAGGCCGACGAAGAGTTCGCCCTTCGACTGACCGTAAGCCGCCTTGATTCTCTCCAGCTCCTCCAGCGTAAGGCAGAGCGGCTTCTCGCAGTATACATTTTTTCCCGCCTCCAGCGCCTCGACGACAAATTTTGCGTGGCTGCCGTGCTGCGTGGAGACTGCGATCAGATCGATATCCGGATCCTCCAGAAGCTTTTTATAATTGTTCGTTGTATAGGTAAAGGGCGTCTCCGCGTTCGCCTGGGCCGCGCCGACCCCGCCGGTCGTAGCCAGGCCATGGAACGCAAATTTTCCGCTCTCCTTCATGATCGGCAGCATCGTACTGCGCGCGAAATTACCCGCGCCGATGAGTCCGAGTCGGATCTCGTCGCCGGATACGGCTTCCTTCGCCGCGCTTCCACCGGTGTCCTTCCATTTTTCCTGGTTCTCCTCATATTTCCGGATAACGCCGATTTAGCGCTCATGATCCGGGTTCATCGTGATCATCTCGTAGGCCTTCGCTGCGTCCTCGAAGGGAATCTCATGCGTGATGAGGTCAGACACGTCGACACGCTTCTGCGCGAGCAGACGCACAAACTCCTCAATATTGCGGCCCTCCGTGAAGCGCACATAGCCGATCGGATAGTCGATGCCCTGCTCCTCGTAGATGGAGTCATACCGTCCCGCGCCGTAGGAGCGCGCGATCTTGAATGTCAGTTCTCTCTCATAATAGGGTCTGCGGTCGATGTTCATCTGCGTCACCCCGATCATGCAGATGATGCCGCGGTCACGCGCGATCGCCGCCGCGAGATCCATCGGCGCGTTGGAATCCGCCGCCGCCGTGATGATCACCTTGTCTGCGCCGCGCCCGCGCGTCAGCGATTTCGTCATATCCGCCGCGCTGTCATCGTTCGAATCGATAAAGGCCAGCAGGCGCGTGCCGTCCATGCTCTTGTCCACAACGTCGTAGCCGATCACATCACAGCCGTAAGCGTTCAGAATGCGGCAGACGATCTGGCCGACGAGACCCAGTCCGATGACCGCCACCGTCTCTCCCGGCACGACCTCCGCCTGATGGATCCCTTCGAGCGCGATACCACCGAGTGCGCAGAAAGCCGCCTGCCGGTAATCCGTAAGCTCTTCCGGCAGCTTCGTCAGCATTGTCCGGCTGACCCGGTTAATCTCGCAGTGGTAGGCCGTCCCGACCATCGCTACCAGATCCCCGGCCTGTACTTCCGTCACGCCGCGCCCGCAGGCGATGACGCGGCCAACGCCCGAATATCCCATCGGCATCGGCTCCGCCAGCTTGTTAAACGTACTCTCAAGCGCAGTCAGCGGTCCGTCCGAGACGACCTTGTCGAGCACCTTCTTCACCTGGTCGGGACGTTCCAGCGCCTTCTGTACCAGATTCTTTCCTCCGAAGGAGGTCAGGCCGCGCTCCGTGCCCGCACTGACGACCGTATAGAGGCTCTCGACCAGCGCCATGTTTTCCTTCACCGTAGGCGCCGGCTGATCGAGCAGCCGCACGCTCCCATCATTAACATTCAAGAATAATTGTTTCATCCGACTTTCCTCTCTGTTCTATGAACCCTGCCGGTACAGCACGCTGCCGCCCCGTTCGAACACTTCTCTGATATAATGATATTCCTCACACCATGCTTCCCACTCTTCATCCGACCAGGTGCAGGAAGACTCCACATCGATATAGATTACATCCGGCTCCTTCTCCGGATGCAGCTCGTAATACCACTGAAAACGTTCTGCACGCTCGCCAGTCAGATTTTCCGCCTCCGCCAGCCAGGCGGAGAAGCCGCCGTTCCGCGCGCTTCCCACAATCAGATAGGCACAGGGGAAATAATTGAAACACACAAAATTTTTCCCGGACAGATCCCCCAGCGATTGCAGATTCTCGTAGTTGATGTCGTAGATTTCCTTTTTTCTCTCTGTCGTGTAGATTCCCTTCTGCGGACCCTGATCAATCAATGCCGTCAGAGAAGATGTATCGTCCTCCCAGAAAACCGTTGCCATATTGATCCATACCTCTGCCAGCAGCTGCAATACAATCAGCGATGCCAGCCACCACATTCTGTGATTCCACTCCGGATCCTCGTCCAGATAGTCCTTGATCAGGAACAGGGAAAAGCCGGTGGAAACCGTGCAGGCATTGCAGATTACATAAATTCCCTGGTTGCTGCTCAGATTCATACATACCGCATAGATAATTCCCACCATCCAGCCCTTTAAGAACAGGTCCCAGTTTTTTTTCTCCGTCAGCAGAAAGGCCATAAGTCCGAGCAGCGTGAGCGGCAGCATAATCGCATGTTTTCCCACTCCATTCGACTTGAATACGCACAGGAGCACCCACAGCACAAACTGCAGCAGGGCCATGAGCTGAAATATCACCCTCCGGAATCTCCGGAGCGCGAACGCAACCAGAAATCCCAGCATGCACAGGACGAAATACGGCCAGAACCAGATGACAAACTCCACGATCGGGCTGAAGAAACTCCCGAAAGACTTGGCAACGTGAGCCGGATCCTTAAAAATATACGGCAAATTCTCCAGAACCTTTCCCGGAGAAGTTCTGTAAAGCAGAAATGTGAAAAACAGTACACAGGGAATGGCGCAGCCCACTGTCAGCCATCCGAGCGCCCTTGGCCCAAAAGCGTCTTCCCTGCTCCGTCTCCACAGACAGGCAAGCGCATAGAGCAGATATAAAATTACCATATAGGGATTGCAGAGCACAGCAGCCGCCAGCAGAAAACCTGCCGCGATATACCTTATCCGAAAGTGGCGCGTACTGGTAAGCATAACCGCCGCAAACATCCAGACATCGAGAAGCCCCAGCTGATTGTAATCCATCGTCCTGAGACCAAAGGGGACAAAAAGCGCAAGCAGAAGACTCGATGCGGCAGCCAGAAGCTTATCCCGGCCCCGCAGCAGCACGTAAGACAGCGCCGCGGAGAGTGTCAGCACCGCCAGATAGATATAACGAAACGCCAGGTAGATTCCCTCTGTACTTCTGAAAATCAACAGATAGATCTTCAGCAGTGGCAATGTGAGGAAAGCGACCAGCTGGGACAGATGCCATTCATCTACCAGGAAAGAATCTCCCTGCAGAATGCGGTATGGCACTGTCAGATAAAAGCTTTCGTCCATATCTGCATATCCAAGCCTGACTCTGGACAGATGAATCAACAGCACGGCGACAAGCAGAGTCAAAAAGCCCAGATCGTACTTTCCAATCTTTCTTTCCATTCTATGTCCCTTTTCCTACAGACGGTAAACCCCTTCCAGGAAGCAGATATGCCTGGTATCCAGAATCACCTTGCCCTGCAGCTTTTCTATCTGTTCCTTAATCTCATCATGCCCGACCAGCAATACCACCATATCCACGGCTTCCAGGAAGGAATCCAGATCATGATACTGATTGGGAACGATATCTCTCGTCACATAAGGATCATAGACCTTGATCTTTCCACCCGTGAGATGGCGTTCCATACTGTCCAGCATCTGCAGCGTCGGGCTTTCCCGCGTGTCGTCGACATTCTCCTTGTAGGTCAGCCCGTAGAGACCCACGCGCCCTACATCGTCGATGCCGTTTTCCTTCATGATATCGTGAATCCGCTCCAGCACGAAGTCCGGCATGGAATCGTTGATCTTCCGGGCCGCCAGAATGATATTCGAGAGTCCCGGGTAGTCGCCGACCAGAAACCAGGGATCGACGGAAATACAGTGTCCTCCCACGCCCGGTCCCGGCGAGAGAATATTCACACGCGGATGCTTATTCGCGATGCGGATGATCTCGTAGACATCCATATTGTCGGAGCGGCAGATTTTGGCCAGCTCGTTCGCGAAAGCGATATTGATATCGCGGAAGGTGTTCTCTACGACTTTCGTCATCTCCGCGGTACGGATATCCGTCACGACGATCTCTCCCTCGCAGAAGGAGGCGTACAGTGCCTTCACCCGCTCGCCGACCTCGCGGCTGTCCGCGCCGATCGTCCGCGAGTTGTGTTTTAGCTCATAAACCATATTTCCCGGGATGATGCGCTCCGGCGCATGGACGAGATGAACGTCCTCGCCGATCGTGAAGCCCTGCGCCTCCACAACAGACCGCACATGGCGGTCGATCGTCCCCGGGGAAATCGTCGACTCAATCACGATGACCGCGCCCTTCGGGCAGACCTCCATCACATTCTTCACCGCCCCGACCACAAAACTCGCGTCCACCTTTTTGCTCGCCTTGTCGTAGGGAGTCGGCACCGACACGATATACATGTCCGTGCTCTGATATTCGTGGGAAAAGCGGATGCCCTTTTTCACAGCCTCCGCAAAGAGTTCATCAAGGCCGTCCTCCTCAAAGGTCGTCCTGCCCGCCTTAAGCGTCTCCACCAGCTCCCGGTTGTAGTCTGTGCCAACAACCTCGACGCCGTGCGCGGCAAACATCAGAGCCGTCGGCAGGCCAATATAGCCGAGTCCAACTACGTTGATCATCGTCATTCTCTCCTTGTTGTATTTCCTGTCCGATCACAGGCAAAACCCGCGGCAGGCTGAAGCCTCCACTTTACTCCTGCTCCGGAAATTCTATCCTGATCTCATGCGCCGTTCCGTCTCCCTCCCAGGAGATTTCCAGCGTCTGTATTTCTACGATCTGCCCGAACTCCGGCGCGTAGAGCGAGAGGTTTCCGTCGCGGTGAACCCGCAGAACGTCGTTTTCGCTCACTGTGATGATGCCCTGTGGTGCTCCCGGACGCTTTCTCAGCAGAATCCTGCTTCCCTGCAAATCGTATTCCCAGCCCGGCGCCAGATGCAGGTAGGCCTGCGCATGGCCGCACACCGTGTCAAGAATCCTTACACCGCTGCTTTCATCCAGCTCGATGCGCCTTTTCTGCCGCTTCCCCGCGGCGGTCGTCAGGCTTCCTTCCGTCCAGCCGTCCCCGCAGCTCCCTGAAACGTCCGAAATCCGCCGCGCCACCCGGTGCTCACCCCAGCACTCAGACTGCTCCTGCCCATCGATCACGACGGTATTATGAGCCGCGGTGCTCCGGAAATAAGAGCGCTGCACTCCCTGGTAAAGACCGGTTCCGGCATTCACAAACAGCGGCTCCCCCCGCAGGGAAAACTCAAAGCTCAGCGCATCGCAGTGCCCGTGCCCCACCGCAAAGTCGGGGCCAATCTGCCCCGCATCCAGCAGAATCCGGATGTCACCGCCCGCGAGACAGTAATATCCGGCATCCGGAAAGTCCTGCCTCGCAGGCTGCGTCGGCACAATGCCGAAGTGCTCCTGAAGGCCTCTCAGCAGGCACTCCATCGGCCGTGCCACATTGTCGCCCGCGTCGTTGAAAAGCGGCGTGCGCCCGAACCCCTGTTCCAGCGCATACATGGCGTCTGCCATGCGCTGCATCGTCCGCTTAAGCTCCCCGGAAAATTCCGCATCCGTTCCGGACAGGACCCCCGCCACGCGCACCAGATCCTCCAGAATAATCTTGTGATACATAAGGCTTCTCTCATAATGCACGCCGTCCGGCAGGATCTGCTCTTTTATCTCCCGTCTCAGAAGATTCCGGTACTTATTATAGGTGCTTTCCTCCTGAAAGTAAAGGCTCCCCAGCAGCACCGCCTTCAGATTTTCAAAATAGTGATTGGCAAGGAGATGGCGCTCCAGATTGTGCTGTAAATGTAGATACTGTGCGTACATGCTGTCCTCAAGTTCCCGCGCAAACTCCCCGTCCCGCCGCAGGATTTCCCCGAAGCCGTCCATGCAGATCAGAAGATTCGTCAGCCGGAGTGAAATGGTGTAGGGATGCCAGCCGTCCCCCCGGCCCTCCTTGTTTTCCCGCATCCAGCGAAGACAGGCATTCTTAAAACCGGTGTACCAGCGCTCCTCACCGGTTCTCCGGTATGCCGCCGCGAGCGGGATCAGATATTCCAGATAATGCAGATTGAAATTCCAGAGATGAGAACGCTCCCCCGCCGCGTCCTTTGACTCATGCAGCAGGGTCAGATCTCCCTGCAGGATCGCCTCCACATCGAAACGCTGCAGGTAAAGCGGATCCGCGTCCAGCTCCTCCCACCACAGAGACAGCGGCAGGCAGTCCGGCGCAGACATCGTCGTTACAGTGGCCTTCCCGCGCGTCAGCCGGTTTTTTACCAGATACGCGATCTGACCCGCCTTCAGGTATTTTAATGTATCGTAATATCTTCTGATTTTACAGGACACTCTCAATCACCCGGTACAGCCTCTCCGTCAGGACAGGGAAGTCAAAATCCTTCGCGCCCTCCCGCGCGTTCCTCGCCATCTGCGCATAGTTCTCCTCCGGCATGTCGTGGATCCGCAGGATCTCCCGCGCCAGCGCCTGCGGCGTGCACTCGTCGAGCGAGAGGCCGCACTCGTAGCGGTCCAGAATGCTGTAGCCCATCCGCACGGTGGAGATCAGCGGCTTCCCGCTCGCCATATACTCAAACAGCTTATTGGAGCTGTTTCCGCGCGACCAGTTGTAGTTGGACTGCGAGTAGTTCAGTATATTGACCGAAGAACGGCTTAAGATATAGGGTATATACTTTTTCTCGACAAAGCCCTTAAAAACCACGTTGTTGATTTTCTCATCCGCCGCGCGCTTTTTCAGTGTCTCAAGCTCGCTGCCTCCGCCGAAAATCAGGAAGCGGATATCCTTATACTCCTTCAGAAGCTTCGCCGTGTCGAGCAGATTGCCAACATTGTTGACCGGCCGCACCGTGCCGGTATAGGTCACCCGGAAGCTCTCATCCGTAAGATCCGCGTCCGGCAGAATGTCGCGCGAGGTACTTGCGTAAAAATCGGAAAGATTCACGCCGTTATTGACATAATGGCACTTCCCGAGATCGATCTTTCCGCCGTGCTCCTTATCCCAGCCCATCTCCTTGATGTGATCGACATCGCCCTCCTTCGTGAAGACGATCGCGTCCGCATGGACGTACATCCACTTCTCCCCGGCGCTTAAGATCCGTCCCGGCAGGCTGTTCATCTTCAGCTTGCCGACCGAGAAGATCGCCTCCGGCCAGAGATCGCGCACCTCGACGATCGCCGGAACGTGAAAGCGTCTCGCGATCAGAATCCCCGCGATACTCGTCAGCGGATGGGCGCTCGAACCCATGATCACATCCGGCTTTCCGTACTGCTTCGCATATTTCCCGCTGATGCGCAGCAGACCAAAGAAGAAAGAAATCATATTTTTCACGCGGGAGAGGCCGTTGCCCTGGTACTTGCTGGTGCGTACAAAGACGAAAGGAACGCCCTCTTCTGTCGTCCGGAGATACGGCGCGCCCGGCGTATCGACCGTGCCGCCGGTCTGGTGCAGCTCGTTCGCCGCGAAAACCGTCGTCTCGATCTCTTTTTCCTTCAGATATTCCGCAAAATAAAAGTGACGGAGCAGCGGTCCGGTCTTCGGAGTCGTAGCATAATGATTGAAAATCCAGAATCTACGCATGGTTCTGTCCGTCCTCCACTCCCTCCGTACTCTCCTTCGTGAACATGATCTTCAGGGTCAGGAAAATCAGCCGGATATCCAGCAGAATCGAATAGCTCTCGATGTACATCAGATCGAGCTTCAGCTTGTCCAGCGGAGTTGTGTTGTATTTCCCGTAAATCTGGGCGTAGCCGGTCAGTCCCGCCTTCACCTTCAGCCGGTAGATAAACTCCGGCGTCTCGCGGCAGAACTCCTCGATATACTGCTGGCGCTCCGGGCGCGGTCCGACGATGCTCATATCGCCCTTCAGAATATTAAAAAGCTGCGGCAGCTCGTCCAGCCTGGTCGCGCGGATAAAGTGCCCGACCTTCGTGATACGGCTGTCGTTCTTCGTGGAAAACTGCGCGCCGTATTTCTCCGCGTCCACGACCATGCTGCGAAATTTATAGATATAGAACTTCTTTCCGTCGATCGTCACGCGCTCCTGCTTATAGAGCGCCGGTCCCCGGTCCTCCGCCTTGATCGCGATCGCAGTCAGCAGCATGAACGGCGACGCGATCACAAGGAGAATCGCGGAAATCACGATGTCCATCGCGCGCTTCACAATGCGCTGTTCAAAGGAAAGACCCGCGTTGCGCAGCAGCAGAAAGGGTGTGTCAAAGGAGTGCACGCGGTCCGCGCCGCGCAGCAGAATATCCGAAATCTCCGGTGCAATATAAACGCGGATTGACTGCTCATAGCAGAATTTGATCAGAATATTGCGCTTCTGCTCGTCCAGCCCATAGAGCATCATCGCGTCGCAGCTCTGAATCTCACGCTGGAGACTGACCAGCGGCTCCGAGGTTGGAACGCAGCGGGTGATTTCATAAAGATCCTTCCGCACAGAGAGCTTCTTTATAAGATCCTGCCGGTACTGCGGATCACAGACCAGCAGCAGCCTTTTCGGCGGAAACAGGCGCCGCAGCATCCCGTCTGAGAGCTGGTTCACAGCAATGCTGACCACAAGATCGACAGCGCAGAGCGCGACCATCGGCCAGGCCGTTGGCAGTGGGAAGCGGCCGAACACCATGATAATCTGGACATACATCACCGCATTCGCGAACACCGAGCCCAACGTCTGCGACAGGATCAGCTGCCCCTTTGTGTAATATGCGTATTTTGTACCGCCGTACAGATAAATAAAGACGATCAGATAAAACACATAAAATCCAATCATCATCAGATTTCCTTTGTTTTCAAAGGCTGCCCAGCGTCGTTCATTGTAAATGGCATACCAGACGCCCGCAAAAAAGACGGTCTCTATCAATATCTCCAGCCCCGCGATTCCAAGCCGGAGCAGGCGTTTGAACTGGTCGTATTTATCCATGGAAAACACTACCTCATAAACATAGTCTATTGTATTTTACCACTTTCAACATGTTTTTACAAGACGGCTTGTAAAACCCTCCCCCTTCCCTTATAATAATCCGTAACGAAAGGAAGAGGAGGCGATCGTTCTGGCTGCTCCGACACTGTCTGTCGTCACCGTCTGCAGAAACGCGACGGCGGCGCTGCAGGCTACTATGGAAAATGTACTGTCACAGGATTTTACAGATTTTGAATATCTGATTATAGACGGCGCCTCCGACGACGGGACAGTGGCGCTTCTGGCGAAAGCGGAGACAGAATTCGCCGGAAAAGGCATTTCGCTGCGCTTTGTCTCCGAACCCGATCAGGGGATTTACGACGCGATGAACAAGGGAGCGCGGCTGGCGGCCGGCGAGTGGATCCTGTTTCTGAACGCGGGTGATCTGCTCGTCTCCCCCCATATTCTCTCGGAGCTTTTCCCGGTCGGGGAGGATGCGCAGATCCTCTATGGCGACACCATCTGCGTCTACCAGGGCAGACAAAAGCTTTATCCCGCGCTTTCCCTGGAGAGACTGACACAGGAGATGCCCTTCTGTCACCAGTCCGCCTTTGTGAAACGGGCGCTGCTGCTGGAAAAGCCCTTCGACCTCTCCTATCAGATCTGCGCCGACCACCATTTCTTTCTGCGCCTGTATCTGGACGGAAGGGTCTTTACGTATCGCCGGACGCCGGTCGCGGTCTACGAGATTGCGGGGTTCTCAGACAAAAATAAACTGCGCGCGCACCGGGAACAGCGTAGGATGCAGAAGGAGCTCGGTGTATTCCGGCTCACTCCCTCCCGCGTCCTGCGCGAATGTTCATTTTACCTGAAACTTGGTATCAAACAGATCTTTGGTCAGCGGCTGATCGACCGGGTGCGGAAGCGGCGGCTTCACTGAGCGGCGCTTCCTTTACGAGGGCAGCCACCGCCAGTACCGGCGTAATCAGAAACGTCACGTAAAAGAAGCGGTCGTCCCTTCCCGTGAGAAACAGCATGGTTCCAAAGTTATAAGTAAAAATGGAAACGCACAGCAGAATTCTCTTCCAGTCGTCAAGGCTGCCAAACTTCACCCTCCCGCACACGCAGACCAGTACAAGCAGATCCAGAACTCCGATATAGCAGAAGAGATACTTCAGCGGGCTGTTATAAAATGCCTTGCAGTAAGCCTCCAGCGCGTTCAGCAGCGTCTGATTTCCCGCATACTCAACCCCGAACTCATCCGGTCCCTCCAGAATTTCATAAAAATAGCTGTTTCCGTCCAGCGAGTAGACCATCCGGGTCAGCGTGAGAAAGGACTGCGCCGCGGACGACGGCGCCTTGATCGCGCACTTCGCCGTCATCCTCAGAATCGAGAGCACATCGGTCTCCTCGATCACCGTGAGATCCGCCTCTCCGCTTCTTTTCAGATTGTTAAAGCTTCCACAGGTATAGTAAGTCTCCCAGGTCTCCTGATCGGCGATCGCATAGACAAACTCCTGCGTCTCCTCATCCAGCACCTCCGGATGCTCGATCACCACATTCCCGATAATGGTCATCGGACAGCCCAGCGTCTCCATATGCCTCGCGCCCGGCGAGCCTACCTCAAACGCGCTGTACAGCGGTCCCCTGACACCCAGAGTCAGAAGAAGGACCAGGACAAGCACCTTCAGATTTCCCTTCAGATTTCTGACGGACAAAAGTACGCTGACCAGGATCGGCAGCGTCAGCAGGATCGCGTTGTGCCGCACCAGTGTCGTAATCACAAAGACGCCCGCGAACAGAAGCTTATGCCACACGCTCTTCATCCACTCCCCATGAGAGGAACAGGCCTGCAGCGCAGACAGAAGGAGCAGCGGGCCCCCCCGCGCCATCGAGGTATCCTTCAGAGGGTGCACGCTCATCTTTCCGGTAATCGGATTGATCAGGATAAACAGGATGATTCCGAGCACAATTTTATGATTGACCAGCTTTGAAAGCACGGCATACAGATAGCTCAGCACCGTCGCAAAGAAAAGAATCTGGAAGAAGACGATGGAGCCGGTCCAGCCGTTCGTCAGCGTAAGCGGCAGCGTAAAGGTCAGAAGCGTGTGCAGGGCGGGATGCCAGTCGTTATAGCTCCCGCTGAGCGCCTGCTGCAGCTGCTCCACCGTGTCAAAAATAATGGCGCCCGGATAAAAGCCGACATACCACAGCAGCAGCACCAGGAAGGATACGATCCAGACTCCGCACAGGAAACCGATTCGTTTCTTCCGGCTCATTGCCGTCGGTTCGAGAACGCGAGGCGGGATTTTCTGAATTCCGCGAATAATAAAAGGCGCGGCAAGAATCGCAATCAGACAGCCGAGCGCCATCAGCGCCAGCTTGATTTTGCCGGATAATCCGGAGACTCCCGCGAGCGCGTAGTAAAGGCTGACGGCAGCCACGATCAGCAGATAAACGCCCAGAATCAATCCGTTGACACCCTGTATTTTTTTCCACATTCTGCTCATACTCTCTTTCCCTCCTCGCCGTGTTTACTCGATTTTTTCAAACACGGCCTCGATCTGTGCGCCGCCTCCGGCAAGATCTACCGTGATCGTCTCTTCGCTGCCCGTGACGCTGCCGGTCCAGCCGACAAAGCGATAGCCGCTCGCCGCCACCGCCGTCAGAGTGACCGGATAATCTGTATAATATTTCCCACTCCAGGAGCCATCCGAAAGATCCGGTGTGCAGGTGTTCAGCTGCACGCTTCCTCCCTCAGTATCATTGATTGAAAGCGTCAGTTCCTCCAGCGTCCCTGTCAGCGAGAATTCCTCCGCCAGATACTCCGCCGCGTAGTCAAAGCGGAGCAGGAAGAAATCATTGTGCCAGTGGATGTCCTCGCCCCACTTTTCCAGCACTTCCGTCGCATGCTCCAGCGAAAAGCAGGTATTCGCCATATCCAGGAAGGAGGTGACAAACTGCTCCCGGAAGCTCTCATTGTCGCGCAATGCGCTGAAGAGAATCATCTCGTCCATCGACGAACCGTTCACGTCAAAGCGGATTGGCGCGGTGAAGGAGTTCAGCTCCGCCATATTGCCGACCTCATAGAAATCCAGATGATTCGTCTCCACATAGTCCAGATCATAGAGGAGCCAGCGGAATTTCCCGTCCCCGTACTCCGTCCCATCGTCCTCACAGGTCCTCCAGGTCAGCTGGTTGTAGCGGTCGGACATGTCCATATTGCACAGATAAATGTTGGTGACCATGAAATCGATATAGCTCTGCATATCGATCTTTTCACAGGCCTCCTCGAAGGCCTCCTCCGTAGAAAAGTCTCCGTTCTGGAAAAACTCCATCATTTCGGCGAATTCGGCCTCCATGGAGCTGTCCGAACTCCCGGTCACCGAATAGTTCCGGAGGATTGCCACATCTTCCATATCGACGCCGTACTCTTCGCTGAGGTAATATTTGCTGTATTTCTCCTGGATATAGGTCGTGTACCAGTATTCTCCGTTCAGGAACACGACCACTTCCCGCGCAGACTGCGTGCCGACGCTCCGCTCCTCCACCAGCTCCTGCATTGCCACATTCGCGAAGCCGGACCGCAGCGCGAAGGAGTGCAGCTGCTTCCCTTCCAGGATTTCATAGTCGAAATAATCGCTGCCGCTGTACTCTTCCCGCGCGTAAACGCTGAAGCGCTTCTTTGCGGACGCCCTGGAAGAACCGCCCTGTATCCGCAGACCGGCCGCCTGGTTCAGCACGCTCCCGCCGGACTCAAACATTTCCAGATTGCAGTCGATCTCCCACAGGGCGCCTTTCTGCTCATAGTTCGGCGTCGGCTCCTCCTCATCAGAGCCGGACAGGTACCACTCGTCGTATTCCTTTCCCGTGACATAGATGCCGTCCTCGCCGAACAGCTCCTCCGGGTCCGCCACCAGGGACAGTACATCCGCGTCCTCGTAAGCGTCCAGCCCGACAAAGTAGGTGGCCGTGGTAATCTCGCTGAAATTTCCCTCCTCGTCCACAGCGATCGCGCGGATCACCGTGCCCTTATCCACATTCTCCTCCGTCGGCGTGTAATCGAGCCAGTCCGTTGTCACGTTCTGGATGGCGTTGTATACGTTGGGATTCGCACTGGCGTCCTCGATCAGAATACTTTCTGTGTAGACCTCCGACTGCGCCGTCGGCTCACTGCCGTCCAGCGTATAATAGACGGTCTCGCCCTCCCCCGCCTGAATCTCCAGATAGAAGGCCTCGTCATAGAAGCCGCCCTCCACAGAGAAGACCGGCTCCTCGAGCGTCGCCTCCCGCGCCGCAGCACTCCCGTCATTTGACACGCCCGGGGATGCTTCCAGAACCGCCCACGTATCGGAACCGTCAGGGCGTCTCGCATAGACCGTGTCCGCTCTCAGCTCCGGCACCGCCACAGAATCCACCGTATTGCCCTCGGAATCTGTCAGCAGAATGGTCTCTCCCCCGGCGGCGCTGATTTTAAAAGGCAGCGAGTCCTCGCTGTCGTCCCGTCCGTTCGCGAAAAGGACGAGATAAGCTCCCGGCTCAATCGTGACATCCGGGAGCGCGGCTTTCTTCCGGTCCTCCGTATCATCCGTCAGATACCAGCCGGACAGCGATACCGGGCTGTCCGAGGCATTGTAAAGCTCGATATAATCACTGCACTCGCCATAGGAATCTGCCGCCACGCGTTTGTTGCTGCTGCAGATTTCATTGATACAGACAGTCTGTCCCGGCTCCGTAAAATACCTCAGAGCTTCCCCGGCGAGCAGACTTAAGACCGCGATGCCGAGAAGCAGCGCCGCCTTTCTCAGTCCTCCCACTTTCTCGTATCCTGTCCTTCCTCATAATCCATGTCCACAAAGATATCGAAATCTTCCGTCGAGGCATATTTCTCATAACCGTAGTCTTCCCATTCGCCGATATAGGTGCGCGTACTGGAAAAGACCAGGAAGGTACAGCCCTCAGCCTTCGCCGTCGGCGCGAGCACCGACAGATCGATTTCTGATTTCTGCGCTTCCAGGTACATCTGGCCAACCTCGTCATCCGCCTCGCCCGGATTCAGATAGCGGTAATCATTGCGGGCGAACTCCAGGGTGATGCTGGTGTCGTACTGCCGGATATAGGGCATGAGCCGGTTCGAGACCATCGCGTGAATGTTTTCCGGCAGCAGCTCGCAGACGTCGATCACATACTGCGGGATCTTATATTCATTCGCGGAATCCAGAAATTCCTCCGAAGCAAGCAGAGGAGTCCCGCACAGAACAATCAATGCCAGGCACGCAAGGAACGCCGCCTGTCTGCGCAGTCCGCTGCACTTTCGAAGCAGAAGGCAGAGGGCATAGGGAACCGTCACCGCAATCAGAATCAGCCAGAGGACGCGCCAGTAGACATTCTCCCCGAGCAGCTTCATGAGCAGCATCCCGGTCGGCGGAAACCAGTAGACAATCATGGCGGCCAGAGGCAGCGCCCCGAGCAGAACCTTCCTCGTCCGGTCCGGCTCCTTCCACAGAATCAGCGCACAACTAAGCAGCAGGAGCGGAAGCATCCACGCGCCCTCAAAGGTTGCCAGAAAATCTGTCTTTGCTATTTCCAGGAATTCCTGCATGCCGTACCTCCTTTAATGCGTCAGGCGGATATAATAAAGTCCGAGCAGAATACAGGGCAGACAGGAGAGAATCCCGTATGCCAGGTAACGAAGCTGCCTCTTCTGCAGCGTGAGCAGAAATACCGCTATACCGACAAACAGGGGCGTGAGCATAATACCCATGGAGGAGGTCAGGCAGCCTCCCAGGCCCGTTACCCCCAGCATAATCCAGTTCCTCGCGCCTCCGTCCCGCATCGCGCGCAGGAGCCAGTAAAAGAGTGCCGGAAGTATAATCGCCGCCAGTATGCCCTTCCCCACCCACGGCGTGATAGTGAGGAAGCTCAGCCCCGTCGTGTGTTCTCCGCTCATATAGAGATGGACGAGAACGGCGAGCGCCAGAAACATTCCCTTCAGCTGCACGTCATCCTCATAGAGCCGCTTCCCGATCAGTATATAGACCATATAGGCAAGCGGGATCATCAGCCAGGGCATGATCGTGTGCGCCATAACCGTCGCCGCCACGCCTGTCAGCTTCGAGAGCCATGCGTAATAAATCGGCCAGAGCGAGAGCACATAGCGCTTGTCGAACTCCAGCGGCGTGCCGGTCTCATCCCACTCCAGATACATGTGATGATGAAGAAACCACAGTTCAAATACAATCAGCAGAAGCGCCGCGAGATGCCCCAGCGTCAGATACTGTTTCCAGTTTTCTGCAAACGTCTTTAAATCATCCAGAATATCCTGCCAGCAAAACAGGCCCGCCAGCGTAAAGAGCGCAACCACCGCGCTGTAAACGACGACAAAGCTGCTGAAGCTCGCGAGCTTCATGGTCATCGGCACAAGAATCAGCTCCATCAGCGCCCACCAGCACAGCGCGCCCACTACGATGGAACAGACGATTCCTTCCTTTTTCAGCTTTAACAGGCGCCGCACCGCATATCCCGTCAGGCATGTCCCTCCGAAGAACAGCAGGGCGGTCAACAAAATTTCAAACCGCATCGCTCTTCACTCCGTCCCGTCCTCCAGAAGCCACAGCTCCTGATCCTCCATCTGACTTTCCAGAATCCCCGGATACTTTTCCTCATAGGCGGTATAATCATTGATTCGATCCTGCTGAAATACGGACACATACGGAAAATTCAGGAGATTTACCTGCGCAGAATCGTAAAATCCCTCCCGGATCATCGCATTCATATTTTTCAGCCCCATGAACAGCGTAAGCCCGAAGAAAAACACAGCCGCCGCCTTCGCCGCCTTTCGCTCCTTCATCAGCAGCCGAACCGCCAGCACACATTCGAGCACCTTGAACACAGCCGCGTAACGGCTGGCATAATAGCTGTTCTGCATCAGCAACAGATACAGGCACAGGCCGCAGAGATAGGCTTTCAGCAGCAACTCGGTGGACTGCTCCAGCTCCTCCCCCGCCTTTCGCAGCAAAAACCAGAGCGCTGTCAGCACCGTACAGCTGATCAGGCGCTCCGCCAGGGCAAAGCGGCTGATCTCCCCCATATACAGGAACTGCCACAGATGATAGGAGGGAAATGTCTCCAGGATCCAGGCCCTCACAGCCGGGATCTGCAGAAACAGGCCAACCGCCGCGGACAGCGCGACCAACGCCAGCATTATTTTCGTCGAGAGATAATATACAACCGGCAGAATCAGCCAGATATAGCCTGCCTTATGGAAGCTCGACGCGAGCAGGATACTCACGACATACGCGAACCAGCGCTTTTCCAGATAGAACGGAAGCGCTATCCCCAGGAACAGACACATGGCGAGGCCCTGTCGCAGGCCCGACAGCATATATACGATAAAAAGCACCGGATAAGCGAGAAAGAGCCCAGCCGTCCGGAACGACGTATATTTCGTCAGCACGCGGTGCAGCAGCAGCATCTCCGCAAGTCCCAGCGCCGCCGTGAAGACCCAGAACGGCGCGCGGAAGGCGCGGAACAGCGCGCACAGAAGCCGCCAGCCGATCTCCGGAGACGCGCCGAAAAAATAACCGCTGGAGAAGTCGACGACCAGCGGGATCGAGTTGTAGATCGCTTCGTAAGTAATATAGTCCGTACCCTGCCCATAGCGCAGGCACAGGAGCACGGTCATCAGCCCCCAGCACACTCCATAGATGTAATTTTTATACTGAGGGCGGAAACGTTCCAGTACGGCTCCCGCCGCCAGCAGCAAAAATACCAGCAGATATAAATTCATGCTTATAATCCGCCTTTCTGCGAAAGGCACCGATGGGGTTATGAAACACA
>JAJBTX010000026.1 GCA_020860645.1 Lachnospiraceae bacterium | reverse complement strand
AGACAATTTTAAGGAAGGCGATGAGTATGGAAAGCATAATGTGAAACTAATTAAAAATGTTGGGGAGCTAATATGGTCTTCGCTGACGTGGATGCGGGATCACGGTTTTCTGACAGCTACAGGGTTGAATACAATCTTTCCCATATATAGATATGAGGAAGATGACATTTTATATGGTATATATCAAAATAGTATTAATATCATTAAAGAAGAGGCTATTTTACCGACAAATCATGAGGGTGAATTTAAAAGAATCACGGATTTATGTATGCCTTTATGGGGAAGTATCTCTGATACATATGATGATGAAGATTTAAGAAGGCTTTGCCGAAATCCTAAATTGAGTTGGATTGCATAAGAGTTTTCTACAGACGCATTTTCTGAAATCAGAAATTTTTTGAAAGAAAATTTTCAAATTGAGATATTGGATTGGAAAAATCTGGTTCTTAAGATGGATGCATTTTATTTGAAGCAGAAGGATAAGGACTGGATGGCCCGATTGATGGGGCGCATTGAAAACTATTGTATCAGAAGAACATCGAGTGATAGTCACTTTATGGATGTTTCCAGGATTCCATTTATCAGAACAACTCGGGGGGAACAGATTTGTTCAAAAGATGAAAATGGAGAGCCTCTGGTATACCTGAACAATCCAGACAGTGCAAATTACAAAATTGAGCAGGATTTTTTAAATAATGAAATTATAAAAAGTTTTTATCAGAGAGTGTTGGGTGTCGTTGATTATAACATTGAGCAGGTAGTAATTCATAATGTGTTACCTAAATACGCAATTAGGGATATCAAGTTTGCGACAAATGATCACCTGAAAGAAAATATCAATGATCTGAAGATAATCAAAGAGGCTATTTATTTTAATTCACGTATTCTTGAAGAAGTACAGGATAAGTATATTCTCACAGATGGAAAAGGATGGTATAAACCGAAGGAGCTTTATCTTCGTTCAGACGGTTCCCAATCTGGATACACATTAGTAAAGGGAATCATCCCCATAAAATATATATCAGATCAGTATTGGGATGATTTGAAATTGGATGATACTTTTTTTCGTAAACTCGGGTGTAGTGCTGGCCTTCGTACTGTTGAAGTGGAAAAGGGGGAATATTTGAAGGCAGTAAGAAAGTACCAGGGTATCGAAATGAAAGAAGAATTGAAAAACAGGATATTCCTAAAAAGGTATATTACTGAGAAGTGGAAATGGGGACGTAACTTTGAAGGATTTCCAGAAGTCTTTGAGAATATAACAAAGGAAAAGTCGGTTGCCATTGCAAAATTCTTAAATGCGCATGCTATGGAGTTTGATATCAAGGGGGAACTGACAGGTGCGGATGACAGGCAGTTTAGCGGGAGTAATGTAGACAGCACAATGGCGTATTCCATGATTGGCCTGCAATTGTGCTTTGAAAAATGGATTTATATTAAGGGAGATGACAGACCTCATATTTCTTCGGATGTGGATAAAGATGATCTTATTGATGAATATAAACCTGCTAAACGTTTGATGAATATAATTCCTTTTAGGGAAACAAAGTCTGCGCTGGCTGTTTGGCTTGACGAAAACATCAAAGACAGGAATGATGCTGAATTAGTTAAGCAGTTCATTTCCTCTAATTCTTCGGAAGATTTTGTTAAACTGGTGAAGGCGGCAGTAAAACATCAGGCCCGAAAGGATGCTTTGGATGCAAAACGTAAGCCCCTAAAAGAAGCACTGGCAAAGGGTGACAAAAAACAAAGTGAGCCTCTGACGAAAGATAACGAACTCGAGGTGACTCCTATTTCACCCAAAGCACTTGCTACACGAACAGAGAATCTAGATAAAGAACTGGCGGAGTCTTTGGATTTTCGAGTTTCAGTGGCGCGTGGCCTTTCCTTCGCTAGTCATAAGAGTAATAAGAAGGAAAGATTATTTCTTGAACAAGAGTATGATGGGCATTGTCAGATTTGCCTTAAGCAGATAAGGAAACATGACGGAAAATACTATTTTGAAGCCATCAATATTTTAAAGTACTCGGAATTGCCACAAGAGCTGGAAAACAGTAGCCATTTGGGGTGGAACTCCCTTTGCCTGTGTCCCAATTGTGCGGTGGAATATACTTATTGCTCTAAGAAAGTCTCTGGCTTTTATGATCAGGTAATGCAGTTGAATGCGGAACCAGACTCAGAAGAGACGGTGAATATTGATATCGAGATGCCGTTCGGTGAGCGAAGGAAAATATATTATAGCCCGAGACACTTTATCGCTTTAAAAGAAGCATTCAAGATATTTGCAGATAAATACTGAGGATGAATGATTTATGGCACTTAATTTTTTCAAACAGAGGGATATTGAGCAAATGGATCCCGATGATATTCCTACAGATTTCAGAAATTATTTTAGCAGTCTTGATGACAGGGCAAAATTTACTATTATAGAGAATAGACCTGATCTTGCCATAGCACTGGGATTCGATATAGAGAAATTTGCAGGTGTAAGTGAAGCGAAGTTGGAAGAGGACATTGCACGGCGTTCGATGGATATTGTCGGAGACGCCTGTAAAGGGAGTAATGCCGAGGATGATTTAGGCATTGCGTCTCAGGAGTCCAATGCGGGTAGGGAAGAGGAAGCGCAGGTTGATGCGGATCTAAAACATATATCAGATAATTATTATAAAGATGTGGCTATTTTGGATGCACTTCACGATAATATGGAATATCTTGAAGCCCTTACTATGCCTGATAAAACGGAAAAATGTTTTGTTCACAAGACTCGATTGATTAAAAAGCAGATCCGTTACCTGGACTCACAAAAAAGGGTGTTTAGCATATGTGTGTGGGTGTGCGAAAAGTGCAACAGGGTTTTTCTTGAAGAATCGAATGTAGAAGCTAATCATCACCAGTTGTCACGAAGAAAACGTAAACATAAGATTTATGATCTGGAATTATCAACCAGATATTTGATGCGTCAGTTAGAAATATATGAATTGTCAGAAGAAGACAAACTCTATGTGCCTGAAGCATGGATTGAAGAAAGACCTCAATGTCCGATTCATAACACTGATTTGTTTTCTATGCCCTGCAGGCGTACATACAAAGACAGAGTGGTTGATTTTACAGGATTTTACTGTGATGAGTGTAAGAAGATTTTCGTTCGTTCAGCGGTGTCTTTAGACTTGTTGGATCAGTGCCACGAGGTGGGTGTACCAGAAATACTATTCGAATATTTGAAAGGGGAAAAACAGGAAAAGAAGCAGAATTTTAAAAGAGAGAAGAAACCAGATTATTATGTGGAGGATGGAAAACGAAAGCAGCTTGATTTTGATATTGCAGAGTCGCTGTACCGGTTGACAGAGGAAAGCATCGTTGTTGTCTCAGATTCTATTTATTGCAGTGTAGATAACCACGAAACCAAAGAAGAAGCAGTAATCATTGAAGTAAGAGAGAAAAGACATGGCTCCCAATTATATCTGTTTTCGCTCGGGTATTGTGCTCAATGTCAAAAGTTTTACATGGATATTGATGATTTTAAGGCACTGAATTCATATGGCAGGGCAAAAGTCTCTCTTATTTTTGAAACAGATGAGAGCGATTTTCAGGTAACATCGGGAGAAGAATTTAACAGAGAGAAAAAACATCTGGATGATCTGGAGAAAAAGATATCTGATGAGATCGTAGATATACGGCAGAGCCCAGACTACGTAAACCCTTATGCTGTTGGAGGTTATGACGATGGCAGCCTGGCTTTTTCGAAGGAACGAAGTAATAGAAAATACAGACCAAGATTGGATGAACTGCAAGGTTATGTAGACATACCATACTCTTATCGAGTAGATATCTCAAATGGAGATGATGTGGAAATTTATTATGTTGGTGCTGCAGATGTTGAGGTGGGCGGTAAGAAGTTAGTCCTCTCTGCCAATAGCGATTTTGGTCACAATCTGGTTAATTATCAAAATACCAAGGTTCGTAAAGATGGAAGAGAATATGGTATACAGCTAACAAGGCAATTTGACATCGTAAAAGCAGAATTATTTGGATATACAAATTTACGAACGGACGAGGACCTCATTTTTCAGCAAGGAATTACGGATCCGTTCCTCATTCGTGTACTTCGTATGCGTAAGCGTCAGCATAACATAACAGATATTTTTGTTACGATTCAGGAAAATCAGAACAAAATTGTAAATACTGCATTTGAATCTAATTTGATAGTGCAGGGATGTGCGGGATCAGGAAAGACAATGGTGCTGCTGCATCGTCTGTCGGCTCTGAAATATAAGCGAGGGGATTATGATTTTAATCATAATGCATTAATTTTGACGCCTAATGAGCGGTTTAGCTTACATATTCAAGGTTTAGCCGAGGGTTTACAGATTGGAAGCATTGCACGCATTTCTGTAGAAGAGTATTATATTGCACAATTAATAGAGTATGACAGTGCCTTCAAGCCAGACAGAAAATTAGCGGCGGAACAGAATGTTCAACAGGACTTCGTGGATTACATTTATTCTGATGAATTTAAAAGAGAGTTTGATATAGCGTATGATAAAATTATTGCTGAAAGAAATTCTTTGATAGAGAAATCGTATAAGCTGTCTGATGCAATGGGTCAGCCGCGTCATATTGTTGCCTCTTCGCCTAATGCAAGGATGATTGAGCAGTTAAAGTATGCAGTGGATGCAATAGCCTTTCCTGTAAATGAGCAGAATAAGGTTATAAAGGGTGCAGAACTCCTGTTAAAAAGGCTTGAAGATAGAAGGGCTTCTCTGGAGAAAAAGATGGCTTCGGCAATCACTTTCAGCGCGAGTATTGTGCAGGAGACCTTGCCTCGAGTTAACTCTAAAATTGGAACATATTTATCGGAACAAGAGCAGGCTATTGGACAGATTGAGCAGCAAATTGAGGTGTTAAATCAGGAGAGAGAAAAAGCCTGGAAATCCATTATGCCTGGCAGGAAAACGCGCGTTGAAAAAATCAGAAAACAGATAAGCGCTGTTACAAAAACGAAAAAAGAAGCTCAACAAATATATGAAGAATCCTACAAAATTTTAGAAGAACCGCAAATCAATAAGTCCGATGAGGAAGTGTTGGATTGGATGAGCCGGGTTATGACTTACATTCCGTCTGTCAGTGAAGACATTAATCTTTGTAAAAATGTCAAGGGAGAATATACGAGCTATGAGATAGAATATGAGCAGGTAAAAAAACAAATACAGGATGCCCAATCTGACCTGGAGGAAAAGAAGTCAAAAACATACTCACTGGAAATAAGGCAAAGCATTCAGGAAATGTACGATGCTATTGAAAAATATGAGTTGCCGAATATATTCTGGCTCATATTCGAGTTAGCGGTTTCTAAGTACATGGAGGAAAATGAGGTAAGGGAACCCCAAGGAAAATATTACAGATATATATTATATGCGGAACTGCTTTTTGCCATGAAATACTTTGGAGAAGTGCATGGCACAACAGGTTTTCTATGTGTGGATGAGGGACAGGATTTAGCATTGAATGAGTATCGCCTTATTCATGATTTAAATGGCAGCAATATGATAATGAACATTTTTGGTGATACGAATCAGCTAATTAAACCTGGAAGGGGAATTTCTGAGTGGGATACACTCAAGGAGTATTTACAGGCAAGGCAATTTGAGTTAAACGAAAACTATCGTAATACTAATCAGATAACTCGTTTTTGCAATAATAGTTTTAATATGCATGTACTTCAGACGGGAGTTGATGGCGCGGAAGTTCGTGAGATTCCAAGGAAGGAACTGGAACATGAGTTATCCTCCATGGAATTTAATACAGAACGAGTTGCTGTTGTAGTGCCCAGAAGTGTGATAAAATCATCATATATTAAGCAGGAGGATATTCCAGATGAAAGGAAATCTCTTATTGGGGATAAGATAGGGAATGGCTATATTTCTATTGTATATGTGGATGAGGTAAAGGGAATTGAATTTGATCGTGTATTTGTTATTGTCAATAACCTGACAAAAAATGAGAAATATATTGCATATACAAGGGCTTTATCAGAGCTAATTCTGGTAGTAGATGAGACAATAAAGGGATTGGATGATAGAACGAAGAGGAAAAGGAAAGCGAAACCAGGAGGAACAGACATTTATCATTCAGATGGAGAAGTTTCCAATAAATCTGAGTTGGTGTATAATGAGGATGGCGCATAAAATAGACATAATTTGTATGCGATACGAACAAGGGTCGAAGTTAATCCAAAGGTCGCTATGTATTTATTTCCTGATAAACGACTAACGCCAAAGCTCAGATAAATATTTCTAAAGCTTTGAAAATGAGCTTTGGCGAGCTTTGAAAAAGCTTTAGAGAAACTTTAAAACAAAAGAAAAGCAGTAATAAAGATCTCCCGGAGGCTCCCATGAACCCATTCTACTCCATCCTCCTCTGCAACCTGCCCCTGCAGGTCTGCGATTCGAAAATTGCAAACTGGCTCGCCCTTGGCGTCAAGGTCCTCTGGTTCGGCAGGGCCCAGGACGTCGCTGCGCTGCGGGAGAAGTACGCCCCGTTCGCGAAGGCGTTTCTGCTGCAGGCCTATGAGACCTCGCTTGACTGTTCCGGGATTCTCATCGACGGGAAGGGCGACCCGCAGCTCTTCTCGAAGATCGCGGCGGACTGCCCGCAGTTCAATGCGGCGCAGTACGAGGTGGAGCACTGCAGGGCGGCGGAGCATGTCGTGGTGCAGGCCTCCGCCGGGACGGGGAAGACGACGGTGATGATCGATCGCATTTTGTATCTTCTGCACACGCAGCCGGGTCTGCGGCTGTCGGAGATATTTATGATTACCTTCACGAACGACGCGGCGCAGCAGATGAGCCGACGGTTGCAGGACGCGCTCATGACCCGTTATACGCTGACGCGGCAGAAGAAGTATCTGCGCTGGGTCGAGGAGCAGTCGCAGATGCATATCTCCACGATCCACAGCTTCGCCTATGATCTGCTGAAGCGGCTGGGCATCGGGGAGAGCTTTACGCAGGGCCTGCAGATTCGCGATTTCGGCTACGAGAAGAAGGAGCTGGTCAAGAACGCGCTCGATCAGCGGATTGACGACCGCAGGAGCGTCGAGAGCCAGCTCGGTTTGTCCTTCTACCGGGCGAACGCGATCGTGGGCGATTACTGGGGGAAGTTTCTGCAGCTCGGGGTATCGCATCGCGATCTGCTGCAGATGGACTGGGGCGAGCCGGACTCGGAGAGCTCGGTGCATTTTCATGAGATGATACAGGGTCTGGCGGAGGAGCTGGACGAGCAGTATTTTGACCTGCAGCGCCGGGAGGAGGCCGTCTCGGTGGACGATATCATGCGGGATCTGCAGGAGCTGTTGCAGGACGGGGAGCTGCCGGTCACGGATCTCTCCATGAAATATCTGTTTATCGACGAGTTTCAGGACTCCGATCTGTCGCAGATCCGGGTCGCGTGTCTGCTGAGTCGGCACTTTGGCTGCCGGCTGTTCGTCGTGGGGGATGTGAAGCAGAGCATCTACCGTTTTCGCGGCGCGACGGACCGGGCCTTCGAGATTTTCCTGCATGATATGCGGGAAATGGGACTCGGGGATCCGAAGCAGTTTACGCTGGTCAATAATTACCGTACGGCGGCGGGTGTACTGCGCCGAATGGATGATTACTTTTTCACCTGGGCTGAGCGGGGGCTTCTGGACTATCGGAACGCGGTGGTTCCCTTCAATAAGACGCCGGGCACGATCCGGGTGATTCCCGCAGAGAGGCCGGAAACGCCTTCACAGCAGATCGTCGAGCTTGTCAGCAGTGAGCTGGACGCGCTGATCGCGAGAGTGGAGCTTTCCGGGAAGAAGCCGACCGAAAAGAATCGGGTCGCGGTGCTGACGCGGTCGAATAAGAAGCTGAGTCAGCTGGCCGGAATCCTGCGCGGGGCGAAGATTCCGGTATCCGTCCGGCGAGACGGCTCCTTCTATGCCTCGGAGGCGGTGCGGGATTTCCAGGCGATGGTTTCCTCCTTCCTCTTCTGCGATGAGCCAAAGTATATTTTTAATTATCTTCTGACGCCCTACGCGGGGAAGATCGAGCCGATGGACGTGAACATTATGGAGCGGCTTGGCGGTGATTATGAGAATCTGGTGGCCTATCTCGATCATTTCCTGAATCAGACCACGTGGAAGCAGTATCACCGGCAGCTGCGGCTCCGCCCGGTGCTGGCGGTGCTGAAGGACATGCTGGAGGGCGAGCCGGTCGTGGATCACTACATTGCGCTTCAGAAAGCACGGAGGGACGCGGAAGGCTGGACGGAGGAGAGAAGAGATGCGGACACCTTTACCCGGGCGCGGCAGTATCAGGCAAATCTGGAAAAGCTGATGGAGCTGCTGCAGGAAAATCTGGGCGGGGACAAGGTGAGCCTCTACGACGTCTACCATTTCCTGAAAATCAACATTGCAACGAACCGCACGGAAGAGGAAGCCAGGGTGCAGTCGAAGGACGACTACACTTCGGTGCTCTGCATGACCGTACATAAGTCCAAGGGACTGGAATTTGACACGGTGATCATTCCCTATACCAATGAGAGCTTTGGCGGGCGGCCGCGGACGGAGCTCCTCGTCGACCCGCTTGAGAAAAAGGTGGGATGGTATTATACTGGGGACAAGGAGAATCCGAAGCGGAGAAAGAAATATCCTTTCATGGTGAACAGTTATTATGACAGCCTGCAGGCGGACGACGCGCACAGCGGAACGCTGGAGGGCGTTCGGCTGCTCTATGTCGGGATGACGCGGGCGATCGATACGCTGATCTGCGTGGTGGAGCAACCGCGAAATCCGCTTTCCTGGGCGGGTCTGATCGAGGAGGTGACTGTGCGCGATGAGTAGAGCGGTATACACCTACACGGACCTGACGCGCTTAAGGGAGAGCCGGAATTTCTGGGAGCTGGCGAAATATCCCCACATCACAGTCTCCTCCGATCTGCGCAAATGTCTGAACGGCAGGCCCGAGGTGGATCGGGTGCGGGGGCTGGCCGCGGGGATTGGCTCTTTTCGGGCAACCGAATTTTCCAGCCTCGCGAGGGCAGTTGACGGGGACTGGAATACGGATCCGTGCAAATTCCAGCAGATGACCCTTCTCTCCGCGTTCCTGCGGGAGAAGCTTATGGCGGCGGGGGATGACCGGAAGCAGAGAAACTGGCTGATCGGCTGTATGCGCAATCAGGCTTCCCTTCTCTCCTCCATTCTTCTGCTGGAGCAGGCGGGAGTAAGGCCGGAGGATCTGCAGCCGGGCGGCGACCGGAACCTGGAGCTGCTGGTAGGGGCCTGGAGGTATCTGGAAAAGGAAGATCCGGCGATCGGGGCGTTCCGCGCCCGGATGAAAAGCCTTGCTTCCAGGGAAGCGTGGAAGCCGATCTTTAAAAAGGTGTTCAACCTGTCCTCGTTTGACGGCGTGGACATGCTGGTGTTCCACGGATTTTACTATATTACGCCGCATCAGGAGCAGATCATGCGGCTGCTGGAGCAGGCGGGCTTCCGGCTCGTGTATCTGATTCCCTATGACGAGCGCTATCCTTTTGTCTATGAGATCTGGGAGGAGACCTATTCGGAGGAGCGAGGCTACGATGCGAAGGCGGACTGGCACATCGAGCGTTCCTTCGAGGCGGAGCCTTATGGGGAGATTTTCGAGGGCAGAAAGGCGCGGATCCGGAATCGGCTTACGTTGAAAGAGTACGCGTCCATGATGGAGTTCGTGAACGACGTCCGCCATATCCGGGAGCAGGGCTTTACGCTTTATTCCACGGATTACAGGACGGCGAATCAGACGCTGAAGGATTATTTTCCGGAAGCCTACGGTGAGAGAAAGCTGCTCTCCTACCCGATCGGGCAGTTCATCAGTACGCTGAACCGGATGTGGGACGACGAGCGGCAGGCGATCGCAGCCACTGAGGAGCAGCTGATCGAGTGCTTTTCCTCGGGCTGGCTGGCGGTGGACGGCGTGTCCGGACGGCAGTATTTGCAGGATCTGACTTATGTGCTGCCTTTCTTCCGCGGCTGCCATACGGCCGGGGAGTGGGAGGAGCGGATCGCGCTTCTGAGGGAAATCGAGGCGTCGGCTGTCGCGCCCTTCGAGAAGGGGAAGACCGCGGATGGCGCGGCGGCGAGATGGCAGGAGGCAATTGGGAATCCGCTTAAGAATTTCAGCGTATTTGCGGTGGAGCCTGAGCGGCTGGACGTGATACTGAAGCTGATCCGGCAGATCTTCGAGATGGCCGGGGAGTTGTTTGGGAAGAACGAGCCGGTGCATGTGCAGGACTACATTCGCACGCTGGATCGGACGCTGAGAAAGCATGCAGTGTCTGTGGAGCTCTACGCGGAGGAGCGGGAGCTGATCAAGGATATTTTCGAGAAGCTGGGTGCGGACAACGGCTTCGACGCTCTGTGTCGTCCGGCGGATGCCGCGGCGGCGCTGGAATTATATCTGGGTGGGCACTACGAGGAGGGCGAGATACAGACGAGCCAGATCGGTCTGGTGCGTCCCCTGTATCTGGTCGACGCGGCCTGTGTGAAGAGCCGCGGCAAGGTGCATCTGTGTCTGTGCGACGTGGAGAGCCTTCCTGGCGGAAATAAGGACTATATCTGGCCTCTCAGCCGGAAAAAGATGGAAGAGGTGTTCGCGCGGACCGGGAATCCGCTGCTCCGGAATCTGATGCAGATCATGGAGTCGACGGCTCTCTGTAATCGCTATTTTACTTATTGCGCGTTGCGGAACCGGGAGGTGACGCTCTCCTTCGTGAGCGCGAGGGGAGAGAAGCTGCTCGCGCCCTCGCCCTATATCCGCCTGCTGCAGGAGGCGACGGGGACGACGATCACGCCATCGGCGCGGGACGCTATTACTTACAGTAGAGTAAGCGCGGTTCCGCTGCGTCCAGGGAGAATTAAGGACTATGATAAGGGGAAGATGCCGGAGGATACGGTGCGTGAGGCGCGCATGGACTACGCGCTCTGCCCCATGAAATATGTGCTTGGCTATGTATTGGAGAAATATCCGACGTATCAGTCGGATTTTCAGATGCAGTATGCGCTGAACGCGCTGATATCGGCGATCAGTCATCTGATGGAAGAGCAGGGGATGAAGGTAGACGAGGCCTACGAGGCGGTGATGGCGCTGTTCCCCTGGATGCGGAGGGCGGAGAAAAGGCAGGTCTACGATTATATTTCTCATGACCTGGACGGGCAGGATCTGGACTATGGAAACCGGACGGAGTGCGGCGGGCACTATTATACAGATGAGCGGCTGAAGCTGCACTACCCGAACCAAGATGTCCGGACGGAGGCAAATACGCGCTATGGGCGGCTGGATGCGCCGGACGGGCGTAAGGGGCTGGATCTCTACGAGGTGCCGGAGCGGCAGGACGCCTGCAGCTTCTGTCCGCATGTCGCTTACTGCAGGAACGCGCGCCATGCCGGAGATCAGGAGAGCTACTATGATTGATTCATATTTCTGGAAAAGAGTGGCGGGGAGCTGGGCGAAGGACGGTGAGGAGACGACGCTGGACAGCCTGGCAGGGGACTCGTCCTTTGACAAGGTGAAAAGTTTCCGGGACCAGGGATCTGCGTCGGGCGTTACCGCGGGTGGCAGCTGCGCGGAGGAAGAAGGGGCGTCCTGGTTCGACATGTCCGGTGAGGAGATTGGCGACATGCTGGCGAACCTGGGACTGAATGATTTTTGATAACAGTTCAGAACGGCATCTAGCCTTCGAAGAAGGCGGTCGGGGGGCCTGCTGTTCTGAATAGTTACAAGCTTTGAATGGAGACAGAGCAGATGGGCTTCATAGATTATCAGGGTACCAAAAAAGACCGCTATGAGGAAGTGCTTGCCTTCGCGAAGGCGCAGCAGGAGGAGGAAGCCCGGAGGCGTGGGGGAGCAAGGGCCGGGAGCCGTCCGGAAGCAGGAGCGTCGCAGGAAGGACGTGCTACCTCGGAACATGGGGCTCAGCCACAGAAAGGCCTCATAGTTCCAGGTCAGGAGCCACAGCCAGAATCGAAGGAGACAACGGCCTTATCAGAACAGGGCTCACAGCCAGATGTGCGGAAACCGTCGAATCTGCCAGGACAGAATGCGGGGAACCCCGCGCGTCCGCGATTCGACAGGGAGCGTTTTCAGGCGCTTCTTGAGGAAAAGAGTCTTCCGGCTTACGCAGAGGCCTTCGGTCTGCTGCGGAAATGCCCTTTGCCGGGGGAGATGGATGAGCTTTATGGAGAGCTCTCAGGCAGGCTCCTGATCCTGCAGGAAGCGCTGGATAAATTTCAGGAGAGCTGTCAGCCGGATTTATTCTTGTTCTATGAATATTATATACCCGAGGCGCTCCGCCTGGCGGTCGCTTACATCGGATATCTGGACGGCGGAGCGGGAGAGAAGACGCTGGACGAGACCGGAGCGGAGGTGCTGGACGCGGCGAAGCGGCTGCTGCTCGCGGTGAATGAAAAGATCGATGAGATTTACCAGTTCGCGGCGATGGAGACGAAAGCGGAGGCGAGGGCGCTCGAGAGCATGCTGAGTCAGGCCGGATATATCGATCCGGAATATAGGATGAATAAAAGTTGACCGATGTCTATGCGATCTTACATGCAGGTAATAGTCCCAGAGGATTGACTGCATGGCGCGTTCCTTAGAGTATGTGGTTCGTATAAACATCGTCAGGATTTTTATGACAAATAAAAGGCAGGAGGATAAATAAGATGGGGGACACGAGAGAAATGGCGGCAGCCGTACAGGAAGCGAAAAGCGCGAAGACGCCGACCCTGACCCTGGAGCCGGAGGACAGGGGCTATGATATGTCCATCCCGGAGCCGTCCCTGGAGGCGGTGGAAGCGGGCGCTTCCGGAGAGACAGTGGCGGCGGGTTCCGTGGACGAGTCCATGCTCTCTGAGGAAGAGAAAAAGCAGGTGGAGGAGTTCGCACAGAAAATTGATGTGACGAATGTGAAGATGGTCAACTCCTACGGCACGGACGCGCAGAAAGGAATTGCGACCTTCTCTGCCTCCATTACCGGCAAGGTCAGGACAAAGGATTTTGGGAACGTGGGGGACAGCCTGCGCGAGCTGCGCGTTGCGATCAACAGCACGCTCATGCCGGAGAAGAAGGGCATTCTGGGGCTGTTTCAGAAAGGAAAGCAGAAGGCGACCTATGCGATCGCGAATTATGAGAGCGCCGAGACGAACATTAAGAAAATCGAGAAGGATCTGCAGAAGCATCAGCAGGTTCTGACGAAGGACGTCTATGTCTTTGACCAGATGTATGACAAGAACCTCGAATTCTACAAGGAGCTGACGATGTACATCATCGCGGGCAAGAAAGCGCTGGAGAGGGCGAAGAGTACGACGATGGTCGAGCTGAAGGCGAAGGCGGACGCCACGCAGGATCAGCTCGATATTCAGAATTACCGGGATTACGGCGACGCCTGCACGCGCTTTCAGAAAAGGCTCTTTGATCTGGAGACGACGCGACTGGTGTCCATTCAGATGGCGCCGCAGATCCGCCTGCTGCAAAATGCCAATCAGGAGGTAGTTGACAAGCTTCGCTCCGACGTGATCAACACAATTCCGCTCTGGAGAAATCAGATGGTGCTGGCTCTGGGCATCGATCACACGACGAAGGCACTGAACGCGCAGAGCGCCGTCGATGAGATGACGAATGAGCTGCTGCGGAGAAACGCGGAGACGCTGAAGCAGGGCGCGATCGACGCGGCGCAGGCCTCGGAGAGGGGCGTTGTCGACGTGGAGACGCTGCGGAAGGTCAATGACGACATTATCACCTCCATCAATGAGGTTGTGAAGATTCACGAGGAGGGAGCGCAGAAGCGCGCCGAGGCGCAGGAAGAGCTGGCGAAGATCGAAGAGGAGCTGAAGCAGGCATTGCTGGAGGCCGGGGCAAGGTAAGATGAATAAAGAGAAAAAATTCCGGGTTACATTTAACTCCCCTGTGGTACTGTCTATCGTGGCGATCAGCTTCGTCGCGACGCTTCTGAACGAGCTGACGGGCGGCGTTTCAAACATGCTTCTTTTTATGACCTACCGCTCGTCCCTTTTGTCGCCGCTGACATGGCTTCGGATGTTTACCCATATTTTCGGACATTCAGGCTGGACGCACCTGATCGGAAATATGAGCTATCTGCTACTGCTCGGGCCGATGCTGGAGGAAAAATATTCCTCGCAGACCCTGGCGGCGATCGTGGCGATTACTGCGGTTGTGACGAGCCTTGTAAACTGCCTTTTATTTCCAAATGTGGCGCTGTGCGGGGCCAGCGGGGTGGTCTTCGCGTTCATTCTGCTCTCCTCCTTCACGAATTTCCGGGAGGGCGAGATCCCGCTTACCTTTATTCTGGTGGCGGTTTTCTTCATCGGGCAGCAGGTGTATGAGGGGATCACGGTGCAGGACAATATTTCCAATATGGCGCATATCGTCGGCGGCATCGTGGGTTCAGTCCTGGGCTATCATCTGAACCGGGGAAAGTGAAGCGGAGCACATAACGGAGTAGCACTGGAAGCTATGTTGAGGAGTCCTGTTCTGCAATATCGGAAAACAGGACAGAAAGGCCAGGTTATTTTGAAACGCTGCGCCAGGACAGGGAGAACGAAGAGACAGAGGTGAGAAGCCATGCGGGATTCCTATGGCAGAAAGATCGATTATCTGCGTGTATCCGTCACGGATCGCTGCAATCTGCGCTGCCGCTACTGCATGCCGGAAGGGAGCGAGTGGATCCCGATGGAAGAAATCATGACATTTGAGGAGATCACGCGGCTGTGTCGGGAGGCGGCGGCGCTTGGAATCACGAAATACAAGATCACGGGCGGCGAACCGCTGGTGCGGCGCGGCTGTCCGGCGCTGGTGCGGATGATCCGGGAGATTCCGGGCGTGCAGCAGGTGACGATGACGAGCAACGGAATTCTGCTGGAGCGCTATCTCACGGAGCTGCTGGATGCGGGGCTCTCGGCGGTCAATGTGAGCCTCGACACGACGGATCGTGAAAAATATCGCGAAATCACGGGCTTCGACGAGCTGCCGCAGGTGCTTCGCTCAATCCGGGCAGCCTCCGGGGCGGGACTGCGGGTCAAGATCAATGCGGTACTGCAGGAAGGATTGAATGCGGGCGCCTGGGAGGGGCTTCTGCACTTTACGGAGGAAGGGCTGGCGGACATCCGTTTCATTGAGCTGATGCCGATCGGCCGCGGGACGGACGGACATATGGTGTCAAATGAAGAACTGTTTCGCAAAATAGAGGCTCGTTATGGTCCGCTTGTGAGAGACGGGGCGTTCCACGGAAACGGCCCCGCCGTTTATTACCGCGTCGCGGACTGGCCGCGCAGCGTCGGCTTCATCAGCGCGATTCACGGAAAATTCTGCGGACACTGCAACCGGCTGCGCCTGAGCTCGACCGGGCAGCTCAAACCCTGTCTCTGCTATGAGGACAGCCTGGATGTGCGCGGCGCTCTGCGGGGCGGCAGCGACGCGGGAGTGCGTGATATCTTGAAAAAGGCCATTCAGGGAAAGCCGCGGATGCACTGTTTTGAGGATACGGGGGCAGTCACGGAGCGTCAGGAGATGGCAAAGATCGGAGGATGAGACAGATGGGACGGATTATCGGTATCTGCATCAGTGAGAAGCGCGGGACGGAGAAACACGAGGTTGACGCCTGCGAGATCGTGGAAGGCTGGGGTCTTAAGGGCGATGCTCACGGCGGGGACTGGCACCGGCAGATCAGCCTGCTTTCTTATGAGAAAATAGAGGAGTTTCGCGCGCGCGGCGCGGAGGTCGACCTGGGAGCCTTCGGGGAAAATCTGATTGTGGAGGGCTTTGACCTGCGCACGCTGCCGGTCGGGACGCGTTTCCGCATCGGGAAGGCGGAGCTTATCCTGACTCAGATCGGGAAGGAGTGCCACAGCCACTGTGCGATTTACAGGCGGATGGGCGACTGCATCATGCCGCGGGAGGGCGTTTTCACGCGCGTGATTCATGGCGGCAGGATTCAGAAGGGAGATACGGTGGAGATGATCCCGCCCGAGAAGGACAGACCCTTTACCGCCGCGGTTATCACGCTGAGCGACAAGGGCGCCGCGGGCGAGCGCGAGGACAGGAGCGGCCCGGAGGTGGAGCGCCTGCTGAAGGAGGCGGGCTATGAGGTCGTGGAAACTCTGCTGCTCGCGGACGAGCAGGCAGCCCTGGAACAGCAGCTGATCCGTCTCGCCGACCAGCGCCAGGTGAGCGTCATCATGACGACCGGCGGCACGGGATTTTCCGTACGCGACGTCACGCCGGAGGCGACGATCGCGGTCTGCGACCGCATGGCGAATGGAATCGCGGAGGCGATACGCGCTTACTCGATGACGATCACACCGCGCGCGATGCTCAGCCGCGCGGTCTCAGGTATCCGCGGACGGACGCTGATCGTAAATCTGCCGGGCAGCCCGAAGGCCGTACAGGAAGCGTTGGAATTTCTGCTGCCGAATCTCGGCCACGGACTGGGGATCCTGCGGGGCACAGAGGGGGAGTGCGCGAGAACTTCATGATTATGCCGTTTCTTCATACCTCAGATTCAGTGGGATCTGGGGCAGTCCAAACTCCACTGCGTAGGCCTGGCGGCGCCCCTCGTCAGAGTCTTCAAATGAAAAATCAAGATAGACAACTTTTTTTTCTTCTTCCCACAGGTTCGGGAATACGCAATCATAATTGAGCCGGCTTGTGCGCAGGAACTCCTCATAGGGGATATTTCTGCGCGTCAGATTCGTCACACCAAGGGTGTGCAGGGTGTCTGTGATTCTGTCGGCCTCTTCAAAGGGAAGCTTGACTGTGGCGCAAAGTTTTAACATGAATTCACCTCCTGGGTTTAGGCTTGTATGCAAAAATATATGCAACAAATGTGCCAGAATCACTCTGGTTTTACAAAATTTCATCCAGCGGAAGCGCGAGGAGAAAATAATAGGCCTCCGAGGGCTGGAGATGCAGATGCAGATTGTCGCAGGCAGTCTGCAGAATGGCTTTGAGCTGCTCGAAAAACTCCGGATTGCGTGCGATAATGCCGGTTTCGTCCTCCGGCATGGGCATGGGCTCCTGACTGTGCAGACGCTCAAACATGGTGACAAGGTGAATATACATGCGGACCTGGAGGTCATCGGGAAGTTCCTTCGTACATAATCTCCGTACCTGGCGGATAATATTGTCCGTCTGCTGCGCCACCGCATTTGGCTCCAGAGATGGCGCAAAATAACTGATTTTCTGCGCGATCTGGTTGAAACGTATATGGAGCGGCAGCTCCTCCTGCGACCAGTCCGTGTTGAAGTCAGTGGACTCCCAGCCCTTGAGAATCAGGGAAATACGGTTGATACCTTCCTGACTTGTGACTTTTTCGACACTGATAAAGGGCACGCCTTTGATCTTGGGGTTCATAAAGCCAATGACAAGTTTCAGACGATCTCCCAGGCGCTGCGCCAGCTCCTGGATATCTTCATGCAACATCCCCACCGGGATGATCTCCGCGTTCATATAGATATTCGGAAACTGGAGAAGCCACTCCCTTATGCGGCGGGCACTGCCGGTTCCGGTGATACAGCTGGTAATGATCACGCTGCGTCCCGCGTCCGGAGTCGCGGATGGCGTGTAATTTTCAGAAGCCCGCTCAAATGACGCGAGGATATAGGACTTATAGCTGGCTACACTCTTGCGGAAAATCGTATCCATATCATCGTCGGTGGTGAGTATGGCCTTGCAGATGTCAAGCGACATGGCGGTGCTCAGACATGGGATAACCCGGCAGCGTATACCGGTACGGTCCAGTATCTGCTTTTGGTAGTATTCAAAATTGTCTGTATCAGTCAGAACAATAACTCCGCGTCCTTCGTCGATGTTCTGAATCTTTTCGCACAGCTGCTCCAGAGCCTGTTCCGGCATGACCTGGATAGGCATGTCTACGGCATGGGCGATCCTGGCCAGCAGAACCTGATTTGTGAAATCGGCTATACTGCTGGCGGTCGTGTTGCCGTGTCCCATGAGTACAAGGCCTACCCGTTTCCTGTCGGTGAGCGGATCGTTTGTATCCAGCAGAAGCGCGATAATGATGGCTTCATCATCCGTCAGGCTTATGTTGAGCGCTTTATTGAGCATGGGGCTCATTTTGAGGACGAAGCGTTTTTTCTCCTCGACCGCGGAATCAAGCATATGTATGCCGGTAAATGAGTAGGCCTGATTGACCGCTGCCTGAAATTTAATCTGCTGCAGGAAGAGGGCCAACGTATTGCAGATCACATCCGGGTATATATAGTGGAAGCGGTTTGAGGCCAGGCGCAGGAGCTCGTTCGCTGCAGCGATCACATCGGATGTGACAGAATCGTACAGATGCAGTCCGCTGTCGTCATCCTGTGAGGACGTGACATAGCGGCTCTGGATATCCAGAGAGACGAGCTGCCCGATTTCCTGCGGTTCCAGGTTTTCATCTTTGTAAGAAGAAAGCCGCTCCTCAATGAATGTGTACAGATTTGATGAGTTCTGGCCTTCTTCCAGGTCTGACGACGGCGACTCATTGGGCGTGACAATCAGACTGTTGTGGGAGATATAGGCGTCAATATACTGCTTTGCATCGCTGGAAATTCTGACGCCCTGCAGATTTCTGGACAGGTTTCCGCTGTTGAATTCAATATAGGGGAGACGAAGCTCGTCCTCGCCTGTCTGGCTGCAGTAGAACAGATATCCGCGTGCGCAGCAGAGCTGAATTTCATTTTTGAGGTCGCCGATATTGGTGTCGCTCTGATATGAAATCAGCAGACACAGGGCGTGCGGCGAGATCTTGATGGGTAGATTCAGCCGTTTTGCCTCTATAGATATGAAATGGAAGATCAGAGCCAGCTTTTCCTTCATGGGGCGCTCGGAGAGCGCGGGAATCTCGATAACCATGGGAATCCGGCGCCGGTATGTCTTGAGGAAGGCGGCTTCAGGCGACTCTGTAGTGGCGCCTATCACCAGAAGCTGGGCATGGGAATCCCGTGAGCTGCCCATGCGCCTGTAAAGGCCCCGATCCAGAAGGGTGAAGAGCATCTCCTGACCGGTCGCAGGCAGCCGGTGTATTTCGTCGAGGAAAAGTACGCCGCCGTCCACCTGTTCCACGAGCCCCTGATAATCGCAGTCTGCGCCGGTGAATGCGCCCTTCACATAGCCGAAAAGCTGGGAAAGCAGGAACTGCGGATTTTCGGCATACTCCGCACAGTTAAAGATCACAAACGGCACATCAGGCTTTCCTTCCTCCTGAGACTGGTTGATATGGCGCCAGATTTCCTCCGCCATGAGCGTCTTTCCGACGCCGGATTCTCCTATAAGCAGCATATGCATGCCGTGCGGCGGGTAGGAAGCGCCGGCCTTTGCCAGCTGGATCTGGAGAGTCAGGCTCCCATTATAACCGATGATGCGCTGAAAGGCCGGGATGTCATCGTGGGATGTTTTGGCCTTATCGTTTTCATTTTCCAAAAAATATCTTGCGGGCCGCGCCCCCTTTTTCCGGATCCGGTGATCCGCGCAGAGCGCATTGAGGGCGCGTGTGACATCTGTCTGCCAGATGCCCAGCTGCGCAGATATCTGCGAGGCGTCGATTCCCCGTTCGGCCTCTTCAACGGAGGCTGACTGAAACCAGTCTTTTATATACTGGTAAATCGTATCATTTGTGTTCATTCAGAATCTCTCCTTTCCTGCGGCGGACGCGGCTGCCGGGAATGCCCAGCTGCTCGCGGTATTTTGCGACGGTTCTTCGGGACAGGCGTATGCCGTCCGCGGCGAATTTGGCTGTAAGTTCCAGATCTGACAGAGGATTTGCCGGGCTCTCACCGGAAATCATTCTGCGCAGAAGCCTTTTGATTTCTACGGAGGATACTGCGGTTCCCGAATCGGACACATAGCCGGATGAAAACAGCGCTTTCATGGGAAGCGTTCCTCTGGGAGTACATATGTATCGTCCGCTGACACAGCGCGATATGGTGGACGGATGTACGCCCAGGGCTGCTGCTGCCATACGCATGGTTATGGGCTTCAGAGGGCCTTCCGGGAGGGTAAAATAATCCGTCTGTTCTTTAATGATATAAACGATCAGCATTTCTACAACATGACGCCTCAGCTTCAGCTCGTTTACCAGCTCATTCGCCTCTCTGAATCTGGCGCTGATATACTGTGAAGCCTCCGGATCACCGGCGGCCTGGTCGGACAGTGTCTCAAACAGGGCGGCGTCGACGGTGATAAGCTCACATCCGCTGCGGAAAGAAAAACTGAGCTGCTCCCCGTCGCTTTTGATTTCGATTTCCGGGTAGGTATACGGCGTCGGCGTGCCGGAGTCAAACCCGCTGCCCGGATAAGGAGAAAGCGTGGAGAGATAAGCGATGTGCTCACGTATCTCCGCTATATCGCATCCGGCGATGGCTGCCAGCCGCTGCCAGTCTCCGGATTCCAGTGCCTGAATGGGAGCGCTGAGAATCGCCTGAAGGATATCGGGCTTGCATAGACCGGGATCGGCCTGCAGCAGCAGGCATTCCCTGAGATCGGCCGCGCCTACGCCTCTGGGAGAAAAGGTTTTGATCAGATCCAGCGCAGCACGGGTGGCCTTCACGGAAAGCTTTTCATAGGCTGCGATGTCTTCCGGGCTTTCCCGGCAATATCCTCGCTCATCGATATATTCAATAATCCGCAGCCCGGCCCTGATTACATCTGTGGGAGCGTCTGAGGACAGGAGCTGAATTCGCAGGTGTTCGTCGAGAGAATCGAGCGCGTCGGCTGACCGAAAGAGCGGAACGGGATCCATGCGGTCGCCGCGCTCTTTGTATATTTCCTTTTCTTCGAAGGGAACCGACTCCGCTATTTCCGCGGAATGGAACTCAAGGAACGGATTTTCCAGGCAGTGCTTTTCCAGAAACGATACGAGTGCAGGGTAAGAAAAGTTCAGAAGCTGAAAGCTTCTGAGCAGGGATGGCGAAAACGTTTTTTTCTGTTCCTGACGCGCGTGGATGCTCTGGGAATAATTCATAAGATACATTCTCCTGCAAATATGCTGCATGTCCTCCCAAAATAATCCTTAGTTTCCAGAGGATTTCCGACTAAAGCCAGTTGATGGAAATTCTTGGAT
>JAJBTX010000078.1 GCA_020860645.1 Lachnospiraceae bacterium | reverse complement strand
GTTTCAGCTATTGATTGCTTACGACTCAAAGATAGGTTTTCGGACAGTCTCCCCCCTTGTATAGCCGAGTACGATACCCTCGCCAAGCTCTTCCAACTCAGCATTTGAAATGTAGTTTCGCATTTATCCTCCTCCTGTGAAGCAGTACCCCCATAACACATTCGGCACTGCTTCCTGTAAATATATTTCCGCACCGCCGCTCAATATCGCGCAGCGAAATCCCTTCATTTCAAATTCCCTGTCAATCAGCAGGGCTGCTTCGCTTCCACAAACCATCTGTAATTCTCCTCATAATATAGCTGTGATTCCTGACCACCAATCACAACCGTGTACCGAAGGCCCACGCCGCCGGCCTTCCGGCTGGCTGCCCTAACACACTGCTTCACACGGTCAATCTTAAAGATACTGCCATCCACCCACCGAATCCATTTCGGCTGCATCCTCCCGTCCGAACTGAACTCCACATCCACGTCCACATACACCTTACAGCTCTTTGCCTCTCCCATTTTCTTACATCCTTCCGCCCTTTTATCATTTACCTGCTATGCACTCTATCCGGCATATGCGCCAGTCTTATTCCCATCCGCGAAGTACCCGCGGGGATGTACCGTATGGTCTTCCTTCGCGTTCAGATTGGAGAGCACTCTGTCCTGGTACATCAGCCCCCGCTGGATACTCTCGTAACCAAAGCGCCTGCGGATCACATCCACCGTCGTATCCATCCGGTGAAGGCGTTCCCGCTTCTCCTCATTCATGAATAAATCCAGCTGCACCGGGCAGTCCGCCTGCACCAGATCGCAGGCGCGAACGCCGACGCTCCGGATCGACCTACGCCACCGATAATGCCTACGGAACAACTCCATCGCCTGTTCTGCGATTTCAGAAGTCAGGTCTGTTGGAGCTTTAATTTTGTGCTGCCTCGTGAAACTATAAAGATCACAGTCTCGCACGGAAATCTCGACCACCTGGCATTTAAAGTTGTTTTCCCGCAGCCTCGCCGACACACTTTCTGCCAGGGCATAGACTATAATCTTTACATCTGTGTCCGTTGTCAGATCACGCGGTGTGGTCGTACTGTTCCCGATACTCTTGATCGGCGCATGGTAGTCCTCCATGAAAACCGGCGTCTGATCTTCACCGTTCGCGAATACGGAAAGCACATATCCCATCTTACCGAACCATCGGTGAAGCAATTCGGGATCGGTCCGCGCCAGCTCCCCAATCGTATGGATGCCATAGAGGTTCAGCTTCTTCTGCGTCGCGCGTCCCACATATAGGAGATCCTCTACCGGAAGCGGCCAGACAATCTGCCGGTAATTCTCCCTGCTGATCTCGGTGATGGCATCCGGCTTCTTATAGTCGCTCCCCAGCTTCGCAAAAATCTTGTTCCAAGAGACACCGATGCTCACTGTGATGCCCAGCTCGAACTTAATCCGATTGCTGATCTCCTTTGCAATCGTCATGCCGTCGCCCTTACAGCTTCCGCTCTGCGAAACATCCATCCAACACTCATCCAGACCAAACGGCTCCTGCATGTCCGTATAGTCCGCATAGATTTCCCTCGCCAGTCTTGAAAAACGGAGATACAGGTCCATGCGTGGCGGCACGAAGATAATCTCCGGACAGACCCGCCTCGCCTGCCACAGTGCCATGCCGGTCTTCACCCCTGCTTTCTTTGCGAGCTGATCTTTCGCCAGAACAATGCCATGCCGCGCCTCCGGATCACCGCCGACCGCCAGCGGTTTCCCGCGCAGCTCTGGATGGTGCAAGAGTTCAATGCTGGCGTAGCAGCTATTCATATCAGAATGTAAAATAGTGCGTTCCATTTCCCTTTCACCTCTTGACAAACAGGAAATTTAAATTTATGATATAGGTAAATAAATTTCCTCTTGGTGTTTCTCATTATAGGTAATTACATTTCCCCTGTCAAGAGGAAATTTGGCAAAACAGGAAAATCATATTCCCATGGAGGTCAAAGGTGAAATTTGGAGAAAAGGTAAGAGAACTCAGAAAGAAAAAAGGCATCTCTCAGACAGAACTGGGAAATCAGGTCGGTGTGACGTTGCGCACGGTCAGAGGCTGGGAACTGGAAGGGCGTTACCCAAAGAAAAGAGAATTATACGATACACTCGCTGAAGTTCTGGGCTGTGATACCTCCTATCTTCTGACGGAAAAAGAAAGCTTCATCACGGAAGCATCAGAACTCTATGGCAACCGCGGCGCTAAGCAGGCCGAACACATCCTGGAGCAGACCGCCGCCATGTTTGCCGGAGGCGAACTGTCGGATGCAGACCAGATCGCTTTTCTTAATGAAATCCAGTCACTCTATCTGGATTCCAAGATACGGGCAAAGAAATTTACACCAAAGAAATACCGCACAGGCGGAGACGCGGACCAGGTCTAGCTGTCCTGTTTATGGGACAGTGCTTTATGCTATACTGTATGTAAGTGACGAAACTGCCGGAGGGAAAATTCCTGTGAGAAACGATTATATTTATGGGCAGGTAGAAAAGCTCAGCAGGAAATACGCGACGCGCGACCCGATCAGGCTTCTGGAATGCATGAACATGGTCGTCGCAGAGACAGAGCAATATGAAAAGTTAAAAGGATACTGCTTCCTGAGCTGTAAAACTTTTTATGTTATGATCAGCAGCTTTCTTTCTGACGCTGAAAAACGGGTTGTCGCGGCACATGAGCTGGGGCATATCGCCCTGCACAAACAGCAGTTGCAGCTCGCCCCAATGAAAGACTGCGTCCTTTATGATATGGCCAGCAGCACGGAGTACGAGGCGAACCTCTTCGCCGCGGATCTGATCATCAGGGATGAAGATATTGAAGAAGTGTCACAGAACGAAGAGCTGGATTATTTCGGCGTATGCAGCAGCCTGTATGTCCCACCAGAACTCATGAGCTTCAAGCTGTTCAGCCTTTTGCGGCGCGGACACGCCTATCACATGCCGATGGAGCCTGACAGCCGGTTCCTGGCAAAATAACGGGGTCAGTGTGTCTAAATTTCTGGATATGTAAGAGAACAGTTGCAGCGGCCCGTCCGGGATACCCGGGCGGGCCATATCTTATATTCATTCTATCCGGTTTTACGAAATGAGAATGCGGACGGAAGTCTTTGTACATGCTCGTTGTTCTCACAACCTCATCACTCAACGTAGATCGTAAAACAGACCTTCAGACTTCCCATGTAATTGCCTTTTCCGGTGATCACAATCGTCGGTGCCGCCTTCGCCGTGCTGTCCGCCACATTTGTATTATTTTTATAGCTGAGCGTATAATCTACACCCTGCTCCAGAGTCTGTTCTCCATAAGTCAGGACGACTTCCGGCTTTACTGCATCTCCGGTATATTCATACTCCCAGTTCTGAGCATTGCTCACCGTGACATCGTCCGTCGCAAGCGATTTTCTGGCAATCGTGAAGGTCACGGTTCGCGTGCCGCCGTAATCACCCAGTCCATGGATCACGACTGTTCCCTTGCCAGCAGCTGTATTCTCTCCATAAGTCAGCTCATAATGCGTACCTTCTATCAACTCGGTTCCCGAAAAAGTGAGCGTCACTTCCGGTCTGATCTGTTCCCCTGTATAGGTCTGCGCGCTGATCGAGCTTACTTTTATCTTTGCGTTCGAAATCGCCGTCGTATAATAATGAAATTCATCCGTCAATACGCCGCCTGTAAAATTATCGGTTCCGGTGATCGCAACCTGATAGATCCCTTCCGCTGTTTCCGTCACATCGCCGATCGTATATTCCGTCCCGTTTTTCAACGTCCGGGTACCGTATTTTACCGTGACAGTCGGCTTCGTCTCCCCCACCGTCACTTTCCCGGTGATCTGCACGTCGCTCACGGTCGTTGTGCAATCCTCCAGTGATCGCGGGTTTATCTGGTAAGCCCCCTTCTCCGACGTCAGCGTGCCGGAATAATTGCCCTTCAGCGTGATCGTGACAATCGGAGCCTTCGTCTCCGGATAGTTAACCGTGTCGCCCTCAAGCCAAGCGTTCACACAATTCGTACACCTTGACACGGTATAGTCCGTGCCATATTCCAGCAGCGTGCCACTTGTTTCGTCCGTGCCATCCGTGCCGTCCGTCAGCGTTACGGTCATATCACCCTCTGCCGGCTTGAGCGTGGCGCCCGTATAGGTCGCAGTATTGATTTGTATCACACCCTCAGTTACAGCCTTTTTACTGATGGTAAAGGTCACGGTCTTCGTGCCGCCATACTCGCCCAGCCCATGGATTACGATCGTTCCCTTGCCTGCAGCCGTATTCTCTCCGTAGGTCAGCTCATAGTCCGTACCTCCTGTCAGGTCAGTTCCTGAAACAGCAAGCTTTATCACCGGCTTGATCTGCTCCCCGGTATAAGTACCGGTATAGGTATTAGTATAGCCCCCGGTCTGCGCATTGTACCAGCTTACTTTCACCGACGAGATCGATGTTCCATAATAATGATAGTCCCCTGCTGTGACAGATCCGGTAAAGTTTCCTTTCCCGTTCACTGTTACAGAATAGTTTCCGCTTCCATCGGTCAGCTTCTCTATGCAGTCACTGGTGATTTTTTCATAATCTGTGCCGCTCTTCAGCGTCTTTGTCCCATATTTTACCGTGACAGACGGAAGGGCTTTCTCTGTCGCGTCCTTTACATCGCCCACAGTCAGCGTGAGGCTGTCGCCACACTCTTCCAGCGACAGTGGATCGATCGTAAACTTCACTGACGTACTGCCGGAATAATTTCCCTTTCCGGTCACGACGACCGTCGGCGCAGCTTTCGTAGCATAATCCGCCGCGTTGATGTTGTTCCTGTAGCTGACCGTATAGTGCGTCCCCTCCGTCAATACAATGGATTTCCCGGCTGTACTTCCCGTCGGATAGTAGGTTACCCGTACCTTCGGCTTCTGGGCGGAGGCATTATAAGTCACGCTGTATGCCTCGCTCCCGGATTCCTCGTCCTCAGAGCACCATGCGCTTATATCACTGTCCCAGAAATCCTGGGATATCCATTCGCCGGTCGTTTCATCCCATAAATCAACAGAAATGTATCCTGTCGTATTATTCGAATTATCCAACTTCATTCTGACAATACTGAAGCTCACCGTTTTCGTCCCGCCATATTTCCCGAGACCGGTGATCGTGACCTTTCCGGTTCCTACCGCCGTGTTGTTCGTATATTCGACTGTATAATCCCCGTCTTCGCACTCCTTCAGGGGATTAACTCCTGCCAGCTTATCTGCGTTGCTCGCATAGACCGTGACCTGCGGTTTCACCTCCGAACCGGTCCACGGCATGGATCCATTGTTCTCCAGCACTACGATCAGGCTGCTTGTCGCTGTCTTGTAAACCCGGTAGCTTCCGAACAAATCCGTCCCGGCATAGTTTCCCTTCCCATCTATCTTCACAGTCAGCTCAATGTATCCTGACTCTTCTATCGCTTCCGACACTTCGCTCTTATCATATCCATAGCTGTTCGTCACCGTATAGTCCGTGCCGTTTCTCAGCGTAATCTCATTTCCATTGACTATCGTCTTCACCGTAACAGTCGGTTTGACACTGTTTGCGCCCGTATACTTAATATCCGCGACAGTGACGGTCGTGCCGCTCTCCTCTCCTGTCAGATCAAACTGACTGATCGTAAAGTTCTCCGAGCGGCTGCCGGAATAGTTTCCTTTCCCGGTCACAGTGACCGTTGGTGCCTTACTGACGGAATAATCGGCTGCGCTTGTATTATTTTTATAGCTGAGCGTGTAATCCGTACCCAGGGTCAGCTCAATGCCCTCTTCCCCTTCTGTCGGATAATAGGTCACCCGCACCGACGGCTTCTGAGCCGACGCGCTATAGGTCACGCTGTATTCTTCGGGCGTTTTCCACTCGTCATTCTCACTCGCGTCAACGTCCCGCAGCTCCACTGTCACAGTCGCTTCATCCGCCAGCGTTTTCCTGATGATCGCGAAGGTTACGTTTTTAGTCCCGGTATAGAAACCCATGCCGGTGATCGTAACCGTCGCTGTACCCACGCTGGTATTCTTTGTATAAGATACGGTGTAATCCTTGTCCTTCTCCAGAGTATAGGCCTTTTTACTGCTCTCATAGACCACTAGCTCGGGCTCGATGGCTGCGCCTGTGAATGCCTTGCTGCCAATCGCGGCCACCGATACAGACGCGATCTTTCCATAGATCTGATAAGTCGCTGTCACACTTCCCGTGTAATTTCCGGTTCCCGTGAGCGTCAGTACAACATTGCCACAGTCGTCTATGGACTCGACCGTGACGCTGTAGCCCGAGCTCTCACTTTTCGTCAACGTGATCCTTCCCCATTTGACAGTGAGACTGTAGCTCACGTTATCCACAGTCGGCAGGATATTGTTCGAAGCGGCGACATCCTTCGCCGTGACCGTGACATCGTCATCCGTCAGACTCTTCGGAGTAATCGCAAAGTCCAGCGTAGCCGTGCCCTTCCCGCTCGCGGTTACTTTGACAGACGCCGAAACCTCCTCGGTCGATGCGTTTATATTATTGCTGTAGGTTACCGCATAGGACGTGACGCGCGTGGCAGAGCCGGAATCGTCCACATAGTAGACGTAGTCCACCGTCGGTCTGATCGCGCTGCCCGTGTAGGTAAAGCTGTCCGCCGACAACGACGCGTAAAGACCCTGCTCCTCGCCCGATTCGTCCAGCAGGTAGGTAAAGCTGAAATCGGCATAGCCGGTAGCGTATACTGTAATGTCGTAACGGCTTACGCCGTCCTCGATGAATTCATTCGGGATGATGCCATCATTATAGTAGGATGTAAATGCGCTTTTAAGCTCGGAGGTATATTTATAATAGGTCTCATTAACCTGTACCCCTTCTACCACATTCAGATAGGTGCTCTCACTGGAGCTGTTTACCCCCACGCCGGAATACACATAACTGTTCGTTGTAGTAGTCCCCGAAGTTACTGTAGTGCTCGTATATGCATGATCCGGCTTTTTTGTCGTCTCATCGTATACTAATGGCGCATCCTTGAGCAGCGTAAACTTCGCTTCCAGACCCTCGTAGTCTTCATTCCGATCACTGACCAGCAGTTTGTAAGTACCTGTTGGCGTTTTGGACAGCGTATAAGTACTCTTTGTTATTAACGTTTTTCCCAGTAGCGTCACGGGATCGCTTGTCTCCGTATAAGTATAAGTAGCCTTATTAAATGTGATCTTACTCGCACTGACGCTGAAATTCGCAGCAGAATCCGGCTCCACCCACTCTTCGCTGTCCTCGTCCCAGTACAGCACAGTATACTCCGGATCGAAATCCTCCGGAAGCTCGCACGACTCCCCCGATGCATCCAGGAGCGTCACAGCAACGCTTCCCGCTGTCGGCAGCGCATTCTCCACCGACAATGTGCAGTCGACCGCCTGCTTCTCCGTGCTCTCCTCCTCGCTCGCGTCAGCGTCGGCCGCGACGGACGGCAGCTCCGCTTCCGCAGACTCCGTCACCGTGTATTCTGCTTCCTCTTCATCGACCGCCTCCGCGTCCGTCTCCTCCGTCAGCGAATCCTGCGACTCTTCTCCGCCGGATGTCTCTGCTGTTTCCTCCGTTGCCGCTCCCTCATCAGAGGCACTCTCCGACAAAGAGTCCACGGACGCCTCTCCCTCGTCGGATGAACCCGTCACCCCGGCAGACGTCTCGCTGCCGTCCTCACCAGCAGTTTCCTCCGCCAAAGCTTCTGCACTCGTCTCTGCTTCCGCTCCGCCCGAGGATCCTGCATTCTCACCGGACACGCTTTCCTCCGCCGTCTCACTCCCGGAGACATCCGTTTCCGCCTGCTCCGCGTCGTCTACTTGGGTCTCCTCAAGCGTTTCCTCCGTGCCTGTGGCTGCCTCCGCCTCCGTGGCATAAGCCGTCGCCGGACACACGCTCACCGCGAGGGTCAGAGATAATAATAACGAAAGTATTCTTACACGCAGACAATATTTTTTCATGAGCACATCTCCTGTCTATATCGTTTCTACCGCCACTGAAGTGTCAGCACCCGCATCTCCGGATTTTCCACATATCGGATCTGGGTAAGGTTCTGACAGTATTCATAGATCATCATATTCGTAATAAAGGTCTGTTTCACCTGCTGAAAAATCTCGCTCGTCGCGAACTTGACCTCCGTCGCCTGTACGCCCGAGGAATAACAGGAATACAGCAGATTTCCGATCCGCGCCTCATTAAAGGCGTCAAAGTACAGCCCCTGCATCACATAATAGTTGGCATCCGTGGCCGTACAGTCCGGCAATGGGAAACGCATGTCGATAACATGCTGCTTCTCCAGCTCCTCGCCGGTAATATTCAGATACGCATAGGTACAGCTTCCCGTTACTTCACTGAGCGCGCATCCCCATGTCGCGTCGAAATAATACGGTTCTCCGTCGATGTAAGCGAGATTCCATGCGTGAAGCTCACCCTCCGCCGAACCGGACACAATGATACAGGGCACGTCCAGCAGAGTCAGGAGGTACTGCGCCGCAGATGCAAAACCGTTGCAGACCGATTTCCCGTAAAGGAAGACGCTGAGTATATTCTGATTCTCCGGGCTGTCCAGGTCATATTCCACATTGCTGGCCAGGACTTCGTACACATATTTTACCTTTTCATAATCGGAAGCGCTCGCAGAAAGAGAGCGGAGATACTGTTCCACCGACTCGTCCACCGCGGCCTGGTACTGCTCCCGCTCCGCGTCTGTGCAGGTATAGGAAGGAGAAAAATACAGACCGATGACCCTTCCTCCCAGCCTCTGCGTTGTACAGGTATAGCCGTCCACCCAGAACATCCCGCCGCAGTCACTGCCCACGGCCTGATATGCCGCAGCCACCACATCGACATCCTGTGTGGAAAGCTCCACCATATCCCGATGCGCTTCACAGGCCGACCTGATCTCCTCATATACAGTCCGCGTCTCTGCATCCTGCAGCAGCGACCAGGCCAGCGTTCCCGCTGTGCCGGGCTCTCCCTGCGTATCTACAGACAGCGATTCCACATATTCCGGTTCACTGTACTCCGAGGCTTCCGGTTCTTCTGTCTCTGCAATATCTGTTATCGACTCCGTGCTTCGGACGGTACCCAGGCGCGACTGCTGCCCTGCGGTCCAGCCAAGAAGCCCCATGGAGCCGCCCAGCAGAACCAGTATAAGTGCAGATCCGAGAACAATTTTTTTCATACTCCCTCTTTCCCCGGTGACAGGCGGCTTTCCAATTATAGTTCATAAAAATATATCACAAATTTCTTTTGTTTTGTTGCTTCTTTCCCCAAACGTCCCTGAAAACACCCGAAATGCACAAATCCGCACGGGCTGCGCCGCAGACATAAAATTAAAAAATCCCCCGGAAGGATGGAGTCCCTCCGGAGGAATAGAATAATATAATGCCATCATTCGCGAGGCTGAATTCAGCTCTCCTGATATCCCAGCAGCTTCGCGCTGTGGCGCATGACGGCTGAAAGCTCCTGTCCCAGTCTTCGCTCTGCCTTTCGAAAATCCCGATAGGCCTTTCCAGTTCCGTGAATGTCGCTTCCCAGCGCGCAGATATGTCCCTCCTGCACCCAGCGCAGCAATGTCCTGCGCGGGAGCGCCCCGGCCAGCGCCTCTGCGTTAAGCTGCCCCTCATACCCCATGCAGAACAGCTCCTCTACCGCCTCCGGCTGATAGCGGTCCACGTGAGCGAGGACGATCCGGATATCTTTTCGCTCCGCGAGCGCCTCCATCGTTTCCATCAGTCTGCGATTCCATGTACCGAACGGCATCTCCAGAAGCAGGCAGTCCGTACCGGCTGCGCAGAGGGCGGGCAGTTCTTCCATATGCTCCAGACCGACACAGACGAGCACCTCCGCCCCTGGGATCACTTCCGGCAGTGCTTTTCTGCAGCCGGAAATTTCCTCCCGCAGACACGCAAAGGAGCGATCCCTTCTCTGAAGGAACTGCTCCACAGATTCCACATGCGCATAGTAATGAGAGACGCCCAGCACCAGATCCACGCCCGCCTCTGCGGCAAGGTCGAGCTGCCGCAGCGCCATGGACACATCTCTGCAGCCATGATCGGAGCCGGGCAGAATATGAGCGTGAAAATCAATGATCGGACACACTGTCCGTCCCCCTCTCAGCAGGTTTCCCGTAGCCGTAACCATAGCCATAGGCGCCGTCGCGCTTTCCATAGCCATAGCGGGAACCATACTTGTAATAATACGAATTGTAGCGGCTGTACCTCTTGTAGTAGCCCTGCTTTTTCGCGTTCACCTTATTCAGAATAAACCCGGCGATCGGCGCGCCCAGCTGCTCCATGACCGCCACCGAATGTTCGAGGACCGTCAGATCACTCTTCTCCGCCTGGACGATGAAGATGAATCCGGTCGCAACCGGCACCAGCAGGGAAGAGTCCGTGACCGCCTCCACCGGCGGCGTATCAATAAAAATACACTCGTAATCCTTTTTCAGCTCCTCGAGAAGCTCCCCCAGGCGCTCCCCGGCCAGCAACTCCGCCGGATTCGGCGGAATCGCACCGGCAGTAATGAAATACAGATCCTTCACATCCGTCTGCCTGATTTCAACACTTCGGCTTATCCCGGCCAGATATTCGCTCAGACCGCCCTCGCTCTTTTTCTTCAGATAGCGGTTCACCGTAGGATTGCGCATATCGCCGTCGATCAGCAGGACCTTCTTCCCCGCCTGTGCAAAGCTCACCGCCAGATTCAGACAGTTGATGCTCTTTCCGTCGTTCGGCTGCGCGCTGGTAACGACGAACACCGGGCAGTCCTCTCCCTTGCCGCTGAACATCAGATTGGTACGGATCGAATTGTAGGCCTCCCGGATCGCAAAAGGCGTATCCTGCGACAGCACCTTCTCCCGGTCCTTCTCATTAAAGCTCTTTTTCTTTTTTCTCCTGAAAATTCTTTTTAACTGTAAACGCAACATATTCAGACTCCTTCACTCAAGCTGTTCTTACCCTTTACCCCCCCCACTGGTATATCGGGGATGCTTCCAAGCACCGGGAATTCAAAGTGCTCCTGCAGATCCTCTTCCCGGTATACAGTCGTATCGAGGAATTCCAGGAGAAGGAACAGCAGTACCGCAAACGCCAGCCCGAGCAGCACTCCCTTCTGCACGTTTGACCTCAGATTAATATTGTAGGGCGTCGTCGGAAGCTTCGCATAGTCAATGACCTCCACACCGCCGGCCTTCACGACACGGATAATCTCCGCCGGCGCCACATCGACGATCGCGTTGGCGATCATCTGCGCCTTGACCGGGTCGCTGTTCCGGATCGTCACGGAGATCGCCATACTCTCGTCGATCGTCTCCGCCGTCATCATTTCCCGTATATCGCTCCCGCTGTATGAGAGCTCCAGCTGATCCGCCACGCTGTCCAGCACCGTATCGCTCTGCAGGATGACAATGTAGATCGCAGCCAGCCGCGTTCCCAGACTCATATCGTTCGAAGTCTGCGTCTCACTCTCCTCGTAATTCTGATCTCCATATACATACAGGGACGCGGACGCGGAATACATCGGCACGACCAGCTTGACCGTATACAGATAGAGCAGCGCTCCTCCGCATATGCCGAAAAACAGGATCCAGAGCGCGCGTCTGCGAAGTATATCCAGAATTTCAAAGAGATCCAGTTCTGTCACTTTCATCTGTCTTTTCACTCCTCTTTTTTCTTTATCACTATTTTTTTATGTTCTATCGTCCAGACCTCGCTGCAGAAACGCTCCGCGGCCGGTCTGTGACTGACGATCAGACAGGTTCTGTCCGGCAGGGCGCTGATTCGTTCCAGCATCCGCGCCTCCAGCGCCTCGTCAAGCGCGCTCGTCGCCTCATCCAGAATCAGGATGGGCGCGCCGCTCATGAGCGCCCTCGCCACCGCGATCCGCTGCGCCTGTCCCTCCGAGAGTCCGAAGCCCCGCTCCCCGATCACCGTGTCCAGACCGTCGGGAAGCAGATCCAGATATTCCTCCACCGCGCTGGCGTGCAGCACGCTGCGGAGCTCTTCCTCCTCAGGCTCCGCCCCCGACAGGAAACAGATATTGTCGCGGACAGTCCCGCTGAAGAGCAGATTTCCCTGCGGCACATAGGCGAACAGGCCTTCCACATTTTCCGGTGAAAAGACGCGTCCGTCCCCGGTGACCAGGTGAATCGCCTCATGCGGACAGATCCCTGTCAGAAGCTTCAGGAATGTCGTCTTTCCACAGCCGGATTCTCCCCGGAGCAGCACCCGCTGCCCCCTCCGCAGACAGAAGGATGTCTGCTCCAGCACCTCCCTGCCAGGCCAGGAAAAGCTGAGCGCCTCCGCCTCAACCCGCGCGAACGAGCAGCCTTCCGGCAGCGGCTCCGCATGTATCCCGTCGTCAGCCAGCGCCTCGATCTCCATCAGCCGCTCTGCGCTCACCAGCATGGATGTGGTCTGTCCCGCAGCGCCGGAGAGCCCGGACACCGGGGACTGCAGCTGATGCAGGAGCTGCACGACCGCCGTCAGAGTGCCGTATGTCATCGTCCCGACCGCGATCCCTCTCACACACCACAGAATTCCCACTGTATAAATACCCTGGAATGCGAGCCGCATACCGGTACCGGCCGCTGAAGTCAGGCAGACACGCCTGCGGAACAGGCCATAACGCTCCTCCAGGAGCTGCCCCGCTCTCGCCTCCATCCGCTCACCCGCGTGAAAGGCGCGAATGGCGAGCGTATTGGAAAAAGCCTCCTGACAGCAGCCGACGATCCGCTCGCCGGACTCCCGGACCCTCGCGGAGAGACCGCGCAGCCTGCTCCGATACAGACCGCTCGCAGCGGCCACCAGAACGCAGATCGCCGACATGCACAGCGTAAAACGTCTGTCCAACGCGAAAAGTACAAAGAACGCGCCCAGCAGTCTCACCACTATCCCCGCCAGCGTCGGCAGGAAGGATACGCACCAGCCGCACACGGTTCCCACATCGCCCTGTATCCGACTGAGCAGACTGCCTGTATGGTAGGCGCTGACCTTCTCATAGCTCCCCGTCAGGGCCGCGTGCAGAAATCGCTTCTGCAGCCGGATATCCAGCCTCGCCTCCAGAAGAGGCCCATATACTCTTATCAGAAAATAACAGGCGATCTGCGCGAGCATGACAAGCAGCAATGCGGCTCCATCCCTGTATATGCCGTCCATACTCCCGGACGCGGCACTGTCAATCACACGCCTGCAGAGCAGTGCGAACACGACCCCCGCAAGGGAAGCGAGCGCCTGAAGCAGGGTCAGCACGCCGATCCCGGCGGCCCGGCCTCCCACAGCACTGCACAGCCATCCAAATGTCCCGTGTCCGCCTCTCCTCATCCGCATCTCCTCCGCAGCCGCACATATACAGCCTCCAGCTTCAACCCGACACGTCTGGGCAGACGAAGGCGGCACCAGAGCGTCACATAGAATCTGCAGGCCGGGGACCGCGGCGAAATCGTTCTCCCGCCTCTCGTAAAGGAAGTCAGCACACCGACAATCTGTCGCCGCGCTACCCGCTCGGCGCGAAGCTGATGATCACCCATACACAGATACCCATCCGCCCGCACTTCCACGATCCGGTGCAGCACCCAGCTCCCGTCCTGCCTTCTGTAAAGCGGAATGTCATATTTTTTCAGCGCCCCCTTCGGTCGGTGCAGCGTCACACTGTCCCGGCCGCCGCGCAGCATGGGCCACATGCTCCTGCCCGTCACTGTCAGGGTTACGCCATCGCCACGCTGCAGACTCTCCTCCATCAGCGGACGAATCTCCTCCATCGTACAGAATCGCTTCATGGCTCCATGCATCCCGCCTGCGTCAGCCGTCCCAGGAAACGCTTTACATCCCGGATCGCCTCCTCCTGCGTCACCTCATATTCGCAGGTCAGGGCATCCACCAGCTCTCTGCCGGACGCGCCGCCCTGGAGCTTTCGGAACAGCAGCGCACCGGACTCATTGAGCACAAGCATCCTGTTGAAATTCAATTCCGGTTTTCCCACGGCTATCACCACATATTCTCCCGCTATCTCTCTGAGCAGCAGGCCTTCTTTCATCTTCATCTTCTCATTCTCCTCATCGTTTCCCAGGAAAGCCGCGCCGCCGCGCGATCCGGGAGACACTCCAGCTCATAGAGCGGAACCCCCGCAATCAATCTTTCCGTCATATCCAGGATATAGCCCATATCGGCGGCGTCCACATCCCGGAGCGTCTGTCCCAGAATCGCATGAACAGCCTCCGCGCCGGACAGCGGCCTGATCACGTTTCGAGGTCCCTGCCGCAGAAAGCAGATACCCCTCACCGGCGCAGCCGCGTTTATACTGATTCCCGCGCTCCCGCACCAGGGCGTCCCACAGGCCGTCACGCCGCCGGACTCAAAGCGCAGCACCGGCTTGTCGTCGTTCAGCACGCGCACACGCCCCTCTCCCAGATATTTCTCCCACAGTCCCGCATGCGTCGTCTTTCCCACGCCGCTGCGCCCGGAGAAAAGATACGCCTCCCCATCCGCCAGGACAGCGCAGGCGTGAAGCACCATCGCGCCGCGCGGAATGATTTTACGAAAGAAATCACTCCCGCCGGAAATGTATTCCGCGTCCTCCTCACTCAGATAAGGGGCTTTCGCGCGCAGCGCCTCCGCAAAACCACGAACCTCAAAATCAACGCGGACACTGTCCGAGCGATAAGGCTCCGCCTGACGAAGCGTGCGCCCGGACGCCGCCATACGCACGCCGAAACCGGCAATCTCGTATGTGAGAATCTCACCGCTCACAGTCCCATCGCCTCCAGTATATGGTCCTGCCGAAGCGCCTCGCCTGTCCCGCTTTGCAGCTGCCTTAAATGAGCCAGCGTCGATTTCCTTCGCCGGAAAAGTCCCTCCCGGAAACGAATCGCCCAGGCTGCCGGGAGCAGAAGCGGCGTGCGGTCGACCGCCTTCAGGTATCTTCTCATATAGGCCCGTTCCGGAAACAGATAGCCCCACAGGGCGCGCATCCGTATCTGCCGGCTTCCATTGCTTCGCCCGCGCTTCACGCCCCTGCGCAGAATGATTGTACCCAGGTCGCGCTTCTCCATACCATATACGCCGCCCTCCAGGACATAGCGTGTCACCGCCCGCAGCTCATCTTCCGACAATGCCGGCCTGTCCGCTCTGACCGGACGGACATGGAACCAGACGCTGACCAGAACCATCACCCGCCGCAAAAACTGCTCCAGCTTCAGCTTCCTCAGCTCCCGGAAGACTCGATCCCAGTCCATCTCCTCCCGGAATCTCTCCATACAGACCGCGACGTCGAGAAACATCCGGACGCCAGCGCCCGTCGCCTCAAAATGCTTCGCCAGATGAAAGATCATATAGATAAAATGGTACTCCGGCGTCAGGTAGCGCGTGCAGGGCAGCGTGCCCTCCACCGTATGCTGAAAACAGTCTTTAAAATATTCTTCCGCATCAACCGAGTGCCAGTACCTGCCCTCTGACAGGCTGCTGTGCAGCTCGATCTCCACGACATTCCTGCGATAATTCCATGTATTCCCCTCCTGATTGCCGAGGGAAAAGCCAAGCTCCTCCAGCGCGCGTCCCGCCGCGCGGTGATATTTCGGCGGCACGAGAATGTCGATATCCGACATTGTTCTCAGCTCGCGCACCGGATAAAACTGCATCAGATAACAGCCCTTGAGCAGTATATGCGGGATCTTCTTCTGATTCAGCGCTGTCAGAATGCCATCCATCTCATACTGCTGCCGCACCGCCAGAAAAATGGCCTCGTCGTAAGCCCTTCCGAACTCCTGCATCACCTGCACGTCCGTAACAATCTCCGGCGTACTCCGAAGTGATCTGTACAGAATCGGCGCAACCGCGTGCGCTTTCGCCAGACGGTACAGCCGTCTCCAGTCCAGATCGGATGGAAGCCGCAGATTATCCCGTTTTATAAACGCCGCAAGGGCGTCAAGCAATGCCTTTTCTTCTCTGTTCATATGAACCTCTTTTTCATGGATCTCCTTCTTATTCTACCATCCCGTATCCGGAGCCACAATGTGAAAAGTCTGAACTTTGTGTTAAATCCATGTGCATTGTTCTATGTTTCCGGACTATCCAGGGTTCGGACTATCCGCGCCGGATTGCCCGCAATCACACAGCCCGGCGGGAATGTCCCGCTCACTACCGCGCCCGCGCCGACCACACAGCCGTCGCCCAGCACTGTGCCTTTCAGAATGATCGTGTTGCATCCGATGAAGCAGTCCCTGCCTATCCGAATCTCCTTCGCCGGAATGAGATCGCTGTCTCCGCCGCGCGGATCGCGCAGCATCCGGTTCCGCAGTTCCGTTTCCGACGGATGAAAATCGTTGTCGAGAATCTTGCAGTTTCCCCCGATCGCGGTATTGTCGCCGATCTCAATCCCCCTGCGCGCGTAGATGGTCGCTCCGGAGATCCCCACTCCGCTGCCGATCCGGATATAAGCCTCCGGCGCGCGCGTGACGATGATCGTGCGCGAGTACAGTCCGACCAGATTCGAGAGGAAGGACGACTTGACCGTCACATCGTCACCGATCGTGATCTCAGCCCCCGCCTTGTTGTAGATCACCGGGCAGCCCTTCAGCAGGAGGTTTCTGCCGTAATGGATGTGCTGCAGTTTCAGTATGATTTTATAGTAGTTTGAATTCATATCGGTTTCCTCTTTCGTGTCATCTTTGCAAAAGACCTTTTACAAATTTAAAAGCCTCGTCAAACTCCCCTGCCCTGAAAAATATTGCCAGAAGGAGCACGTCGGAAATCATCAGTGCAATGATACCTTTCAGCAAGAATCCCAGGATGCCGCCCAGCGTAACGTAACTACATACATAAACTGAAATGACACATATTAACACTGCCACGGCAGCATATCTAAACAACTCCAAAACATATCCGGAAAGATCTTTCTTCTCGAATATAACGGTAAATATATTATAGAGTTCCCATGGGACACTCAATACCAGCATACTTATAATTGTCGAAAGTAGTATCCCATAGATTCCAATTACCCTGACCATTATTAAATTCAGTGTCAGATTCAACAGTGCTGCAAATAACGGGCGGAGCCGATCCTGATGCCAGATCCCTCCCGCGTCTTTGAAGACGCCTAAGATCTTCTCCATTACAATAATATAAAAATAAATCACAAACAGAATGACCATTCCAAACGGAAGCAGTAACTCCTCACCCATCCACATATACATGAAATGCTGATACAGGCAAATCAGGCCGGCGGCGCATACCGTAACCACCCAGTTCAACAAAAAAGTAAATTTCTTTAGATCCGATAAATTTTTCTCCTTACTTTCCGTGGCAAGGCTGTTGCCAAATCCGGCCCTGCATGAGTCAAAAATAACATTTGACAGGGCAAGCGGAAGCGACATGACATAATAATAATTCTGATATATTGCAAGCGATGTGAGTCCCAGGAAAGCGGATATCACAAGTGTGTCTGCGTTGGAATTGATTATACCTCCTATTTTCTGGGTAAAAAGATCCCGGATTCTCGCATTAATGTCTCTCACATCCTCTTTCGGCAGTTTATTCCGCGCCTTGTACTGCGGGTACATCCTGTCGACTACACATGCAGTTACAATATTATTTATAATCTGTGAAGACAGCATAACAATCACATACGCGTAATAACTTTCAAAAATAATTAAAGCAAGTATTTGAAAGACATATTTTAATGTATTTGTCACTATGGCAATTTTGCTTAAAACGTCTCTTCTCTGGAAAGCGTTCAGCAGAGAATTCTTATAGGCAAACAACCAGTATGTAAGCACCGTTGAAGCCAGATTTATGCCATACAAGGTATAAATATTAATATCTTCCGGCACGGAACCGCTAATCAGTTTAGGGAGAAAAGGAATCAGCATGACTCCCAGCAGGCATACAACAAGACCTATAATTCTATAATAAATCTTATACATGCGCATAAGCGCACAGATCTTTTCTGTATCATCCTCAGCTATGGGCTTGTACATGCTGTAAACCATTGCCGTTCCCACACCCAGCTCCGTCAGATTAAGAACCTGCAAAACAGAAGTGAACAGACTGTTCAGGCCTAAATACTGCACTCCCAGTGTATACAGCATGACAGTACGCATACAGAACGGAACCAGAACTGTATATATGTTAGAGATTGTCCCAAAAATTATTCCCTTTTTTGCGTTTGCGGTTCTTTGTATCTTCATGAGAATCCTCTCTTGTGAGAAGCTACTGCCCTGCATACGTAGCGCCCAAGTTTACATGGCATACTGTCGGAAAAGTATTTTCGGTACAATTTTTCAAATGAATACCTGTCTATATTCTTCTCAATGTACTTCCGATTCCAATTGTACCAGGCGTTATGATACATACCATCATTACTGACGGTTTTTACATCTGGAATTTTTGTCCATTTTCCCCGTGATGAAATGATCTGGAAAAACTGTTCTCCCTTATCCGAATGTACAATAACGAGAGAAGTTCCCCTGTCATCCATATCCCTTATAACCTTTCCTCCATCCCAGAAATCACCGAGCGTTATCTCTGCGCATCGATGCAAACCCTTAAAATTACACTCATAACAGCTCTTTCGCAGATAAACATGTCTTAGAAATCCACGCAGGAATAGATCCTGGTCAACAGACTCAACATAACTGTTGTCCTCATACTGTATTTTCAGAGAAAACTTTCTCCACCCATATGTTTTATCGCGCATTGATACTTTAAGCGGCACAAAACCACCATCGCACTTTTTTCTGTACTCAATATATTTGCCCCACATCTCCGGGCTGCATACCCCATGGCACAGGATGTCTACAGACAGTAATTTTTCGCGGGAAACTCGCTCTCCCAGATAATTATCCAACGCGGCCAGCTGACAGGGAGTTCCTGAATATAAAACCCACTTTCCGGCTTTCAGATTCTCGCGAGTTTCCCCAAACGTATCTCCCACATCGCTTTGCACATATTTCGAACCGCACAATCCCGTCAGCTCCCGAAAATCATATGCTGCCTTATGATAGACTTTTGTAAAATCAGAGCTATAAGCAGCTCCGTATACTATACCTCCCCTCTTCAGTATCTCAGAGGCCAATAAATAAAACGCCCCACCGGAAGAGCTGGTATTTAATACAGACTCATCGTAACATTGTAAGCCATATCCCATACTGTTTTCATAAAGCGCCGGTCTCTGCAATATTGGGCAGATTTTCCGGCAAAGCTGGCAGTGCATGCATAAAGTATCATCTATTTCAGGATAACGAAACCCCATTTTATCTTCTTTTAAAGATATTGCTTTATGGGGGCAAGAGCTTGCACAGGCGCCACACCCAACACATCTGTCTCCAACATCATAAATCATTGCATCACCCAGTTATAGTTGTCCATATACTTCACAAAAATTTGTGCCGAATTCTATTAATTCAATTCTCGGAACCGTCCTCCCTGTTCTATTGTCGCTGAACGTAATAATCACTACTCACATCAAATTCCCTCTGCTTTCTCAATACAATTTTTCTGCAGACCAAATATACTTAGCAATCCCCATATACCCGTCTTTTTGCAAAACCAGGTCATCATTCCAGCTGCAAAATGCAGGATGATGATTATAAATAATGGATAAAATGCAATCATATATGCCGTAACCAGATTGCGTGATAATATATTGCTCAGAATCCCCGCAAAGGGTAAATGCAGCAGGTATATAAAATAGCTTTCTTTCCCTATAGTTGCAAATGCATTTTTAATATATCCGCTATTACTTTGGATTTTTAGTGAAATCCACGCAATCATAATAATGCCGGCGCTGGAAAAAACCAAGAACAGCGGGCTGTCATAGTTAATATCGCCAAACTTTATATGATTATATCCTGCTGTTATAATTAACACCAGACAAGTTATCACCATCGCTATATGTGAGTTTAAAATCCTGTAAATATGCCCCTTTAAATTAAAGTCGTTAATCAACAGCCCCATCAGGAAAAATGGCATATGTTTCAGAAAATTTCCCAGTATAACACAATTTTCAGCTGCCACTATATTTACAGCACATAAATCGTATACAACTACATGATATATGATAGAAACAATAAATACTCCTCCCCGTAAATTAACGTTGTGCAAGACATAAAAGACAACAAAATATAAGCACAATACCGGCATATACCAATAAACATTTCCTATTCCCAGCAGCCACCGTAGAAGATCATAAAAGTCGCCCTGGATAAACATATATATCCATACCAGTAACGAGCAACACATCCACGGCAAAACAATCTTTTTACATTTATTGCGCAAAAAGTCGGGAAATCTTCTGTTTCTATCAAACAGCCTTCCTGACAAAACCAAAAATACAGGTACGCCTATTTCCCCGAAATATTTTGTTGCTGTCAACATAACAGATAAACTGCCTGAATAATTTTCCATCATTGGCAACTTACAATGCGCAGCAATAATGCTGTAAACGGCCAAAGCTTTCATTATATAAATTTGTTGGCTTTCTCTTTGTAAAATAGCCATTTTCTTATCCTCAATTTGATACTGTTCTGTGGCTCTTGCATTGTACTCATCATGGATTTTACGGTTTTCTTCAGCCCCAGTTTAATTCTGCACTTTATGACTCTCACGTTATATTTTTTATAGATTTTATGGAATTTTTTGTCCTTAAACATCTGTAACATACACAGCTCATTTGATGACCAGACTGACATATCACACTTATCAATCGCCTCATTCAATGAAAATTCCTTTGAAAACTCAATCAGGCTTGCAATCTTTTCAGCTTTTTTCTGCCTGTTGCCTTTATGAAACAGAAACAGATCAAAATACACCGAAATTGCATCAAGAACAGTATTGTAATACAATTGTTTTCGTCTGCCACTGGATGACGTGTTCTCTATTGTTTTTCTCCAGATCTCAAAAACAGTCAAAAGTTCAGATTTACATTTTGGGCGAAATGTATGGGTTGCTGACGTTTCCCTCCCCCGCCAATAATAAGCACAATAATCAACAATATAAAACCGATCGTTTGATATCGAATCCAGGAAAATAAAATTATACATTGCATCTTCCCATATGAACGCATCTTTGGGAAACAGTATTTTTTTGGCAATTGCCGAACGATATAGCTTCCCCCAAGGTGTTGAAAAAGAATACTGCATTTCTGGTTTTTTACGTCTGTGACCGATTTGTAAATCCTCCAGCACGTATTCGTATTCCTCTTGTGTGGCCTGCCTTATTTCTTTCACATCATCAGTATGTGTATCCACATCATACAAAAAAAACACCATTATGAAACACGAAACAATCTGCGTCTTCCTTTACAATACCTTTCACATTTTTAAAATAC
>JAJBTX010000003.1:233-21612 GCA_020860645.1 Lachnospiraceae bacterium | reverse complement strand
ACTGGGTTTCATAACCCCATTGGTGCCTTTCGCAGAAAGGCGGAATATAGGTATGTCAATGTGGATTACCTGAATGCGCTGTTGGAACGGGTCGCCAGGACAGCTCCCTCCGCAGGAAATAAAGGAAGGGAAATACTGAATCTGGCATTCAGAGAGGCGGTGATCGCCGGATATATCAAGACCAACCCTGTTACCGCAACAAAGCCATATAAAAGGGCAAAGCCGAAGGTCACGGTACTAAGCAAAGATGGAGTTAAGCAGCTTTTGAAAGCTTCATCGGAAACCAGTTGGTATCTTGAAATACTGTTGGGTCTGTTCTGCGGTCTTCGCAAGGGAGAAATCATGGGTCTGAAATTTTCGGATTTCAATTATGAAGACAATACCGTACATATCAATCGTCAGATTGTTTCTGATCCTAAAATCAGCAAGGGAAGCGGCAAGATAGACGAATATGCACTGGTTGAGCGCGATCCGAAAACGGAAAACAGTTTCAGGACCCTTCGGGTGCCGGAAGCCGTGATAAAGGAAGTCAAAGAGAGGCAGAAACTGATAGACTGGAATAAGGACCACATCAAAACCGAATATTTTGATCACGATTATATCAGCTGCCAGAAAAATGGGAATCCGCACTCTCTGAGTTCATTGAATCACGCATTGACAAAGATATGCAGTAAATGTGGTCTGCCTCATGTGACAGTTCACGGACTCAGACATATGTATGCTACTATTCTGATTGAAATGAATGTGCCGTTGATTAAAATCTCCGCGCTTCTGGGACATGGATCGGTGCATACGACCTTTGAATATTATTGCGATGTGATGGATGAAAATGAGAATATCCTGGCATTTATGAATCAGGCGTTTGCGCCGGTGGAGAAAGAGGTGGTGTGACATGCGGTTTGATTTGAATTTGCAGAAATTTGTGGATTGGGAAGTAAAAGGCGTGATGCAGATCAGAGGAAAGTACGGCTATCGCGTTATACTAAAGTATATGGATGGAACAGAGCGAACCCAGCAGAAAGCTGGGTTCGTTTCAGAAAAGGAGGCAAATGCATCCAGAGACAGGACGCTTGGGGATTTATATTCAGGAAAATATGTAGTCTATGAAAATGTCCGTATAAAGGATTTCATGGAGTTCTGGCTTGAGGAAGATATAAAGAATCGGGTCGGTAGCAGCGAAACCTATGATACATATCGAGGCATGGTTTATAACCATATTATTCCGTATATGGGCAGTCGGAAGATATCCGAGATCAACAGAGGAGATGTTCAGAAGTTTTATAACAAGAAAGCGGAATATTCCGTTTCTGTCGCAAGACTGATTAAGACAGTAATGAATGTTTCGTTCCGGTATGCGGTAGATAAAAGAATCATCGCGGATAATCCGACGGTTGGTGTCAATCTTCCGAAAAAGGTCGCAAAGAAGCCCTACCATACGAGGTATGTGGACGGACAGAAAACGCTGACGATTGAACAGGTTCAGATTTTGCTGGAAGCGAGCAGGAACACGCCGATACACATGCAGGTACTGTTTAATGTCCTGATGGGCCTCAGACGGAGGGAAATCAACGGGGTAAAGTATTCGGATGTCGATTATATTAACCGGACGCTCACCATACAGAGGCAGCTTGGAAAGGTTATCAACACGAATAAGGAAGACTTTGCGCCGAAGACTTACACGAAGCAGGAGGTCAGACTGAAAACACAGTCCAGCTATCGTACACTTCCGATACCGGATTATGTGTTTGAGGCAATTCTGGAAGAACGCAAAGTGTATGAGAAAAATCGAAGTCGTCGAGGAAGTCAGTTTAAGGATTATGGGTATATTTGTTGTTCAAATTATGGGCGTCCGCGAAGCAAAGATTTTCACTGGAAGCATTATAAAAAGCTTCTTCAGGATAATAATCTTCCCGACATACGCTGGCATGACCTGCGTAGCACCTTCTGCACAATTCTTCTGAAAAATGACTTCAATCCAAAAGCAGTGTCAAAGCTGATGGGACACGCTAAAGAATTGATTACTATGGATGTGTATGGTGACAAGCGAGGGATCATTGCGGACTGTGTGGACGAGCTTCAACCGTTCATAGATGAGGTGCTTCCTGGAGAGGACGATGACGAGGAACTCAAAACTGAAAATATTGATGTGGTCATTCAGGCAGAAGACTATCTCGTGTAATTCAATAAGGCACCAGGTTATAGCCGCAGGAAAAGAACAAACGTTCCATCTTGCGGCTATACTTTTTTCATTTTCCGTGCTATAATTTTCAGGTGACTTTGTGACATGCTGTTTTTCCCTGTATTATCAAGGTTTTCGGCGTGTCAAAAATCGGGTTCAGGTGACTTTCATTCGTAAAAATCAAAAAGTTCGTCTATTAGGCAGGGCGAAAATTGAGCTTTTTACGAATTTCTGCCTAATAGGCGAACTTTTTTGCTAAGGATATTTGAGAGGTAAAATCGCGGATGTTATTCAAATTGCACAAAGAATTTGAGCCGACCGGCGATCAGCCACAGGCCATTGCGGAGCTGGTCAAGGGCTTTCAGGAAGGCAATCAATTCCAGACTTTACTTGGGGTTACGGGTTCCGGAAAGACCTTTACGATGGCCAATGTGATTGAAGCTCTCCAGAAGCCGACTTTGGTAATTGCGCACAATAAAACGCTGGCGGCGCAGCTGTACGGTGAGTTTAAGGAGATGTTCCCTGAGAACGCAGTTGAATATTTTGTGTCCTACTACGACTACTACCAGCCCGAGGCCTATGTCCCTTCCAGCCACACCTACATTTCGAAGGATTCGGCGAGCAACGACGAGATCGACAAGCGGCGTCTGTAGGAGACGATGTTGCTGGTTGAACGGCGCGATGTGGTGGTCGTGGCGTCGGTGTCCTGCATCTATGGTCTGGGCGAGCCGGAGAATTTTGAGAAGATGGCGGTGTCGCTGCGGCCGGGTATGGAGGTCGACCGGGACGAGCTGCTGCGCAGGCTGATTGATATTCAGTATGACAGGAATGAGATGGACTTCAAGCGCGGTACCTTCCGGGTGCGCGGCGATGTGGTTGAGATCTTTCCGGCCAATGAGAGCGAGCATGCCATCCGGGTGGAATTTTTCGGAGATGAGATTGACCGGATCGTCGAGATCGACGTGCTGACCGGAGAGGTGCGGCGCGAGATGCTGCACGTCGCCATTTTCCCGGCGTCGCACTATGTCGTTCCGCCGGGAAAGATTCAGGAAGCGGTGAAGAAGATTGAGGAGGAGCTCGAGGAGCGCATTCGCTATTTCAAGAGTGAGGACAAGCTTCTGGAGGCGCAGCGGATCGAGGAGCGGGCGAATTTCGATATTGAGATGCTGAAAGAGACGGGTTTCTGCTCGGGCATTGAGAACTATTCGCGGCATCTGGCGGGGCTGCCCGCGGGCGTACCGCCGCACACGCTGATGGACTATTTCCACGACGATTATCTGATCATCATTGATGAGTCGCACAAGACGATTCCGCAGATTCGCGCGATGTACTTCGGCGATCAGAACCGAAAGACGACGCTCGTGGACTATGGTTTCCGGCTGCCCTCCGCGAAGGACAACCGCCCCTTGAGCTTTGAAGAATTTGAAAGTAAAATTGACCAGATGCTGTTTGTCTCGGCGACGCCTGGGGAATATGAGGCGGAGCATGAGCTGCTGCGGACCGAGCAGATCATACGGCCCACCGGCCTGCTTGACCCGGAGGTGTTCGTGCGCCCGGTGGAGGGGCAGATTGACGACCTGATCGGAGAGATCAATAAAGAAGTGGCCGGACATCATAAGGTGCTGATCACGACGCTGACTAAACGGATGGCGGAGGACCTGACCGACTATATGAAAGAGGTTGGCATCCGCGTCCGCTATTTACATTCGGATGTCGATACGCTCGAGCGCGCGGAGATTATCCGCGACATGCGGATGGATGTCTTCGATGTGCTCGTCGGCATCAACCTGCTGCGCGAGGGCCTGGATATTCCGGAGGTCACGCTCGTGGCGATTCTCGACGCGGATAAGGAGGGCTTCCTGCGCTCCGAGGTCTCGCTGGTGCAGACGATCGGCCGCGCTGCGCGCAACAGCGAGGGCCATGTGATCATGTATGCGGACAATATGACGGATTCCATGCGCCGCGCGATCGAGGAGACGAATCGCCGCCGGGAGATTCAGCAGGCCTACAACGAAGAGCACGGCATCACGCCGCAGACAATTCAGAAAGCGGTGCGCGACCTGATCAGCATTTCCAAAGAGGTGGACCAGAAGGAGCTGCGCTTTGAGAAGGATCTGGAATCGATGAGCCGGGAGGAGCTTGAGAAGCTGATTGCTCAGATCCAGAAGAAGATGAAGAAGGCCGCTGCGGAGCTGGATTTCGAGACCGCCGCGACGCTGCGCGATCAGATGATCGAGCTGAAGAAGCAGATGAACGGTCTGGAGTAAACAGACGTAAGGAAGGTTCAAAAAGTACAGAACAGATGTTCACTCTGCTCTGTACTTTTTTTTCGGAATGTGCTATACTGTGCAGGCAAATCGGTGCGGCTGCATGGCGGCAGAACTGAGTCATTACAATATGAGATTGATCAAGAGGGAAAAGTATGGCGGATGGACTTAGAAAGTACATTAAGATCAGGGGAGCCTCTGAGCACAACCTGAAAAATATAGATCTGGAGATTCCGAGAAATGAGCTGGTCGTTCTGACTGGCCTGTCGGGTTCGGGGAAATCTTCTCTGGCCTTTGACACGATCTACGCGGAGGGGCAGCGGCGCTACATGGAGTCGCTGTCCTCCTACGCGCGGCAGTTCCTCGGGCAGATGGAGAAGCCGGACGTCGAGAGCATTGAGGGACTCTCCCCGGCGATCTCGATTGACCAGAAATCGACGAACCGAAATCCACGTTCGACGGTCGGCACGGTGACAGAGATTTATGATTATTTTCGCCTGCTCTACGCACGCATCGGTATCCCGCACTGCCCGAAATGCGGACGGGAGATCAAACGACAGAGCGTCGACCAGATGGTCGACCAGATCATGGCGCTACCGGAGCGGACAAAGATCCAACTGCTCGCGCCGGTGGTCAAGGGCCGCAAGGGCGAGCACGTGAAGGTGCTCGAGAAGGCCAGACGGAGCGGCTTCGTGCGCGTGAAGATAGACGGACATATGTATGAGCTGTCCGAGGAGATTAAACTTGAGAAAAATAATAAGCATCTGATTGAGATCGTCGTGGACCGCCTCGTTGTGAAGCCGGGCATCGAGAAGCGCCTGGCTGACTCGATTGAGACGGTGCTCGGCCTGGCCGAAGGCCTTCTCGTTGTGGAGGTGATCGGCGGCGATCTCATTACGATGAGCTCGAGCTATGCCTGTCCGGAGTGCGGCATCAGCATGGAGGAGATTGAGCCGCGCAGCTTTTCCTTTAACAATCCCTTCGGTGCCTGCCCGGAGTGCGCGGGCCTGGGCTACAAGATGGAGTTTGACGAGGATCTGATGATTCCGGATAAGACTTTGAGCATCCGCGACGGCGCGATCCAGGTGCTCGGCTGGCAGAGCTGTGCCGACCCGTCCAGCTTCACTTATGCGATTCTGGTGGCGCTGGAAAAGGAATATGATTTTTCGATGGACACGCCCTGGCAGGATTTACCGGATGAAGTCCGGCAGATGCTCGTCCATGGCGGGGCCCGCGAGGTGAAGGTACATTATAAAGGACAGCGCGGAGAAGGCGTCTACCCGGTCGCTTTTGAGGGACTTATCAAAGCCAGCGAGCGCCGTTATCGCGAGACCGCCTCGGATGTGATGAAGCAGGAATTTGAGTCCTTCATGCGCATCACGCCCTGCCGCGCCTGTAAGGGTAAGCGTCTGAAGCCCGCTTCTCTCGCGGTGACCGTCTGCGATAAGAACATTTACGATGTGACCGACCAGTCGGTGCGTGATCTGAATGATTTCCTCGAGCACATGACGCTGACAGGGCAGCAGCACCTGATCGGTGATCAGATCCTGAAGGAAATCCATGCGCGCATCCGCTTTCTGATGGACGTTGGTCTTGACTATCTGTCGCTGACCCGTGCGACCGGCACGCTCTCCGGCGGCGAGGCGCAGCGTATCCGTCTCGCGACGCAGATCGGTTCCGGGCTCGTCGGAGTGGCCTATATTCTGGACGAGCCGAGCATCGGGCTACACCAGCGCGACAATGACAAGCTGCTGAACACGCTGCGCCGTCTGCGTGACCTCGGGAATACGGTGATTGTCGTGGAGCACGACGAGGACACCATGCGCGCGGCGGATTATATCGTCGATATCGGCCCCGGCGCAGGCGAACACGGCGGCGAGGTCGTCGCGACCGGGACCGCTGAGGACCTGATGGCCAATCCGGCTTCCATTACCGGTGCGTACTTAAGCGGCCGTCTGAAGATCCCCGTACCGGAGCGCCGACGCACGCCGACCGGCTGGCTGACCGTTCGCGGCGCCCGCGAAAATAACCTGAAAAATATCGACGTGCGCTTTCCACTCGGTGTCCTGACCTGCGTGACCGGTGTGTCCGGGTCCGGAAAGAGCTCGCTGGTCAATGAAATTCTGTACAAGAGCCTTGCGAAGACGCTGAACCGGGCGCGGACCATTCCTGGAAAGCACCGTATGATCGAGGGTATGGAGCAGCTCGACAAAGTCATCTGTATCGACCAGTCGCCGATCGGGCGCACGCCGCGCTCGAACCCGGCCACTTATACCGGCGTCTTCGACATGATCCGCGACCTCTTTGCCTCGACCTCCGATGCGAAGGCGAAGGGCTACAAGAAGGGACGCTTCAGTTTCAATGTGAAGGGCGGTCGCTGCGAAGCCTGCGCCGGAGACGGCATCCTGAAGATCGAAATGCACTTTCTGCCGGATGTCTACGTGCCTTGCGAAGTCTGCCATGGAAAGAGGTATAATCGCGAGACGCTTGAAGTAAAATATAAAGGAAAGAGCATCTACGATGTGCTGGAGATGACGGTTGAGGAGGCGCTCGATTTCTTTGCAAATGTACCCTTTATCCGCCGCAAGATTGAGACGCTCAACGATGTAGGCCTCTCCTACATCAAGCTGGGGCAGCCGTCCACGACGCTCTCGGGCGGCGAGGCGCAGCGCATCAAGCTCGCGACCGAGCTGAGCCGCCGCAGCACCGGGCGTACCGTCTACATCCTCGACGAGCCGACGACCGGTCTGCACTTCGCAGACGTTCACAAGCTGACTGAGATTCTGCAGCGCCTGGCCGAGGGAGGCAACACGGTCATCGTCATCGAGCACAACCTCGACGTCATCAAGACCGCCGACTACATCATCGACATGGGTCCGGAGGGCGGCGACGGCGGCGGAACGGTCGTCACCTGCGGCACTCCCGAGCAGGTCGCCGAGGTGCCGGAGTCCTATACCGGCCAGTACGTGAAGAAGTACCTGGTGTAAGACACATGGCACTTGGATACCTTCCCGGGGCGGGCGTCCGTGTAGCCAGGCGCCCCTCGACAAATCCCCGTTTCTGTTGTATGATGGGGAAAATAAAGCGACCATGGAGGATGACGATGCTGGAGCAGCTGCGGGAGATTCTGGACGAAGAGCGTGTACTGCCCGACGAGCCGATGAAATTTCATACGACCTTCCGCGTGGGAGGCCCCGCGCGTTATCTGGTGGAGCCGCAGTCCGTGCCGGAATTGCACGCGGTGATTGATCTGTGTCATACGCAGAAGATGCCCTGGTATATCGTGGGGAACGGCAGTAATCTGCTGGTCAGCGACGAAGGCTATGACGGCGTCGTTATCCACCTCTTCCGGAATGTATCGGGAATGAGAGCGGAGGAGACGCGTCTCGTGCTGCAGGCCGGCGTTCAGACCGTGCGCGCGGCGAAGTTTGCGCTGGAGCACAGTCTGACAGGCCTTGAGTTTGCATCCGGGATACCGGGGACGATCGGCGGGGCGATGGTCATGAACGCGGGAGCCTACGGCGGAGAGATGAAGGACGTGGTGCGGCGGGTGCGCGTGCTTCTGCCGGATGGGACAGAGCAGAATTACAGCGGAGATGAAATGCAGTTCGGTTATCGCAGAAGCCGGGTCGCCGCGGAAGGCGGCATCGTCCTGGAGGCGGAGCTGGAACTTGCGGAAGGCGAGTCGGAGTCGATTCGCGCGCGCATGGAAGAACTGAAGCAGAAACGTCTCGCGAAGCAGCCGCTTGAGTATCCGAGCGCGGGCAGTACCTTCAAGCGTCCGGAGGGCTATTTCGCAGGAAAGCTGATCGAGGATGCGCAGCTGCGCGGTTTTCGGGTCGGCGGCGCACAGGTATCGGAAAAGCACTGCGGCTTCGTGATCAATCGCGGGGATGCTACGGCGTCTCAGATATGGGAGCTGATCGGCGAAGTGCAGCGCAGAGTATACGAACAGTCCGGCGTTCGACTGGAGCCGGAGGTGAAGCTTCTGGGCTTCGGTGAGAAGGAGAGACGGCTATGAGACTTGTGATTGTGACAGGCATGTCCGGAGCCGGCAGAGCGACGGCACTGAAAATACTGGAGGATGCGGGCTATTTCTGCGTGGACAACCTGCCCGTTCCTTTCATTGATAAATTTGCGGAGCTGACCGCTTCCGGAAACAGCGAGATCACGAAGGTGGCGATCGGGATTGACGTGCGCAGCGGTAAGTCCCTGGATCAGCTGCAGCAGGTGCTGGAGCATCTGACGGCTCAGGGCATCGCCTATGAGATCCTGTTTCTCGACGCGAGCGACGACGTGCTGGTGAAGCGCTACAAGGAGACGCGCCGCGCGCACCCGCTGGCGGAGTCCGGCAGGATTGAGCAGGGCATTACGCTTGAGCGTGAACGTCTGGCTTTTCTGAAAAAGCAGGCAGATTATATTATTGATACGAGCCAGCTCCTCGTGCGGGAGCTGAAGCAGGAGATGGAACAGATCTTTGTGCAGAACCGTGCGTTCAAGAACCTGATGATTACGGTGCTCTCCTTCGGCTTTAAGTACGGTATTCCCAATGACGCGGACCTTGTCTTTGATGTCCGTTTTCTTCCGAATCCCTATTATCATGAGGAGCTGCGCAGGCTGACCGGAAATGATAAAGAGATTCAGGATTTCGTGATGGGCTTTGATATGGCGCATATTTTCCTGGACAAGCTGGAGGATATGCTGCATTTTCTGATTCCGAATTATGTGCTGGAGGGGAAGAACCAGCTGGTGATCGCGATCGGCTGTACAGGCGGGAAGCACCGCTCTGTGACCCTGGCGGACAGGCTCTACGAGCGGCTGCGGCGGCAGAGCGATTATGGCGTGAAGCTGGAACACCGGGATATCGGAAAGGACGCGACCCGGGGAAAGTGAGGAAATTGCATGTCATTTTCCGGAGAAATCAAGGAAGAGCTTTCCAGACAGACATCGCCGGGAAGGCACTGCAGACTGGCAGAAACAGCGGCAATCCTGAGCTTTTGCGGAAAAATCTGTGCTTCGGGGGACGGTCGTCTCAGTGTGAAAATCCAGACAGAAAATTTGTCCGTTGCAAGAAAGTACTTTACATTATTGAGAAAAACCTTTAATATGAAAGCGGAAGTCTCCGTCCGAGGAAAGCGCGGCGCGCGGTACTATACCGTGGCAGTCTGCCGCGACAGGGAGGCAAGGCGGTTGCTCACGGACACGCAGCTCGTGGATTCGGACGGGAACATGGACGGCTGTATGGCGCGAATACATAGTCATTTGCTGAGGCAGAGCTGCTGCAGGCGTGCTTTTATACGGGGGGCATTCCTGGCAGCCGGATCCGTCAGCGATCCGGAGAAATCCTACCATCTCGAGATCGTATGTACTGATCGGGAGAAGGCGGAGGAGATTCGGAGCGTGCTGGGCGGATTTGGGATCGATGCGAAGATCGTCCCGCGCAAGAGGCATTTCGTCGTGTATGTGAAGGAAGGGTCCCAGATTGTTGATCTGCTCGGCCTTATCGGTGCTCACGTGTCGCTGATGCAGCTCGAAAATGTACGGATTGTGAAGGAAGTGCGGAATTCGGTGAACCGCAAGGTGAACTGTGAGACCGCCAATCTGAACAAGACGGTTTCCGCCGCGGTTCGCCAGATCGAGGATATTCAGTATATCGATCAGAGGGTGGGACTGAGGCATCTGAGCGGGAGCCTGGGTGAGACAGCCAGGCTGAGGCTGGAGTATCCGGACGCCAGCCTTAAGGAACTGGGGGATATGCTGGACCCGCCCGTCGGAAAGTCCGGGGTGAATCATCGCCTTCGCAGGCTGAGTACGATGGCTGAACGGCTGCGAGAGGGCAAAGAGGAGTAAAAGGAGGAGCCATAATGATTAAAAAACCGATCACTGTTCAACTCGCCAGCGGGCTCGAGGCCAGACCGGCCGCGGTGCTGGTGCAGGTCGCAAGTCAGTACGACAGCAAGATCTATGTGGAGACGGGCGACAAGAAGGTGAATGCAAAGAGCATCATGGGTATGATGACGCTGGGGCTTTCCGCCGGTTCATCGGTGACTGTGACTGCGGATGGAGACGATGAAGAGACTGCCATCGAGAATATCGAGAAATATCTGAGCAGCCACAACTAGGCGCGACGACAAAGAATAGAAGGAAAAAGGGGCTGTTTTGACAGGAACAGCCCCTTTCTTTTCAGCGGAGGTGTGAGGATGGAGGCGTACACGGGCTTTGCGAAGGTCTATGATCTGTTTATGGACGATGTGCCCTATGGGGAATGGTGCGGATATCTGATCGGCATCTTACGCGAATATGGGGTGTCGGAGGGGCTGGTCTGTGAGCTCGGCTGCGGCACCGGTCAGATGACGGAGCTGCTCGCGGCGGCGGGCTATGATATGATCGGCATCGATCAGTCGGAGGAAATGCTCGAGGAGGCCGTTCAGAAACGTGCGGAATCCGGCTATGACATTCTGTACTTACAGCAGGATATGCGGGAGTTTGAACTTTACGGCACTGTGCGGGCGATTGTCTGCGTCTGCGACTCTCTGAACTATGTGCTGCAGGAGGAGGAAATCCTTGGAATTTTACGCGCGGCGGCGCGTAATTATCTGGACTACGGCGGTCTCTTTATTTTTGACCTGAATACGGAGTATAAGTACCGGGAGCTCCTGGGAGAACAGACCATAGCCGAAAACAGGGAGGAAGGAAGCTTCATCTGGGAAAACGATTACGATGGGGAGTCCATGATCAATGAGTATAATCTGACGCTTTTTGAGAGAGAAGCTTCAGGCTTATATAGAAAATACGAGGAGACGCATTATCAGCGCGCTTATCGGCTTCCAGTGATAGAGGAGCTGGTGCGGCGCTCGGGGCTCGAGCTGCTGCATGTATACGATGCGTTTACCCATGAACCGCCGCGGGAAGATTCAGAGCGGGTCTATGTGATCTGTCGGCGGCGCGCGGAGGAAGGAGAGAGAAAATGAGTGATTATATTGTGAGAGCTACGGCGGCGGACGGACAGATCCGGGCCTTTGCGGTGACGACGAGAGATATGGTGGAGGAAGCGCGGGCGCGCCACAATACAAGCCCTGTGGCGACAGCGGCTCTGGGGCGTCTGATGAGCGCCGGTGCCATGATGGGAATTATGATGAAGGGGGAGGATGACCTTCTTACCCTGCAGATTCAGTGCGATGGCCCGATCGGCGGCCTGACCGTGACTGCGGATTCCCATGGAGGGGTGAAGGGCTATGTCAATCATCCGGAGGTGATGCTGCCGCCGAACAGCCGGGGCAAGCTGGATGTCGGGGGTGCGCTCGGCGCGGGAACGCTGAGCGTCGTCAAGGATCTGGGTCTGAAAGAGCCTTATGTGGGGCAGACCGAGCTGCAGACCGGAGAGGTTGCCGAGGACCTGACCTATTATTTTGCAAATTCGGAGCAGACGCCCTCCGCAGTGGGACTGGGCGTCCTCATGGAGCGCGACAATACGGTGCGCCGTGCGGGCGGATTCATCATTCAGCTGATGCCGGAGGTGGAGGACGCGGTTATTGATCGTCTGGAGCGAAAGCTTTCGGATATTCATTCCGTGACGACCTATCTGGATCGCGGCTTCACGCCGGAACAGCTGCTGACGGAGATTCTGGGGGAATTTGACGTGGAATTCCTGGAGCGGACGGACACCTGCTTCTACTGTAACTGCAGCAGGGAGCGCGTGGAGAAGGCGCTGCTCAGCGTGGGGCGCAAGGGCCTGAATGAAATGATACAGGACGGAAAGCCGGTTGAGGTGAAGTGTCATTTCTGCAATACGCCCTATGAATTCTCGGTGGAGGACCTTAAAGAAATCGTCAGGAGGAGCAAATAAGATGAAATACGGATTTGTGAAGGCGGCGGCAGCGGCTCCGAAGATTCGCGTGGCGGACCCGAAATACAACGCGGGGGAGATCATCCGCCTGATGAAAGAGATGTGGGCGCGCGGCGCGCGGATTATCGTCTTCCCGGAGCTTTGCATCACCGGTTACACCTGCAGCGATCTCTTCCGTCAGGAGCTGCTGCTCACGGAGGCAAAAAACGCGTTATCTGCCGTCGTGAAGGCCAGTGCCGGGATGGACGGCCTGTTTTTCGTCGGCCTGCCAATGGAGATCAGGGGGAAGCTCTACAATGTGGCGGCGGCTTATGCGGATGGGAGGCTGCTGGGACTTGTGCCGAAAACGCACATCCCAAATTACAGTGAATTCTATGAGCAGCGTCATTTTACCGCGGGACCGGAGAAGTGTGTGGACGTTGAGTGGCTTTCAGGGGAAGCAGTGCCCTTCGGGACAGATCAGCTCTTTTCCTGCGCGGACATGCCGCGCCTTGAGGTGGCGGTGGAGATCTGCGAGGATGTCTGGGCGCCGAATCCGCCGGGCGTTCGTCACGCGATGCAGGGAGCGACTGTGATCGTGAATCTCTCCGCGAGTGATGAGATCACAGGAAAGGACAGCTATCGGCGGGAGCTGGTCCGCAGCCAGTCGGGACGTCTCGTCTGCGGCTATATCTATGCGAGTGCCGGGGAGGGAGAGTCCTCGACGGATCTCGTCTTTGGCGGTCATCACCTCATCTGTGAGAATGGTTCGCTGCTGAAGGAGTCCCGGCGTTTTGAGAATGAGACGATCTATGCGGAGCTGGATATCGAGCGGCTTGCGGGAGAGCGCAGGCATTATACCACCTACCAGGTTTCCGCGGATGCGGGGCAGTATGTGCGGACGAGCTACGCGATGACTGCGTACGACGCGCCCTTTGACCGTTTTGTCGACCGGGCGCCCTTCGTGCCGGGCCGCGCGGAGGAGCGTCAGAAACGCTGCGAGGAAATTTTCGCGATTCAGTCGCTGGGATTGAAAAAGCGCATGGAGCATACGAACTGTAAGAGTGCGGTGATCGGCATCTCTGGCGGCCTCGATTCGACGCTCGCCCTGCTCGCCGCAGCGAAAGCGGCGGACCGGCTCGGCCTCGACCGCAGCTGTATTACGGCGGTGACGATGCCCTGCTTCGGGACGACAGACCGCACTTATCACAATGCCTGTGAGCTAACGAGACGGCTTGGCGCGAATCTCCGGGAGGTGGATATCCGCGAGGCGGTGAACATTCATTTCCGCGACATCGGACACGATGACAGCATTCACGATGTGACCTACGAGAATTCCCAGGCGCGGGAGCGGACACAGATCCTGATGGATATCGCGAACCAGACCGGCGGTATGGTCATCGGGACCGGTGATATGTCGGAGCTGGCGCTCGGCTGGGCGACCTACAATGGCGACCATATGTCGATGTACGGCGTCAATGTCTCCGTGCCGAAGACGCTTGTGCGTCATCTGGTCCGCTACTACGCGGACACCTGCGGCGATGAGAGTCTCACCGGCGTGCTGCTCGATATCCTCGATACGCCGGTGAGCCCGGAGCTTCTGCCGCCCGAGAACGGGACGATTTCTCAGAAGACGGAGGATCTCGTGGGTCCCTACGAACTGCACGATTTCTTTCTATATTATATGCTGCGCTTTGGTTTCGCCCCGGACAAGATCTATTATCTGGCAAAGCAGGCCTTCGCGGGGGAATATGCGGATGATGTGATTCTCAAATGGCTGAAAACCTTTGTGCGGCGCTTTTTCGCGCAGCAGTTCAAGCGCTCCTGCCTGCCGGACGGACCGAAGGTCGGCACGGTCGCAGTGTCGCCGCGCGGAGATCTGCGCATGCCAAGCGACGCCTGCGCGCGGGTGTGGCTGGATAATCTGGAAAATTTAGAAGCTCAGGAGGTGTCTTTGGATGAATGATAGGGGGAGACAGATGATTTATCTGCTGGCAGGAGGTTACCTGGTCTATCTGGCCTGGCAGATGCTTCAGTCGCGCGGCGACATGGCGGGAACCACGCTGATCGTCGCCACGATTGCGCCGATCGCCTTTGCAGTGTTTGGCGTGGTGCTGGTCGTCAGATCGATCCGTGCGCTGATGAAGCCGGAACCGGAGGAAGAACTCGAACTGAATGTAGCGGAGAAAACAAAAGCGGAAGCGACTCCGACAGAAGAACAGAGGAGCGAAGAGAACTCTTCCATGGAGTCGGCGGAAGAAGACCTGGTAAAAGAGGAAGCAGAAATAAAAGAGAGTGAAACGCAGGGCTCCTGACAGATATTTTTTGTATACGGGGAGACAGAAGTATTGCATGAGAGTCTCCCCGCAAACCTGCAGTTTCTTAATCTTAATATATAGAAGAAACAAATGTCGACTGCGCTGATTTCCTGCCTGCTCAGTCCAGAGCGTGCGCGCCGTCTCCGATATCCACCACATAGAATTCAGCCCGGTGGCCGGTCTTTTCGGTATAGGGTTTGTCCAGCGCTTCGATGAACTGTTCTACGGCGTCGTTTTTTACGATGCTGACGTTGCAGCCGCCGAAGCCGCCGCCCGTGATGCGCGAGCCGAGGCAGCCGGGGACGCTCCAGGCCAGCTCCGCGAGCAGATCATTTTCCGGGCAGGAGGTCTCGTAGTCGTCGCGCAGGGAGACGTGCGAGGCGTTGATCAGCTTTCCGAACGTGACAATATCATTTTTTTTCAGCGCCTCTACGGCGTGAATCGTGCGCTGGTTCTCATAGACCGCGTGCTTCGCGCGTCTGCGGCAGACAGGACCCCTGACGGCGTCCTTGTACTGTTCGAACTGTTCCTCTGTCAGCTCTCCCAGCGTCCGGATATCCACCACCGTCTGCAGATCCTTCAGAGCGGTTTCGCTCTCCCGTCTGCGGTCGTTGTAGGCGGAGGAGACGAGGCTGTGTTTGACCTTGCTGTTCGTGATGACGATCCTGGCGTCCGGCAGCTTTACAGGCGCGTATTCATAGGTGAGATCACTTGTATCGAGGAAGATTGCGCAGTCCTTTTTGCCCATGGCGGAGGCGAACTGGTCCATGATACCGCAGTTCATGCCGTTGAAATGATTTTCCGAATACTGTCCGATCAGCGCGAGGTCGACCATGGAGATGTCGAAGCCGTAAGTCTCCCGCAGCATGAGTCCGGTCAGCACCTCCAGAGAGGCGGAGGAGGACAGGCCGCTGCCGGCCGGAATGTCTCCGTAGATCAGGATATCCGCTCCCTTTGTGATCCGGTATCCCCGCAGCCCGAAGGTCCACATGACGCCCTTCGGATAATTTGTCCAGCCGGCTTTTTCATCCGGCGTCAGCTCGTCGAGGGAGCTCTCCACAAGGCCCGTATCTTCAAAATTCAGCGAGTAAAAGCGCAGTCTCCGGTCTGCGCGCGGGCGAATCAGTCCGTAGGTGCCGATCGTCAGCGCGCAGGGGAAGACATGTCCGCCGTTGTAGTCGGTGTGCTCGCCGATCAGATTGACGCGTCCCGGTGCGAAGTATGCTTTCGGCTCCGCTCCCGCACCGAAGAGTTCTGTAAATTTTTTCCTGAGTTCTGTTGTCGTGACTGCCATCTGGAGATCCCCCTTTTCCTGAATTGTTGCGATATTTTCAATATAGCGGTAAAAACAGGAGGAGTCAATACCCGGAGATGAAGCTTTGCCGCGCGCTTTCATGAATTTACAGAGTCTTTTCTCATATATATAGTAAAGAAATGTATGAGAACGAGGTCTTTTTATGCCTGAAAATGATTGGAACAGAGGGATGCTGCGGGTGCGGCTGACGGAAGGACGCTCGCTGCGCCCGGTCGCCGGGGCGACGGTGGAAATCACCTATGAAGGAGATCCGAAAGGGGAGACGATTCGCCTGACGACTGACGAGTCCGGTATGACGGAAGCGATCGATCTGCCGACGCCGGAACCGGCCTACAGCCTGAGCGATTCAGAGCAGCAGCCTTACGCACTGTATACGGTCCGCGCGGAGGCGTCCGGCTATGAGGATGTCGAGGTGGCGGGGACGGAGGTACTGCCCGGCGTGACGGCGATCCAGGAGATCGCCATGGAGGCGGGAGATTCGACAGACTACGAGAGGATTGTGATCGGCCCGCATGTTCTGTTCGGCAACTATCCGCCGAAAATTGCGGAACCGGAGGTTCTGCCCATGACGGAGACGGGCGAGATCGTCCTGAGCCGCGTGGTCGTTCCGGAATACATCGTGGTGCACGACGGCGCGCCGACCGATTCGAGCGCGGGAGATTACTGGGTTCGTTACCGCGATTACATTAAAAATGTCGCCAGCAGCGAAATTTACGCGACCTGGGAGGATGCGGCGATCCGCGCGAATGTGCTGGCGATTATGTCCTTTACACTGAACCGCGTCTACACGGAGTATTACCGGGGCAGAGGCTATGATTTCACGCTCACCTCCTCCACAGCATTTGACCAGAAATGGGTGTATGGCAGAAATATTTTTGACACGATTTCCGATGTCGTGGACGAGATGTTCGGTAATTATCTGTCGCGGCCCAATGTGAAGCAGCCGCTGTTGACGCAGTATTGCGATGGACGGAATGTGAGCTGTCCGAACTGGCTCAGCCAGTGGGGCTCGCAGAGTCTGGCGCAGCAGGGCTACAGTACAATTGAGATCCTGCGCCATTATTATGGAGAAAGCATTTATATCAACACTGCGGAGGAGATTTCGGGCGTGCCCGCGTCCTGGCCGGGCTACGACCTCTCGGAGGGTTCGAGCGGGCAGAAGGTACTGCAGCTGCAGGAGGAGCTGCGTGTAATCGCGGAAGCGTATCCGGCGCTGCCGCGTATCACGGCGGATGGCGTCTATGGTCCGGCCACGCGCGCCGCGGTCGAAAAGTTCCAGTCCATCTTCGGACTGCCGGTGACGGGGAGCGTTGATTACCGGACCTGGTATAAGATTTCCGAGTATTACGTGGGGGTATCGCGGATTGCGGAGGGGATTTAAAGAAAACTTCACAAAATAGGACTTTTCTTTTTATGGGAAATTATGTATAATGAAGTTTGCTCGATGAGCCTTGACAGATCATAATTTAAGATACATTATAGAGAAGAAGAGAACGAAAGGGGAATACTTATGCCAGGCACAGAGGTTGGAATCGATTTGGGGACTGCCAGCATCCTTGTGTATATCCGGGGAAAGGGCGTTGTGTTGAAAGAACCGTCCGTAGTGGCGTTTGACAGAGATACAAATAAGATTAAGGCGATCGGTGAGGAGGCCCGTCTGATGCTGGGCCGTACGCCGGGCAATATTGTGGCGGTGCGTCCGCTGCGGCAGGGCGTGATTGCGGATTTCACCGTGACGGAGAAGATGATTGAGCATTTCATCCGCAAGGCGGTGGGCAAGAAGACCTTCCGCAAGCCGAAGATCGCGGTCTGCATTCCGAGCGGGGCGACCGAGGTGGAGAAGAAGGCGGTAGAGGACGCGACCTACCAGGCGGGCGCCCGCGAGGTCTTTATCATTGAGGAGCCCATCGCGGCTGCGATTGGCGCGGGCATCGATATCGCGAAGCCCTGCGGCAATATGATCGTCGACATCGGAGGCGGCACGACGGACATCGCCGTGATCTCCCTTGGCGGCACGGTTGTCAGCACTTCGATCAAGATCGCGGGTGATGATTTCGACGAGGCGATTGTCCGCTTTATGCGCAAGAAGCATAATCTCCTGATCGGTGAGCGCACAGCGGAGGATATCAAGATCAAGGTAGGCAGCTGCTATCCGCGCGCTGAGGTGGAGAGCATTGATGTGCGCGGAAGGAATCTGGTGACAGGTCTTCCGAAGACCGTGACGGTGACCTCCGAGGAGACGGAGGAGGCATTGCGCGAGACGACAGCGCAGATCGTGGAGGCGGTGCACAGCGTGCTGGAGCGCACACCGCCGGAGCTGACCGCGGATATCGCGGAGCGCGGGATCGTGCTGACGGGCGGCGGCGCGCTGTTGCGCGGCCTGGAGGAGCTGCTGGAGTCCAAGACCGGCATCAACACGATGACGGCGGAGGATCCGATGAAATGCGTGGCGATCGGAACTGGCAAGTATGTGGAGTTCATTTCCGGACACCGTGATGAGGACTAAAAAATTATAGAGCGACGACGTGGGGCTGTCGCGGGAGACTGTTTTTCGCCGGAGGCGGGAAACGGTACTCTGCGGCGGCTTCTTTTATGCAAGGGGATGTATAGAGAGGAAGTGCGAAGTTGGCTGAGGTACGCAAAGGCTATGTAGAGCATATCGTATTCCGCAATGCGGATAACGGTTATACGGTGTTCCAGCTGGTCGCGGACGGCGAGGAGCTGACCTGTGTCGGCAGCTTTTCCCTGCTCTCGGAAGGAGAGCTGATCGAAGTATCCGGGACGATGAAGGTCCATCCGCTCTACGGAGAGCAGCTGCAGGCGGAGCATTACGAGATCCTGGCGCCGGAGGATGAGACGGCCATGGAGCGTTATCTTGGCAGCGGCGCGGTCAAAGGCATCGGAGCGGCGCTGGCTGCGCGTATCGTCCGGCGCTTTCATGGAGATACGTTCCGGATTATCGAGGAGGAGCCGGAGCGTCTCGCGGAGGTGAAGGGGATCAGCGAGCGCAAGGCGCGGGAAATCTATGAACAGATGGAGGAGAAGAAGGAGCTTCGCCAGACGATGATGTTTCTGGCGCAGTATGGCGTCTCCGCGTCCCTCTCCGTGAAGCTCTATCGGCAGTATGGCGCGAAGACGATTCAGACGGTAAAAGAAAATCCTTACCGTCTGGCGGAGGACATCGAGGGCGTCGGTTTTCGCACCGCGGACGAGTTTGCGGCGCGTATCGGTATCCATACAAATTCAGACTATCGGATACGCAGCGGCCTTCTCTATGTGCTGCAGCAGGCGGCGGGAGAGGGACACACCTGCCTTCCGAAGGAACAGCTCCTGCATCGGACCGCGGAGCTGCTCGGCGTAGAGGAGGAAGGACTCTCGACGCAGATGATGAATCTCTGCATCGAGGGGAAGCTGCTTATCAAAGAGCAGGACGCGCAGACGCTCGTGTTCTACAGTCAGTATTATTATATGGAACTGAATGTGGCGAAGATGCTGCACGATCTGAACCTGAAATGCGAGATGGAGGAGGCGCAGATTCTGGATAAGCTGCGCGTCGTGGAGCAGGGCGAGGAGATCGAACTCGATGAGATGCAGCGGCGTGCTGTGATCGAGTCGGTGAAGAACGGACTGCTGATCATCACCGGAGGTCCCGGGACGGGCAAGACGACGACGATCAATACGATCATTCGCTATTTTGAGACGGAGGAGATGGCGATTCTGCTCGCCGCACCGACCGGCCGGGCGGCGAAGCGCATGACGGAGGCGACCGGCTATGAGGCGGTGACGATCCACCGGCTGCTCGAACTGTCGGGCGAGCCGTCGCAGGAGCGCAGCGCGGCCCGTTTCGAGCGAAATGAAGAGAATCCGCTGGAAGCGGATGTGATCATCATCGACGAGATGTCGATGGTTGATATCTTTCTGATGCATGCGCTGCTGAAAGCGGTCTGTCCCGGAACGCGGCTGATTCTGGTCGGCGATATCAATCAGCTCCCGAGCGTCGGGCCGGGCTGCGTGCTGAAGGACATGATCCGCGGAGAGGCCTGTCCCGTGGTCATGCTGCAGAAAATCTACCGCCAGGAGGGCCGGAGCGATATCATTGTCAATGCCCATAAAATCAACCGCGGGGAGCAGGTGATACCGGACAATCACAGCCGGGATTTCTTCTTCCTGGAACGGAAGGATCCGACGGTTATCCTGCGGGTTGTGCTCGCTCTGGTACAGGAGAAGCTGCCGCCCTATGTGAACGCGAAGCCCTTTGACATTCAGGTGCTCACGCCGATGCGGAAGGGCGCGCTCGGAGTGGAGCATCTGAACGAGATACTGCAGAAATACCTGAATCCGGCGTCTTCCGATAAGGCGGAGCGTGAGACTGCGCATGGTTTGCTGCGTGAGGGCGACAAGGTCATGCAGATCAAAAATAATTATCAGGCCGAATGGGAGGCGCGGAATCGATATGGAATCGCGATCGACAGGGGTACCGGGATTTTCAATGGGGATATGGGCGTGATTACACGGATCGACAGTCTGGCGGAGACGGTGGAGGTGCTGTTCGACGAATACCGGACGGTCAGCTACCGTTTTGATGATCTGGGCGAGCTGGAACTGGCCTATGCGGTGACGATTCATAAATCTCAGGGCAGTGAGTATCCGGCGGTTGTGATTCCGCTGCTCACGGGGCCGCGCATGCTCATGAACCGAAACCTGCTCTATACGGCGGTTACGCGCGCGCGCTCCTGTGTGACGCTGGTCGGGAGCTGGGAGACCTTTGCAATGATGATTGAAAATACGAACGAGCAGACACGTTACAGCGGCCTGGAGGCGAGAATACGGGAGGTGAACGCGCTTGACACAGAGGATTGACCTGCCGGGGCTTCTTTTCCCGCGGCGCTGTCCGGTCTGTCATGAAGTCGTGGAAGAGCGCGGCGAGCTCGCCTGTGATATCTGCAGGACGAGGCTGACCTATGTCCGGGGAAATTACTGCCAGAAATGCGGGAAACCCCTTTTCACGGAAGAGCGGGAATACTGCGCGGACTGCGCGCGTCGTCCGCATCAGTTTGACAGGGGCAGGGCGGCTTTCGCCTATGACGGGTACATGCGCCGCTCGATCGCGCGTTATAAGTATGGCGGCAGAAGAGAGTATGCGGATTTCTATGCGGAGGAGATTCTGCGGGGCTGCGCGAAGGATGCGCTTCGCTGGCGGGCGCAGGCGCTGGTGCCGATTCCGCTGCACCCATCGAGACGCCGCCGCAGGGGCTACAATCAGGCGGAGCTTCTGGCCCGTGCGCTGTCTGTCCGCTGCGGGATTCCGGTCGAGACGGGATTACTGCTTCGCACACGGAAGACACGCGCGCAGAAGGAGCTGGGAGATCAGGAGCGTGCGGCAAACCTGCGGGGTGCTTCTTCTCTGCGTCCGGGGGCCGTTTTTTTTTTTATTGTTATTGTGTACAACGTGTGCCTCACTAAGACCGGACAGAA
>JAJBTX010000003.1:0-223 GCA_020860645.1 Lachnospiraceae bacterium | reverse complement strand
TTTCCCCTGCGCCCGGGGGCCGTCCCCTCCACGCGACTGATTCTGGTTCACTAAACCAACACACCCGCCAGAACGATGGACGAGGCGGCGCGCGTACTTCGCGCGCACGGCGCGGAAAAGATTTATTTTTTATGCATTTCTGTTGGAAAAGACTCCTGATTGTGTTATATTATAAAATATTGAGGTGAAATTTTTTATATGATCAATGAGGAAAAAGTAATAC
>JAJBTX010000014.1 GCA_020860645.1 Lachnospiraceae bacterium | reverse complement strand
GTGGTATTCTGGACACACGCCAGACAGACGGCGTTCATCGCCGCCGCGTTTTCTGCATAGTGCATCTTTATTTTCGGCGTCCCGTTTCGGGATTTATTCCGACGATAAAACTGCTGTATACAGACGATATGTAACACTTTTCACCCGCAGAAGAGAAGTCTTTCTATCTCAAAATTCTGCCTTTCCCGTTTCACAATTTCACTCAGCAAAATCCAGGGAGGATGCAAAATTGAAAAGAAAATACTGCCTCTTTGTCCTGATCGGGCTCATGGTGCTCATCGGGATCTGTTTATTCCTTTTCCGTATCTGGCAGATACGAAGCGATCAGCTGCGACAGTCCCGGAAGGCAGCGGCCTTCATTGAGGCGAGCTATGCAGGGGATATCGACGCGATCCTCGCCATGTTCCCAGACTCTTTATACGAACGGCTGCTGTCTGACACGATCTCGTCTGTGGATTCGGAGGATGAGATTCCGGAGCTTGTCGGCAGCGACCTGAAAGCTTACCTGAAAGCCATCGAGACCCTGTTCGGGGATGGCTGGCAATATTCCTTCGAAATCGCCGACCGATATCAATATACGAAAGAGGATCTCGAAGACCTGAATTACAACTACGAGATGACAGGCGTCAGCGATGCCGGCTTCCGACAGGCTTCCATCCTGACTGCCGAGGTTCGCATCACGGGCATGAACGGCACGGAGGGCAGCCAGACCGTCCTCGTTCCGCTGGTAAAGACACGCGGTCGCTGGTATGTGGGCCAGCAGATCGGCAGCGCGTACAACGCGCTGGCAGATGAAGGCACCTATGACATCTATGGCGGGCTGCTTGACGGCTTCTCCTTCTCCTATGAATCGGAAGAGCCGGTCGATGCCGAAGATTTCACTGTACAGGAGGGCGCGGATGAGTGAGAAAAAACGTCTGATCCCTGCCTTTCTGGCAGCGATTCTCCTGGCAAGCGGCTTTCTGTTCTTAAAGACGCTGCGGGAAGGAGGCGAGGGAGTTGAAATATATGAAGATTTGCAGGAAGAGGTACAGGTCGCGGATGCATCCGGGGCGTTCCCCGACATCAGCCTTGACGTGGAAAGGCTCCTGGCAGAAAACGGAGACTTTACCACGTGGATTTATTATGCGGATGGAAAGCTGAACCATCCAATCGTGCAGGAAAGCTATGAGGAGATCAACAAATACCTGACAACGTCATTCGACGGTTTGACCAGCCGCGCGGGCTGCCTGTTCCTGCCATTTGATGCCACGGAGGATTTCACGGCTTACAACAGCTTTATCCACGGACACAATATGCGCGGCGGTTCCATGTTCGGGTCGCTGAAAACCCTGTATCAAAAACCGGAAAACAATGAATTCCCCTGGTTTTTCATCTGGACAAAAGACCATGAGAGGATGATGTACCGCGTCATCGCCATGTATGTGACAGATGAAAACAGCGCCATGACTGCGGCAGCGATGGAAGAAACGGAGCAGAAAGAATATATCCTGGAAGCGCTGAAGCTTGGTTCGACTGACGGCCGGGTGGAATTCACAGATGAGGAATGGGATGCGGCTCTGGGCGGCGCGCGGCTCGTGACGCTCTCCACCTGTTATGGCGCGTCAGGGTCAGATCAGAGGCTGCTGGTACACGGGATCGAAATTCTGCGCGAATCCTGGGAGTAAAAAAGAGAGGAGGTATGTATTTTTGCGGAAATTCAGACTTATGACAATGTGCATCGTGCTGATTCTCTGTGCGACGATGGCGATCGGCGGAATTTATGCGTATTTAACCGCCAGAGACGCATCCGTCAATAAGGTGACCATCGGCGATGTCCATATCAGCGCGTGGGAGCCGAACTGGCCCACCGAGGACAAGGACGGGGACGGCATACCGGACGAAAGCGAGCTGCTGGTGCCGTATGATGAGGTATCGAAGGATCCGCGGATCCGGAATACCGGGACAAACGACTGTATCGTATTCTTCCGGATCACATCACCGGTCGAGGAGCTGACGGTGATCGATGACGACGGAACACGGCACGCGGCGGCGGACGTCGATCTGTTCTACTTTAAGCAGGCGGAGGACTCTGCGGACGAGCACGCAAACCACTGGGACGAAAACTGGGTGGAGCTCACCGAACTGGACGGAAAGTTTGTCACCTGCAATGGAGCGAACGAGGAAAATAAGGGATACACCTACATTTTTGGCTACCATGTCCGGCTCGCCGCCGGGGAGACGACGAGCAATCTGTTTGACAAAATCCAGAACAAAAAATATGGAAGCCGCACCATATCGGCAAACGAAGCGGAAACCATCAGGATCGAAGCCTGTGCGATCCAGGCCGACGAGATCTATCAGAACGGGAAAACGATGGACACGTCAGGGGAACTGACAGAAGACCAGCTTACCTGTATCTACCGGGTGTTCTTCAACCAGAACGCCGACCAGCTTTGAGGAGGTCAGCTAACATGAGAAAAAAGATTTCTGTAATTTTCCGCAGCGCCGCCGCACTTCTCGTCCTGTACTTTGCGGTCACGGGTGCGCAGGAGGCGCTGGCCTACCAGACGGATATCGCCGGGCCGCTCCTCAACCGCACGACGATCGCGCTGGACAGCGTATCTACACTGGTCGAATATTATCCGTCCGTGCAGCCGGAGCCGACAAGTGGCACAAATACCATTGATTATACGAAGCTCATCCAGGTGGCCAACACCGGCTACGTGGACGAATATATCCGTGTAAAGCTGGTCTTTTCGGACAGCGACGTGGAGTCGAAGACCTCCTTCTCCTCGGATGCGGCAGATTATTATCCGGTAAGCGCTTACAGCAGCCATCTGCCGGAAGGCTGGGTCTACAATTCATCGGACGGCTTCTACTACTACACCGCCATTCTGGAGGCCGGGGACTGGGAGGAATATGCGAAGAATCTCACCTATGATGAATCGGATGGACAATATTACTACAAGGACACGGATTTCTACACCGCGCCGATTATTACGACTCCGCTGGTCCGGTATATGAAAACGGTCTTCGACGGGCCGGTTGACATGCGTTCCTATTACCTGTATGTGTACGAGGAATCCGTACCGTTCTACTTCGGCAACGACTACGCGGACGCGTGGGAAAATTATCTGGCGGATTACCAGTGAGGAGGCATGACAAATGGCAAAAAAGATTTTCCATATTACAGCGTCTGTTATCACCTGGGTCACACTCCTCCTCGCCGCGGCGCTGGTGGTGCCGAAGCTCGCCGGGTACTGCCCCTATGTGGTGCTGTCCGGCTCCATGGAACCGTCGGTGAAAACCGGTTCTCTGGCATATGTCTCCACTGCGAAGGGAACATGGCAGGTGGGGAGTATCATCGCCTATAAGCTGAGCGATGGGACGGCAGTCATCCACCGGATCGCGGGCATAGACGAGGAGACCGGCGATTATATCACCAAAGGAGACTCGAACGAAGCTGCGGACGGGACGCCCGTCCCGGAGGAATCCATCCTCGGTCTGTATGTGTTTTCCATACCGGGCGTCGGGTACTTCCTGCAGGGGCTGAGAGCTCCCCTTCTGCTGCCGGTATGCGGCCTGATCTGTGCCCTTCTGGCGCTGAATCTTGCAGATTATGCCTTCTGTGAGAACAAGATGAAGGATAAACAGATTCCCAGACAAGGCGTAAAGGGAGGAATATTGAATGTCTAAAAAAAGAATCATCACGGTCACGCTGGCATGCCTCTTCGCCTGCCTTGCATGCGTGCACGGCGCGGCCGCGTACCTGACGGACACGAAAACAGTCCGCAATACTTTTTCGATCGGCGAGGTATCGATAAAACTTCTGGAGCCGGATTATCCTGGCAATGGTTCCAAAAAAACAACAGATCTGGTTGCGCTGCAGGAGATTCCAAAGGATCCGCAGATTTACAACTCCGGAAAAAACCGGGCCATTGTCTTTCTGCAGGCTGATATCCCGATGGCGTCCGTGATCGTGACAGATGAAGCGGGCAACCGTCAGGCAGAAGAAAATCTGGAACTCTTCAGGTTCCGTACCTCGAATGGCAAATACAACTCTGTCGACGACAGCTGGCGCCTGCTCTCAACCGTCTATCTGGATGAAGACGAGAAGCAGACGACGAAGGAGGATGCTTCGATCTGCCGCAGACTATACGGCTATGCGGATGTGATTGAGGCGGGTCAGACCACGGATTCTCTGTTTGACGTGGTGCGGCTGGTCAACCTGGTCGAGGATCAGCTCGACAATACGACACAGAAGATTCCTGTCTTTGCCTATGCAATTCAGGCGGAGAACATCTCCGGGCTGACAGAGGCGGATATGAAGCAGAAATGCCTGACAAAAGGAGAACTCGCGGACATCTGGGACGTGTACTTTATCCAGAACGGCGCAGGAGGAGAAAATGCGGTTTATTAGAAAATGCAGATTTTTTGTACTTGCTATCCTTATGCTTTCGCTGCTCCTGCAGCTCCCGGTCAGACCTGTGGAGGCCGCGGGACTCAGTACTACGGCAAAGGGATGGATCCGGGCAAGAATTGATTATTCGTACGACAGCGGAATTACCCGGCTGAATGACAAGCGGATCACATTCAGCGCAGGCTGGGGCGCAAAACAGGAGGACGGCTGGTATTACTATGGATATCCGGTGAAGTCCGGCGATTCCGTCACGTTTATCGAGGGCGTGACCTTCCCGACAACCTGGACGGAGGCCGTCCAGAATAAAGAATTTTCCATTACCGTCACAGTTGAGGCGGCAGAGATAACGGCGGCCAACGCGGACGGATGGAACAGCAACACGGCTGCGTGTTATTCCTGTACCTTCCCGTTCTTTTCCTCTTCCGGGACAGGCGAAGCGACCGCCAGCCTCCAGAGCGGAAGGCTAAAGATCAGCGTTAATGAGTATGAAGTGGACGAAAACGGAATCTGGTCGGAATATGAAAATGATCAGATGATCACACCGGGACAGTTTGTCTCCAAGGTAGTCGTGATCACCATGCAGCGGACGCTTGTCCGGCCTACCGGTGACAATATGACACTGTTCCTGTATGGCGGAGCATTCCTTGCAGCCGCCGGCGGGATGGTTTTCATCTTTTGCCGCGCAAAGAAAGCGGCACTGGGAGGAGGGGACGGAACATGAAGAAGAAATGGATAAGACAGGCTCTTGCCTTTGCGCTGGCTGTGGCGCTCGCAGTCGGCGACTCCGGCGTCGCGCTGGCGACGGAATTATCGGATGTCCGGACAGAGGAAGAACCGGCAACATCAGATGAATATGAGACGATCATCATCGATGACGCCAATATTTCAGACGCCCCGGAGGAGGCAGCAGGAAGCGCCACAGAGGAGGCGACTGACAGCTCCACAACAGAAACCGTGGACAGCAACACAGATACAGATGAGACAAAGTCCGGGGAAGAGAGCGATTCGGAAGACACAAAATCTGAGCAAACAGAAAGTTCCGCAGAAAATACTTCCGCGGATCCGGGCGACAGCAGCGAAGACCCGGAAGCGGAGAGCTCTGCGGATGGGGAAGTTTCCCCTGTCTCATTCACCGCGGAAGCGGGAGACATCACGGTCACGGTCTCGGGAAGCGTGGAAGCGCTTGCCGACGTTTCCGGGATTTCCGTAACCGATCTCGGAGAAGACCGCACATCCGAATATAAGGACGCTCTTTCAGAGTCAGACGCCTATACGGGCGCTGAAGTGGTCAGCGTCTACGACATCACGCTCCTGAATGCGGAAGGTGCCGCCGTCGAGCCGGCGGGCGAGGTAACCGTCACCTTCGCCGCTGCCTCGCTGATCGAAGGCCTGCGCGAAAACGAGGCGCTTTCAATCCTTCACAACGTTGATACCGTCCTGCAGGAGGTATCGGCGGAAGCGGTATCCGATGAGACAGACACTCTTCCGGAGGTAAAGGCGGAATCCCTGGAGGCGATGGAAGTTGAACTCGTCGAAGAGGACGGAACGCTGCGCTTTACATCGGACATGTTTTCGGAATACGCACTGGTGCTGACGGGAAATGACAGCCAGATTGAATCCGAAGTGACAGAAGATGCATACATGGAGTTCGATAAGTATCTGGTTCGGGGCGAGGACAGCATTAACAATCAGAGCACCTATGACATCTACATGGAGACGGCCTATTATGACTCCTCAAAGCCGACAGTCAAAACAGCTCCGACACGCAGGGATGTCATTATCATCATGGACCAGTCCCTGACTATGGGAATCGGGACCCGGATCGAAGATACCAACTCCGCCACCGCCGCGTTTTTCAAAAATGCCGCGGCAATTAACAGCGAATTTCTGGAAAAAGCCAGAAACGGTGAGTATTCCGACATTGACCCCTCCGGCGATGTGGAAGCCCAGATGCAGGAGCACCTGATCCATGTGGTCGGAATCATGGGCTATAACAATAATGATATAAAAGTCATGTACCGGAATGGCTGGGACGGACTTGCTCCGACGAGCGACAGCGATGTCGACACCCTGACGAACGCCGCGTATTTCGACGCGTCCCGGATCCTGGAAGGCACTTATACAGATGTCGCGCTCGCCTATGCGCAGGACTACTGGATTTACGCGAGCCGTGCGGAATCCACAGACATTATTCTGATCACGGACGGCGGCGCGACGGATATGACTCACGCCAATAACGCGCTGCGGACAGCAAGGGAAATAAAGGACGCCGGGACAAGCATCTACGGGGTCTATGTAAATTACGGACATTGCGATGAGCTGACGACCGCCCTGCTGAACGGAAATATCGATGATGTGCCCGCAGAGACGGACACAGAACTGTGGAAAATCTATTCAGAGCACATGGTAAGCGCCGTCTTTCTGTCCCTGTGTTCATCTGATTACCCAAAGAACGGAACGCTCGGCGTCAACGGAAAATATTATAATTATACATATTCATACGAAAACGACGCCCGGAACCATTTTGGACAGTATTCATTTTTCACGGATGACAGCAGCGGGCTGATCGCAGCCGTCAGAGGAATTCCACGGCTGATCGAAGGGGAGGCAAAAAATGCAGCATCCGGCGGCGGATACGCCGGCGCCACCTCTTATTTCATTGAAGAGGTCACGGATCCTTTCGAGATTACAGATTCATCAGCCATCAAGATATACCAGGTCCCGCGCATTCCCGCAAATTTAGATGAGAACGGCGTTCCTGTCGACATGGACAAGGACGGAGTTGTAACCGAATTCCGCTGGGGCGAGAGAACTGCATATACATACGATAACCAGGGAAATATGCTGACATCCTATTCGGAGTGGGAGGATATCACAGAACAGGTGTCATGTATGGTGATTGGAAACACCCTGAAAATCAGCGGTTACGATTATGAAGAGAATGCCGTCACCAACTATGACAAGGACTGCTGTAAATACTGGCAATCCATGTCCACAGAGGAAGACCGGAAATACGAAGCCGGCGACTATGGCTACAAGCTCGTTCTGATCGTCGGAATCAACGCCAGGATTACCTTTGGCGGCAATGGCATCGCGACCAACAATTCCAACACCACGGCTTTCTATCCGTCCATCCCCGGCGATCCCGATTTACCGGTGTGGGAGGAGAATTCGGACAAAAACCCGGACAGAAACCGCTACATCGAAAAATACCCGGTCCCGACGGTGGACCTGACTGTCACTTACGCGGTAAACAGCGACAACATGCTGATCTATGCCCCGCAGACGGCAGAACTGCTGAACCTGGTCACCGATACGAAGGGCAGGCTGTGGTACACCGACCCGTCATACGATACCTTAAAATCGGAAAACGACAGCGCCTATGATGCGTATCAGGATGCGATCGAGGTATTTCAGACAGCAAAAAAAGCCGCCGCGGAGAATGACAGCGATGAGTCCCTGCAAAAGGCCGCGGAAGAAGCGGAATCTGCTCTTTATAAGGCAAAATCTGCTTATATAGAAGCCAATGACGCACTTTCCGCCGTGGCGGACTATACGCCTGACGGCATTAACAATGCCTTTGTCGATATCCGGTATACGCTGACTGATCCGGACGGGAATGTCGTCGGCACACTGACTGTCCCGCACGGTACGGAATATTATCTGGATGACAGCGGAGAACCAAATCTTAAGTGGTCCTTCACACGGCAGGACATCACAGTCTCCGGAGAATACACCATCACCTGCACGGTGACGCCCGTAGATACGACCCGTTCTCCTGTCGGGCATGTCTATGTGACATCGGACGATCCGGAAACCAAAGCCCTGTATCCCTATGTGTCGACGGAATACAGCAGCACCGGTTCGACGGCTGCCGGTTCGCAGGACGCTCTGGAAATCAGGGAAACTCCGACAGCCCATATCTTTCAGCTGGAAGTGACCGCGACAGATACCAGACTGGAAAAGGGGCAGGCTCTGGATTTCAATGAAGGCAGCGAAGCCCTGCTGACGGGTGAGAACCCGCATATTGTGAGCTACCGGTGGGTCTGTACCGACGGTGTCACAGAGTCAGTTTCCGCGAATGAACCCGGCATTACCGGTCTTCTGAAGGTCGGCGGCGGAGTCACGGTCAGCTCACAGATTCCGGAGGCCGCGGACGCGGCGGATGACACGGTGGAGGATGCGCTTGTAAAAATCGTATCCGGGACCAAGGTTACCAACGCGGGAAACGGGGAATGGGTGCCTGTTGCCGTAATTTTATCCAGGATGACAGGAAACCTGAATAAATCAGCATCCAACTCCGAACAGGTGGCGCAGAAATCCGTGTATATGACGGATTCTGATAAGCTGTACGGCGAAGGACTCAGCTCCGTCATCTGGAATCACACATGCGAGATCATCACTTCGCACGATTGCAATGAGGAAGATTTCGCAGAAGCACAGGCGACATACAGCACCGCGGAGGATGCGACGGGACGCGGGACTGTCCGCTACCTGATCCATGTGGAAGCAAATCCTATCCCGAAAATAGCAAAGTCGACCGACACGGAAACCATCACAATGGGGGACGATATCCAGTGGAATATCCTGGTTTCCAACAATGATGAAACATCCAATCCGGACCAGAATGCATCCGACTTTTCCATGGTCGATGTGCTGCCCTATGTGGGAGATGAGCGACTCGATCAGTCCACCAGCCATGATGGAAGTATGTTTTCAGGCGATTTATATTATGTCAGCGTGAGCCTGGATTCCGGCGACTCCGCGAATACGCTCGCCTGGCTGGAGAGCGGCAAGGCCGGTATGTATTATACGACCGACACAGCGGTCCGGACGGCCGACGAACAGCAGGTGCTGGGAGGCGCGGGTTCCGGAAATATTGCGTGGACAGCTGCGGCAGCCACAATAGACGGCACAGAGATCACGTTCAGCCTCCCGACGAACGCCGTTGCCATCAAATTTACTACCCGGCTTCTCTGGCAGGAATCGCTTCGCTTTTCCCTGAGAGCCAATATCGTAGATCTGACGGCACAGCAGGTCGGGGATTATTACCACAATCAGGCTTATGTGACTACCGGAAACGGCGTATCGAATTCGGAAGTCGTCGTTACAACCGTCATCGACCTGTATATCCAGGGTACCGTATGGGAGGACGCGGACGCCGACGGTCTTCTGCTGAATGATGAACAGGGGGTCAGCAATGTCATTGTCACTTTATACCGCCTGTATGATGAAAATAACGGCGGAGATCCCAGCCGGGTAATTGATGATGTGAAGCTAGTCAGGGCCTTTGACAAGGAGGGGGATATGTTTTCCCAGATCCGGACGGACTCTACAGGAGAATACGATTTCCGCGGGGTGACGTCAGGAACTTACTATCTTGTCTTCGACCAGATACCGGATCAGTATGAGGTTACCGCAAAGCAGGCCGGCGCTGATGACGCCGCATCTGCAAAGCTGGATTCGGAGGCAGAAGAAAGTTATCTCACAGATCAGGACGAATTACTGGCCAGATCCGCATGGATCAAGGAAATCACCCTCACCAGAGAAGCCGCGGAAAATCAGAACCTGGGGCTGAAAAATATTCTGGGAACCATAACGGTCTATAAGACGCTTGACGAGATTTATTTCCCGACAACCATGACGGAGGAGGAAAGAGAGGAATACATGCTTACCTTTGTCATGCAGCTTACGAGCGCTGAAACGGGAAGGGTTTATTCCGGAAATGTTGTGATCGACGATTCTAATAAGGGCACGGCGGACGTTTCCTGTACCTTTACCGATCTGCCGCTTGGAGAATATGATCTTACGGAAGCAGAGACAGCTCTTTACAACCTTCAGAAGATCAGATGCGACAGCCAGAATGTTGCATTTGATGTCAGCAGCGGAGTCGTAAGCGTCAATATCACTGCCGCGGAAAGCGAGTTGGAAATCATCGCTTATAACGGCATTGGGATTCCTGTCGGGGGCGATCCGGATGATCCGGAGCCGAATACGCCTCCGCCTGGCGGCGACGGACCGAATGGAGCCGCGAACTGGATCAACATGCGGATACCGGTATCGCTGACTCTGATATACGCCGGAGAGGAAACGATCAGCAGCGATTCGCTGACGACATATACCTTCACGGAATCCGACTTCAGTCCGGCTCTCGGAGGAGATATCATTGTCACTTACGATGACGCATCGACCATCAGCCTGAGCGCGGGAACGCTGGATTTTGATGATATCACGCTGTCCCCGGCTGCTGTCAGCAACACCATGAATTCATCTGAGCCGCTTGTTATTACAGGCTACTACAGCGAAAAGGGGCGGACATTGAAGGATACCTTCCGTGTCACGGCTGACCTGAAGCCCATCCATAAATTCCAGCTCAACTTCGACGCGAACGGGTCCAGATTTTCGAATGGCGCGACCCGGAACGCGATGATGTTCGGTTATGATGAAGAGGCTGGTGCAAACTATGTAACGTCCGGCACCTATAAGGATGTGGACAATGGCGGCCTTAACGGCATGGGCGACGGATATGTATTTGCCGGATGGAACACGAAGGACGACGGGACCGGAATCCAGTATGATTCCTACACCGCGCTGAATGCCATCGGAGCCAATACCGGCATAGATTCCCTGACCCTCTACGCAAACTGGAAAGTCTACGTGACCTTTGACGCCAATGGCAACGGCGACAAAAATACTGTGATTACCGGCGGAATTACAGACGCGGAACTGGTTCTTGCGGCGGCTGAGGTGGAAGTCGGAAGTCTCCTGTACAACAGGAACCAGGTGATGGCGACGACGCTCGAAGGAAGCCGTACCTATTATCGGTATGTATTCTGGAATACAGCGCCGGACGGAACCGGGGTCGACCTGGAGGATTATGGAAAAATAACAGAACCGGTTACCTTCTACGCGATCTATTATCAGTCCGATTATATTTATAAAGGATCGTATTATACCTTCACCGCGCCAATGAGCGGAACCTATTCCATCGCCCTCTGGGGCGCGTCCGGCGGAACATGGAATGCAAACTACCGCGGAAAAGGCGGCTACACCTACGGCGAAATCTATCTGGAGGCCGGCACGGAATTGTATGTCTATGTCGGAGGCCAGGGCAGCAGCAGCGGCGGCGGCTGGAATGGCGGTGGCAAATGCCTGAATGACGACGCGAGCGTAGGCTACGGCGGCGGAGGCGCAACCGATGTGCGCATCGTTGCGGGCGCATGGAACAATTCACAGTCCCTGGCATCCAGAATTATGGTTGCCGGTGCCGGCGGCGGATCTGACAACTGTGCGGAAAACGGAAAGGGCGGCCACGGCGGAGGCCTGTCCGGAACAGCGGGCAGCGGCGAAGACGCGGGAAGCGCCGGAACACAGATCAGGGGGACGCTTGGACAGGGCGCTTCCGGACGCTGCAACGACGGCGGAGGCGGCGGCTCAGGTTACAGAGGCGGTACCGGCGGAAACCACAATGGCGGCGGAGGCGGCGGCTCCAGCTATATCAGCGGATACTACATAAACGCTGACAGCTGGGAGGAAGCAAGTACAGCAAATCGCTGCGCAATATCCTATACAGGATACGTCTTCGATGTAGATACCGCCGAGACGATCGCCGGGAATAAGACCATGCCGACGCCAACCGGCGGCTACTCCACCGGCAACACGGGCCATGGATATGCACAGATTCTTTTAACCAGCAAATAAGGCTGTGTAAAAGCCTTTCTGCAAAAACAGGGCTTTCATGATGTGAGGCCGGACAACATTCGCTGCTGTCCGGCCTCTCTGTCCGTCAGTTTTCCTTCCTTTCCTCCACACATACCCGGATATCGCAGTCCGCCTGCTCTTCCCCGTTCAGACTGAGCCGGTAGGATACGTTCATCTCGAGCCGGTTTTCGCCCGCATCGAGCCGAACGCGCGTGGTATCGGATTCGACGCAAAGATTTCCCCACGGAACCTGATAACTGTTCTGCCGGCGTTCGCCCACGCGGAAATGTAAGACGGCCGTCACCGGTCCGCTTCTGCGAACCTCCAGACTGTCTGCGGTCATCGTGTAACGGTTGCGCACCGGCTCCGCGAGCCCCTCCTGCTGCTCGTCAAAAAACAGGTAGTGCACGCCGTTCTTCTCATAATATTCCCCATCGTGTACTGTTTCCAGCTTCTGCTGCCCGTCCTCCGCAGCATGGAGGCCGGAAACGGTCACCGTCACTTCTTTTTTCATTCGAACACCACTTCTTCCGTACAGCCGCCCTCGGGAGAGCCTGCTGCTGACAAACCAGAACTCCGTCTTCACCTCGACGCCAGCCAGAAGCTCACCTTCACCGGCAGGCGTTCCGGATTCGGCCGCTCATAAAACAGGCTCCACCAGGCCATCGTCTCCGTTCCGTTCGTCTCCCGGAGCGTTCCCTCCAGGGTATATCCGCCCACCGTGGAGAGCAGGAACAGGATCAACAGCAGCGTCGTAATTTTTCGTCTCATATCAGGCTTCCTCTTTTCAATCTTTACTCAGAGTATCGCCGGACAGACGCGTTTCTATACCATGCAAAGAAGGCAGGGCAACAGCCCTCCCCTCTCTACATCCGTCTTTTATGGATATTGTACGGCGCGGCTGTAAAGACCTGCTTTGCCAGACCGGAATTTTTCAGCGCCACATATGCGCTGCTGACCGCCGCACGTGTTTTGTAGATGCCAAATACTGTCGGGCCGCTGCCGCTCATCAATGCGCCGAGCGCTCCGTTTTCCATCATACACTGTCTGATACTGCCGATCACCGGATGCAAGGGCTCCGTCACACCCGCGAGTACATTGCCCATGTGAGAGGCAAGGAACAGCAGATCCTTTCGCTCCAGCGCCCCGACCAGCGCGTCCACATCCGGATGCTGCTCCGGGCGCAGCTCATCCACATGAAGATTTTCATAGACAAAGCGCGTCGACACGTTGATATTCGGCCTCGCGATCAGGAGCATGCAGCGCGGCATCGGCGCCAGAGGCTTAAGCTTCTCACCGATTCCTTCCGCAAGCGCGGTTCCTCGCAGCAGACAGTAGGGCACGTCAGCCCCGAGCCGGACGCCGCGCGCCATCAGCTCCTCCATCGAAAGTCCCAGCCCGTACATCAGGTTCATGCCCCACAGAACGGCGGCGCAGTCCGAGCTTCCGCCCGCCATGCCGGCGGCCACCGGTATCCGTTTATTGAGGCGGATCTCCATCCCGTCCCGGATATCAAATTCATCCATCAGAATCTTCGCCGCTCTGTAGGCGAGATTATTTTCATTCTTCGGCAGATAGGGCAGATTATTCTCCACGCGTATTCCTGCCTCACTCGTCCTGCGCAGCTCCAGATCGTCATGCAGCGTGACGGTCTGCATGATCATCTTCACTTCGTGGTAACCGTCCTCCCGCCTGCGAAGAACATCCAGACCCAGATTGATCTTCGCGTACGCTTTCAAATGTATCGTATCTCCCATGTTTCCTCCGAATCGTCTTCTCTTCGGGGACTATGATACCATACCGGACATCCTCTTTACAAGCAGAAGCTTACTGCCGGGCTCCGGCTCTCCGTCATCGAGGCCATTCAGCTCCGCCACATCGCGGCAGGCCGCGGCATGACTCTTCGCAATATCCCAGAGACTCTCCCCGGGCTGCACGATATGGACGACCATGCCCGGCAGCTTTTTGATACGCTCCACGTCCAGCGGCTCCTCCTCCAGCTCCTCCACAAGGCTCAGCTCCTCCGGATGAGAGCACAGCACCTGTATCTGAATCACAGCCTTTGCCTCCAGCTCCTGCGCATCCAGCATACTGACCGCGAGCTGGTCAAGTCCCAGCTTCATCTGCACATTCTCCTGCGCGGCTGCGTCCGGCAGTTCCACTGTGTACTCAAAGGGAAAAGAGCTCGATATGCCTGCCAGCGGCTGAGAATCGTCCTCCGCGGCATAGAGCACATGGAGCGCCAGCGTTCCCTGAACCAGCAGCCCCCGCTCCGTACGCTCCGTGTATTCCACATGAAGATCAGCGGCGCTCGCTAGCACCTGCAATAGCCGCGGGTCTGCCTCTCCGAGCTTCACGCGCCCGGAAACTCTTGCCCGGGAATCGGACGTGTTGCTCACAAATTCCCAGTTGTATGCCTGTCGCTTCGGGATGATCTCCCGCGACAGGCTGTACGCATCGCTCAGGAACTCACAGTCCCGCTCCTCAAAATACCGAAGCGTCAGTTCAAGCAGCGCATCGACACGGAGCATCCGCGGCTCGCCGTCGTAATCCGGCTGCAGTTCCATATCGCAGCGCTGCAGCGCGACCGTCCCGCAGCCAAAAAGCTCCGCGCTGCAGGCCTCGCACTCCAGTTCATTCCGAAAGGAAATGCTCTGTTCCATCCACTGAAGCCGCCCGTCCTCCAGATCGCTCTCATACAGGAAAAACACGCACAGTTCGCCCCGCACGGACAGGCGCCCCTCCTCCGTTCGCAGCTCCGTTCCCTGCAGCCGCGCCTCCTTCCAGATCACACGGCGGATATTCGGCTTACCCGGCGGCAGGTTCAGATCCTCGCGCACCCGCAGCGTGTCCTTTTTATGTATGAGTTCCTGCTGGAGCCGCATCGTCTCACTCCTGCAATACAGATCCGACTGCTCCGGCTGCTGCACCAGCGGAACCGGCTGCTCCCGGAATGCCTCCGCCTCGAAACACAGCACACATTTCAGATTCGCCTTGCGGGAATGGACAGCGGACGCCCCCATATCCTCGATACTCCATGTGAAATCCAGGATATCTCCCTCCTCCAGGCCATTCAGGAACACTGTCTCATCCACCGGAATACTCCCTTCCAGTACTTCCGCCATCCGTTCATAGTTCTCCCCAATGTACAGAATGCGATACAGAAATACGCCCCGCACCCTTAGTTTTCCCGCCTCTATCCTGGTTTCGTCAGGCCGGAATTCTCCCTGTCGGTGTACAATCCGGAAAATGTCCGGCTTCCGATCCGGCACATTCAGATCCTCCTCCAGTGTTGTCTGGCTGACCGCCTTTCCCTTCCGGCGCATCAGATTTCTGTAGCTGCGTTCCAGTTCCATTTCACATTCCTGCCTTTCCTACTCAAAAATAACCGGTTTATCCAGGTATTCCAGCTTCAGCACGATATACGGACAGGTCACGGACTGTGCGGCGTTCTCATCCTTTCCCGGCCCCAGCAGCTCCGTATCCACACAGATCGCGGTTCCGGTCAGATAGAGATCCTGCACCGCGATGCTGTAGCCGCTCGTCTCCTGCTCCCCATAGCCTGCGCAGATATAAAGGTACCCCTCATCCTCGTAGGTCACCTGAAACGGCTCGTTCTTCTTTTCTTCGAGCACATTTCGCAGTTCCTCCGGAATCGCCTCCACATCCAGCACTGTAAAATCCAGATCCTCCAGCTTCTCATCACTCTGTGTCTCCACCCCGCAGCCGGCCAGCAGCAGGATTGTCAAAAGCAGCAGACACCACCTCCGCATACCGCCACCTCATTCATACGCTTTGCTCTATCTTATGAAAGACCACTGCGTTTCATTCCGGGTTTCCCGCAAAAGCAAAAAAGACGGCAGACCCTTCGATCTGCCATCTCCTGCTTTATCAAATCATTTCACATTATGTTTTTACATCAGCACGACCCGATCAATCTCCGGGCTGCCCTCGCAGCCTTTCCGGTTCAGCGCTTCCATCAGCACATCAAGCAGCTCCTCGCCGCTTAACTCCACCTCGTTCTGGTTTTTCAGAATCACGCGGCAGCCGTGCGTTTTCGTCTGATATGCCTGGTCGAGCCGGTAGGGCGTGTTCGTGCGGAACACGCCAAGCTCCGTCAATACATTTACCATGCGGTAAACAGTCGCGATACCGATATTTTTATCCCGTTTCGCGGCGCGGTAGTAGATCTCCTTGCAGCTCGTGCACTCCTGCTCGAATACAATATCGAGAATCAGCCTGCGCTGCCTCGTAATCCGCATACCGCGACTGCGAAACAGATCCAGTATTTTATCCTTTTCCCGCGCAACGCGGATCAGTCTTTCATCGTCCCGCATTTCGAGCAGCCTCCACAGCCATGGCTGCAGCCTGCGCAGCCCTTTCCGGACTTGTGATCCTTCCAGATGCTGCGAATCGCCGCCGCTACTATGGCCAGGACCACCAGACCCACTACCAGAGTTCCCATTATGCCTTCGCCATTCCTTTCACCTGCACTCTACTGCTCTTCTCCTTCGGCATCGGCCGGAACAGCAAGTAGATAAATCCTATAATAATCGCGATTGCAATAATTGTAAAGATACCAAAACCGCATTCGCCGGTGAACAGGCCGACGATCCGGTATACGACCAGGGACACCAGATAGGCCAGGCCGCACTGATAACCGATCGCGATCCAGAACCACTTTGCACTGTTCATCTCACGCTTGATCGCGCCCATCGCCGCGAAGCACGGTGCGCAGAGCAGGTTAAAGAGCAGGAAGGAGTAGCCGACCGCTGTCGTGCTGCCGCTGGCTCCGCCGAAAGCCGCCGCCATGTTCTGCCACACGCTGCCCTCGCCGTTCGCGTAGAGGATGCCGAGTGTGCCGACGATATTCTCCTTCGCCACAAGGCCTGTGATAGAGGCCACCGCCGCCTGCCAGTTGCCCCAGCCCTGCGGGATGAAAATCCAGGCAATCGCATTTCCGATCGTCGCCAGGATACTGTAGTCAATCTCCTCCTCAGCCAGCATGCGGAATCCGTCCGGGGCAAAGCCAAAGTAGGTCGTGAACCAGATCACGATCGTCGACAGCGTGATGATCGTGCCGGCCTTCTTGATGAAGGACCAGCCACGCTCCCAAGTGCTGCGCAGGATCGAGCCGATCGTTGGCATATGATAGGCCGGAAGCTCCATGACGAAGGGAGCCGGATCGCCCGCGAACATGCTCGTCTTCTTCAGGATAATGCCCGAGCAGATCACCGCCGCCACGCCCATGAAGTAGCAGGCCGTTGCGATGAGCGGATTGCCGCCCAGCAGCGCCCCGACGATCATCGCGATGAACGGCACCTTCGCGCCGCAGGGGATGAAAGTCGTGGTGATAATCGTCATCCGGCGGTCTTTTTCATTCTCTATCGTCCGGCTCGCCATGATACCCGGGACGCCGCAGCCCATGCTGACCAGCATCGGGATGAAGGATTTTCCGGACAGACCGAACCTGCGGAAGATACGGTCCAGAATAAAGGCGATACGCGCCATATATCCGCAGTATTCCAGAATCGCCAGCAGGAAGAAGAGCACCAGCATCTGCGGCACAAAGCCGAGCACCGCACCGAGACCGGCGACGATACCGTCAAGGATCAGACCGGAGAGCCACTCCGCACAGTTCACTGACTCCAGCGCACCGGCGATCGCATCCGGAATACTCGGGATGAAGGTGCCATAATCCGCCGGGTCGGGCGACTCGTAGCCATACGCTTCCAGAACCGCGGCCGCTTCCGTGAGTTCTTCATAAGAAGCCTCCGCCTCGGAAATCTCGAGCGTTTCCTCATCCTCTACTTCATAGGTAACTACATCACCGGCGCTGTACATGGCGACCAGCTCTGTCACTGCACCCGCAGCCGCCTCCGGATCGTAGTCCTCCGCTTCCTCGTCAAGAGCGTCCGCGATCTCATCCACTCCCGCATCCGCCGCGAAACCGTTTACGATCTCCGCAGCTCCGCCGTATTCTTCGGAAACTTCCTCGTATTGCGCCGTGCCCATGCCAAAGAGATGGAAACCGTCGCCAAACAGATTGTCGTTCGTCCAGTCGGTCGCCGCCGCGCCGATCGTGGACATCGCAATATAGTAGACCAGGAACATGACCAGCGCGAAGATCGGCAGCGCCAGGATACGATTGGTCACGATGCGATCGATCTTATCCGATGTGGACAGCTTCTCCTTATTTCCCGCCGCCTTCTTCATGCAGCTTCCTATTATAGAAGAAATATACTCGTAGCGCTCGCTCGTGATCACGCTCTCGGAGTCGTCGTCAAAGGCCTCCTCGATGGCGGAAATCTCCGCCGACACATCCGGCGCACTCTTCATCTGCTCCGCAATCTTGCTGTCGTTCTCGAGGAGCTTGATCGCAAAGAAACGCTTCTGCGCCTCCTCTACGCTGTCTCCGAGCTTTTCCTCAATAGACTCCAGGGCTGCCTCTACTTTTTTATCAAACTTATGTACAATCTGCTGCGCCGCTCCTGACTCTGCAGCCTTGACAACCTTCTCGGTCGCCTCCGCGATGCCGGTGCCCTTCAGCGCGGAGATCTCGACGACCTCACAGCCCATCTGCTCGCTCAGCTTGTCGATGTAAATCTTGTCTCCCGCTTTCTCGACCAGGTCCATCATGTTGACCGCCATGACGACCGGAATCCCCAGCTCGACCACCTGCGTGGAGAGGTAGAGGTTGCGCTCCAGGTTCGTCCCGTCGATGATATTCAGGATCGCGTCCGGACGCTCATTGATCAGATAGTTTCTCGCCACCACTTCCTCCAAAGTATACGGAGAAAGCGAATAAATACCAGGAAGGTCCGTGATGACAATATCCGAATGTCCCTTCAGTTTTCCTTCCTTCTTCTCAACGGTAACGCCCGGCCAGTTACCGATGTACTGGTTCGCGCCGGTCAGTGCGTTGAACAGAGTCGTTTTGCCGCAGTTCGGGTTGCCGGCAAGTGCAATTTTCATCGCCATTTTTTCCTCCTCGTGGTTAGTTCATTCTAACCAATATTCTTAAAAATAAGCTGCATTTTGCAGCATTTTGATGGTTTACTCAACCTCCACCATCTGTGCATCCTCTTTTCTCAGAGACAGCTCATATCCGCGGACCGTCACCTCGACCGGATCGCCGAGCGGCGCCACCTTGCGGATGTAGATCTCAGCGCCCTTCGTGATACCCATATCCATGATGCGGCGCTTGATCGGACCGGAGCCGCTGATCTTCGCGACTTTCACTGTGCTCCCTACCTTTGCTTCTCTCAAAGTCTGCATACTGTTCTCCTTCCTGCCGTTCTCATCAGGCCACCATGATCTTGGACGCAAGCCCTCTGTCAAGCGCGACGCGCACACCCTTCACGAGAAGAATCTTTCCTCCCGGGGTATCCGCAACGCATTCCACGACTGCACCGGCCACAAAGCCCATGTCCTCCAGGTGGCGGATCACTTCATCTTTCCCGCGGACGCCCTTTACCACACGTCTCTCACCAATATTCATGAGTGCTACTGCCATATGCTCCCTCTTTTCTCCTGATCGCAGGCATGTTATTGAAAACGACTATCATTTACATTCAGTATTATATAGCTAACTTTTGTTAAAGTCAACTAACTATATGCAAAAATACAAGAATTAACGATATCTTTTCTCAATAAGAAAAAATATCTCTTCCATTTACCCATATGGCAATTAACTTCGTTTAACCGGAAATTTTCCCTCAGAAAAGCCACAGCCTGTGTGCTTCTGCCCGCAAAAACTGTGGCTGCATAAAGTTCTCTTCTGTAATGGAGCACCGCGCGCCAAACGGCAGATTTCTATTTCTGCAGCACCGTCACCAGGCTCGGAATCAGCTGCTTCTTGCGCGACACGAGCCCCTTCAGGACGAGCGGCTTCGCATCCTCCTTCAGCTGGAAGGCCTCGATCGCCGTCTCCTCCGCGCCGGAGCCAAAGCAGAGCAGCTCCGTATTCTCCTTCACAATGTGCGTGAGCATCACAAAGCACATATCCACGCCCAGATCCTTGAAGTGCTCCGTCAGGTAGGGCACGAGCTTTTCCTTCACCTCACCCAGCTCAATGGCGTTCATGCTGTTGATCTGCGATACAATAAAGGAAATCTCTCCGACATCGAATTTCTTCTTATCCTGTTCAAAAATTTCCTTCGCGCTGCGGGAGCTCATATCGCTGCCCGCACTGAACATGTCGATCGCAAACTCCTCGATCTCCACGCCGCAGATCTCAGAGAGCTTCTCCGCCGCCGCGCGGTCCACCGCCGTACAGGTCGGGGAGCGGAACATCAGCGTATCGGAAATGATCGCCGCCATCAGAAGCCCGGCAATCTTTTTCGAAATCTCCATGCCGTTCTCCTGATACATCTGATAGACGATCGTCGCCGTGCTGCCGAGCGGCTGGTTGCGGAAATAGACCGGTTCGAGCGTCTCGAGCGTACCGATCCGGTGATGATCGATAATCTCCAGAATCTCCGCATAACCGATGCCGTCCACGGTCTGACCCGCCTCATTGTGATCCATCAACACTACGCGCTTTTTGCGCAGATTCAACAGATTCCGGCGGGAAATCATGCCGATATAATTGTCCTCCAGGTCAAGAATCGGGAAATCGCGGTGGCGTTTCTCACCCATGATCCCGCGGATATCTTCCGTCTTCGAGTTCACCCGGAAGGTGATGAGACCCTCTCTTTTCATAAAATGGGAAATCGGCATGCTCTGATTGATCATGCGCGCCACCGTGAAGGTATCATGCGGCGTCACAATGATACTGCAGCCATGCTCCTGCGCCAGCTTCCGGATCGTGCGGGAAACCTTCGCCTCCATGCAGACAATGATGCAGGCCGCATTCATCTCAATCGCGCAGAGCTGCGACTCGTAGCGGTTTCCAAGGATAACCATATCACCCTCACTGATGTGATCCTCCATCACGTCCGGATTTGCCGCCGCAATGACAACGGCTCCCCGGTCAAAGGTCGCATCGATATCTCCGATCAGCAGCTCCGCATCCAGTGTTTCCAGAATATTCCGATAGGAGGTCTTCGCCACGGACAGGATACAGTTGTCGTACACGTCCATATAAGCGTTGGCAATGTCACCGATCGTAATCAGCCCCTGCAGCTTCTGCCCCTGCGTGATCGGCAGTGTCACGACTCCCTGCTCCCGCATCATATTCCAGGCTTTTTTGAGGGATATCTCTCCGGAGACGCCTTCCGTCCTGCGAATCTCCATATCGCTCACGTCCGTCATGACATCCGGTATGTAGACCGGCGCCTGCACCTGGAAAAAATTCAGCACATACTGCGTCTCCTGGTTAATCTGTCCTGCCCTCGCTGCGCAGTATCCGCCTCCATAAAGCCTGTTTTTCAGTTCCGCATAGGCCAGCGCCGAACAGATCGAGTCCGTATCCGGATTTTTATGCCCGATCACATAGATGGGCGATTTCGTCAATGCCATATCCAAAGTCCTCCTCCCTGCATGGGTTTATCATAGCACCTTTTAGCATTTTTTACAATATGCATGAAATCAGGCTTCTGCCCCTCTGTCCTGATTTATCTATTTTGCACATTAATTTTCGATGTTTCTACCTGTTTTTGTCCAGATTTACAGTATATTAAAAGTTTATTCATACTTTGTTCACATTTTATTGCTATAGTATTTACAGA
>JAJBTX010000044.1 GCA_020860645.1 Lachnospiraceae bacterium | reverse complement strand
GCTCGCGAGGCTGGTGGAAAAGCATAACGGACTCTGGAATGGGGAGGCAGAGAAATATCTGCTGGCACATGCAAAGCCGATCAAGTAGAAGCGGGTTTTTATTTTGCCATTTCCTGCTATGACTTTGAGTTACCCAAAGAGGAGACAGAGCAGATAAATGCTCTGGACAGAAATGTAAAACACGACAGGTATCAGGACGGAAAAATAAAACTATTAAAATTTATCAGTTATACTTTATAAAAATATAATTTCGATATTGAAAATCAGATATACCTGTGATATTATATGGAGAGCTTGGGGAAGGAGGCTGATCTATATGATAAAACGGGAAGCATATATGAGCCGTATCCGGCCTTTTATCGGGAATGATCTGGTCAAGGTTCTGACCGGTATTCGCCGCAGTGGAAAGTCTGTCATGCTGCAGCTCATTCAGGAGGAACTGATCGAGAGCGGCATTGACCCGGGACAGTTTATCTCCCTGAATTTTGAAAACATGAGTAATGTACAGCTATGCAGCGCGTTCGCTCTGCATGAGGAGATTATTCATCGGGCGGCGGAGATCGGCGGCAAAGTTTATTTGTTTTTTGATGAAATACAGGAAGTGGCAGACTGGGAAAAGTGTATCAATTCTTTCCGCGTGGAACTGGATTGTGACATTTATATTACCGGTTCCAATGCAAGGCTGCTTTCCGGCGAACTGGCTACTTACCTTGCCGGGCGTTATGTAGAATTTGTGATCTATCCGTTTTCGTTTAGGGAGTTTCGGGAGCTGTATCACAGCATTTTTCCGGACGCGGATGACAGACAATGCTTTGCAAAGTATCTGACGCTGGGCGGGATGCCCTATCTTGCAAATCTCCGCTATGATGATGCGGCCAGCCGCCAGTATCTGCGCGATCTGTTCAATTCTGTGGAGCTGAAGGATGTCATCAGGAGAAACAATATCCGGGATGTAGATATGCTGGAACGGATTATTGCCTATCTTACTGCCAATGTCGGCACCACGTTTTCCGCAACGGCGATTTCCAGATATCTGAAAAATGAAGGACGACCGGTTTCAACGGAAACGGTACTCAACTATATCAAAGCCTGCACGGACGCGTTTCTGTTTTACCAGGTGAAACGGCAGGATCTGCAGGGCAAAAAGATACTGACTGTCAACGAAAAATACTATGTTGCCGATCATGGCATCCGGGAGGCAGTGTTTGGCGGCAATGCGAAGGACATTCAGCTGGTCCTGGAAAATATTGTCTATATGGAGCTGCTGCGCCGCGGTTATTCTGTCACTGTCGGAAAACTGTCCGACAGGGAAATTGATTTTGTATGTGAATATCAGAGCAAAAAGCTGTATGTCCAGGTTTCCTATCTGCTTGCTTCGGAAGAAACAATCCAGCGGGAGTTTGGCGCGCTGGCTGCTGTCCGTGATAATTTTCCCAAATATGTCGTAACGATGGATGAACTGGACATGAGCCGGGACGGAATCAGGCACTGGAATATTCGCGATTTCCTGCTGAGCAAGGAATTTTGATAGATATTCTTTTTGAGAATAACCAGAAATAGAAATTAAGTATTTGCCATCATTCTGCTTCAGGTATAAGATACAATCAAGACAGTAGAAAGAAGCTTCCGATTTATGGATGAAATTGCTTCGTGATGAATCTTGAAAAGGAGGATCATGTTGTGACGGGTAAAAAGTTAGTGGCATATTTTTCAGCCAGTGGGGTGACCGCAGCTGCGGCAAAGGCGCTGGCGCAGGCAGCGGACGCAGATGTATATGAGATCAGACCCCAGGTGCCTTATACCAGTGAAGATCTGGACTGGACGAACAAAAAATCGCGCAGCTCGGTGGAGATGAACGATCTTTCCAGCCGACCCGCGCTTGCGGATCAGAGCGCCGGTATCGCGGAATATGATACGATCTTTCTGGGATTCCCGATCTGGTGGGGCGTCGCGCCCACGATCATCAATACTTTCCTGGAAAGCTATGATTTTTCCGGAAAGAAGATTATTCTCTTTGCCACTTCCGGCGGCAGCGGATTCGGGCGTACCGCGAATGCCCTGAAAGCATCCGTATCCCCGGATACCGAAATCGTAGTCGGAAAGCTCCTGAACGGCAGACAGAGCGCCGCGGAGCTGAAAAAATGGGCGGAGGACATCGCTCCGGAGGATGGAAAGGCTGCTCATGCCGCAGAGATGATGTTCCCCATCGGCGCACCGAATGACGCCTTCGCGAAATATTTCACTGGGCAGAGCTATCTGGCACCCGTGTCCACGGAGCAGGTCGGGATCTTCAATGTGACCTTTGAGCCGGGCTGCCGCAACAACTGGCATGTCCATCATGCGGACAAGGGCGGCGGCCAGATTCTGATCTGCGTGGCCGGCCGCGGTTATTACCAGGAGTGGGGCAAGGATGCGGTGGAGATGAAGCCGGGTGACTGCATTAATATTCCGGTCGGCGTGAAGCACTGGCATGGAGCTGCCCCGGACAGCTGGTTCTCCCATCTGGCCGTGGAGGTGCCGGGGGAAAACAGCTCGAACGAGTGGCTGGAAGCCGTTTCGGATGAGCAATATGGCATATTGAAATAAAAATTAAGAAAGGACAGGAGCATTATGGAAGAACAGCTTATTTTAACAGAAGAATGGGATAAAGTATTCCCGAAGAGCGATAAAGTGAACCACAGAAAAGTGACATTTCACAACCGCTACGGCATCACCCTTGCGGCGGACCTCTACGAGCCAAAGGATGCGGCGGGCAAGCTCCCGGCCATCGCGGTATGCGGTCCCTTCGGCGCGGTGAAGGAGCAGTCCTCCGGCCTGTACGCGCAGACGATGGCGGAGCGGGGCTTCCTGACGATTGCCTTTGATCCTTCCTACACCGGAGAGAGCGGCGGGCAGCCCCGCTACATGGCTTCCCCGGATATCAATACGGAGGACTTCATGGCGGCGGTGGACTTCCTGTCCGTGCAGACAGAAGTGGACCCGGAGCGGATCGGCATCATCGGCATCTGCGGCTGGGGCGGCATGGCGCTCAACGCGGCGGCGCTGGACACCCGTATCAAGGCGACCGTGGCCTCCACCATGTATGACATGACCCGTGTGAATGCGAACGGTTACTTTGACAGTGAGGACAGCGAGGAGGCGCGCTATGAGAAGCGCAAGGCGCTCTGTGCGCAGCGTATCGAGGACTACAAAAACGGCAGCTACGCGCTGGGCGGCGGCGTGGTCGATCCGCTGCCGGAGGATGCGCCGTTCTTCGTGAAAGACTATTACGATTATTATAAAACGGAGCGCGGCTATCATCCCCGCAGCCTGAACTCCAACGGCGGCTGGAACGTGACGGGCTGCGAATCCTTCCTCAATATGCCGATTCTGCAGTACAGTCAGGAGATCCGCAGTGCCGTCCTCGTCATCCACGGCGAGAAAGCGCACTCCTGCTACTTCAGCAGGGACGCCTTCGCAAAGCTGACCGGCGACAATAAGGAGCTGATGATCATTCCGGGAGCGGTTCACACGGATCTCTATGACCGGATGGACATTATTCCGTTTGACAAGCTGGAAGCCTTCTTCGGAGCGTACTTGAAATAGGCAGCACGATTCCTTTATCCTGACGGGATCAGTCCGGAGATGATCGAGGAGACTCTGTAAATTTGCACCCGCCTGCTTGATATATGACAAGTAGGCGGGTATTTTTTTAAGAATGCCAGGTTAAGGGGGTATTTATTGAAAATAGATAAAAAAATACCCCCTTAACTTGACTATTTCCAGGAAATGTACTTTTCTATGAAAATAATCATGGACAGATGTCGTTTCCTGCGATATAATTTGCAGAAACGCAGAAGGAAGGGGAGGATTGCCATAAGAGATAGACCGGAAAACTTTAAATTGGAAGATACCACCATATGGTCATTTCCAGATCGTGGCAGTTGGGCTACACATTCCGGGAAATATCGCGGAAACTGGTCGCCATATGTACCACGAAATCTTATTTTACGATACACCAGAAAAAATGATTGGGTATAGGATCAGTTCTTAGGAAGCGGGACAACATTGATCGAGGCAAAGCTGTTGGGCAGAAATGCAATCGGCGTCGATGTGAATCCGAATTCTATCAAGCTATCTAATTCAAATCTTCACTTTACTTATCAGGAAACTTCTAAAATATTCACTAAACAGGGTAACGCAAGACAATTATCGTTCATAAAGGATCAAAGTATAGACTTGATCTGCACGCATCCTCCATATGCGGATATTATTCATTACAGTCAGGACATACCGGAAGACATATCGCATTTGGCATATGAGGATTTCCTACAGTCGATGGAGGATGTGGCAAGAGAATCTTATCGCGTTTTGAAAGAAGGTGGAATCTGCGCATTTATGATTGGCGATATTCGCAGAAAAGGATATGTATTACCTCTTGGAATGAATACCATGCAGAAATTCACGGATGTGGGATTTATTCTGAAGGAGATTATTATCAAAGAACAGCATAACTGTCGGTCTTCCGATTATTGGGATGGGCGTGAAAAGACATTCCTGATGCTGGCTCATGAATATATTTTTGTGTTAGAAAAACGTAGTGATAGAAATTAAGATAGTCATGAAATAGCTGTGAGACGGTGGTTAGCGGTGTGTTGGCAGCCCGTGTCTGCCCATGAGACGGTAGTGCGGATGATAGACCGTGAAAAAATCAGCGAACGCTGAATTGAGTGTTGTGTAAAGTGAATTCCTGTGATATACTGGCAGGAGAAACGAAAATATGTTCGATATGAATAGTTAGGTGAAAGATATGGCTGTCAGTTATAAAAAGTTATGGAAGTTGCTGATTGATCGGGACATGAAGAAAAAGGACTTGTGTGCATCGGCTGGTATCAGTCATGCGTCCATGGCAAAGCTAGGAAAGAATGAAAATGTTACGACTGATGTACTCGTCAAAATATGTACTGCTTTGAAATGTGACATCAGTGATATCATGGAGATAACAGAAGAAGCGAAATGAGGGTGGACAGTATGGCAGAACAGGCTTTGAAAAAAGAAAAAGTAATACAGGCCAAACCTATTGTGAAATGGGCCGGTGGTAAGACACAGATGCTGAATGCCATCATTCCGAAAGTTCCGGCGAAATATGGTCGGTATATTGAACCGTTTGTAGGAGGAGGGGCGCTCTTTTTTGCATTGAATCCGGAGCAGTCGATCATCGCGGACAGTAATCCGGAATTGATCAACATGTATCAGCAGGTAGCTGATCATGTAGAAGATGTGATTGCGTATCTTGGACAGTACAAAAATACAAAAGAAGATTTCTATGAAGTTCGGGCAGTTGATTGGACACTATTGCCAAAAGCGGAAGCAGCGGCCAGAATGATTTATCTGAACAAGACTTGTTTCAATGGATTGTATCGGGTGAATAAAAAAGGACAGTTCAATGTGCCTTATGGGAAATATAAGAATCCGAATATTTGTGATAAAGATGCTCTCTATGTTGCATCGGAGCTTTTGCGGCGATCGGAAATTGTGTGTGGGGACTATCTTTCAGTCCTGAAAGAGTACGCAAAGCCAGGTGACTTTGTATTTTTAGATCCTCCGTATTTGCCGATTTCCGAGTATGCTGACTTTAAACGATACACGAAAGAGCAGTTTTATGAGGAAGATCATGTTGAACTGGCAAAGGAAGTAGTCCGGCTGCAGGAATTGGGATGTCATGTGATATTGACTAACTCCAACCATCCATTGGTGCATGAGTTATATGCTCCTTTTAAAATTGATGTCATTCCGACGAAGCGATATATTTCCTGTGATGGGAGTAAGCGTAAAGGAGAAGATGTTATTGTTACCATCCCACCGAAGAGGAGGATGTTAGTTCAGCTTGTTCCGGAATCCTTGCCGGAACAGGTAAAGAAGTATCCGCCGACAAGGTTTATGGGCTCCAAGAGTAAGCTCCTGATACAGATTTGGACAGTGGCATCACATTTCAAATTTGATACAGCATTAGACTTATTCTCCGGTTCTGGAATTGTTGGATATATGTTTAAGGCCCAGGGAAAGTCAGTGCTCTGTAATGATTATATGGCTATGTCTGCTGTTTTTGCGAAGGCCATGATTGAAAATAATCATGTTACTCTGCCTTTGGAGGAAGCAAAAGAATTGTTGCTTCTGCATCAGGAGTCGGACCATTTTGTCGCGGAAACTTTTCAGGGATTGTATTTTTCAGATGCAGACAATGACTTGATTGATACGCTGCGAATGAATATTGCTGCAATGAAAGATCAGTATAAACGCGCGATTGCAATGGCTGCACTGATACGGGCCTGTACCAAAAAGCGTCCAAGAGGAATTTTTACATATACCGGTGACCGATATAATGATGGGCGGCAAGATTTGAAGAAAACATTGGAGCAACAGTTCCTGGACGCGGTAACGGTTATTAATAAATCTGTTTTTGATAATGGAAGGACGAATCTGGCGAAGAACTGTGATGCGATGGATTTGAGAGTGGAACAGCCGGATTTGGTATATATAGATCCGCCATATTACTCGCCGCTGTCTGATAATGAATATGTGCGCAGATACCATTTTGTAGAGGGGCTGGCAAGAGACTGGAAAGGTGTAGAGATACAACAGAATACACAGACAAAGAAGTTTAAATCATATCCGACACCGTTTTCTACTCGGAAGGGCGCTGCGGATGCTTTTGATAAACTGTTCAAGAAGTTTTCAAAGAGTATCTTGATTGTGTCTTATTCTTCCAACAGTCTGCCGACACAAGATGAGATGGTAGCGTTGATGTCTAAACATAAGGAACACGTAGAGGTAGTGCCGATTGATTATACCTATTCATTCGGGAATCAGAAAGAGGCCAAAACCAATCGGAACAGAGTGCAGGAATATTTATTTGTAGGGTATTGATGAGGACGTTTAGATGACAGATGAAAAGATCGAAATATGGCTTGTAGGAAACACGGGGTTGCGTAATCCCAACCGTATTCAGGAAGGATTTTCTGTATATGCAAATTCTTCTTTTGTAGGGAACCTCCACGGGCATGACAATGAGATTGGATTTATGAATCTCCTGAATGAAAAAGGGATTATTCAGAACGAAAGCGGTAAAGATGCTTCGGGTAGCCATGCCCGAAAATGGCGCCTAATGTTTGCAAAAAATGGCTTCATTTATCCGCAGGTCAGCCAAAAGGATGGACAGCAGGATGATCTCGGAAAACTGGATGCGATCACACCTTTTGGAAGAACGTTTCTGAAAGCTGACACACTCCCAGCAGTACAGGAGTGTTTTCTGCGCGCTATGAGTGTGGAACAATTCCAGATGCCGGATAAGAGTGGTTATTTTTCTCCGTTGAGATGGATGCTTGCTATCATGCTGGAACTGGAAAAGAGAACAGGCTCCTCTGAAATCGGTCGGATGGAGTTCGCTTTATGGGGACATTCCACCAATCCCGGTTATGATGTGAATGAAGTTGTTGACAATATTCTCGATCTGAGAGAACGGCGGGTGAAGGCTCCTGCGAAACGTCCATTTGACAAAAAAGAAATCGCCAAGAGAGCTGAGCACTATGACAAAAAGCCGGATAATTTCAAAGACTACAGTGATATGAATATGCGCTATCTGCGTATTTCCGGCATTTTTCAGCGGAAGGGCAGAGGATTAATTATCGTGCCGACAAAGCATGTTCTGGCGGAGCAGCTTGCGAAAACAACAGCGAGCACCATGCCTTTATTCCAGGCGTATGAGACGCTTTGTGTCGGTGCGTCGCTGCCAACAGATAATAAAGATGTCGCGAAGGCATTGCTGGATGATCTGATGAAGCAGATGAAAGAGCGACATATTTTGTTTGATATATCCGATCTTCCGCTGACAACAGCAGTGGAAATCAACATTGCCAGACAGAGATTGGAGAATATTCTGGCGCAGACTGATGAAATCAGATATGCAGAAGAACAGCGCAACCAGTGGCAGGAAATCTCCGACTATATGACGTTGCTTATCAAAGGTGGCGGTAAAAAGGATTATGGCGATGAAAATGTGATTGAAGTGCCAAAAGACGAGACACCAGCATATCTTGAGTGGACACTTTGGAGAGCGGCACTGGCAATCGACCATCTGGTTAATAAACCATATGAAATCAGAGGATTCCGGTTAGATTCTGATTTCCTTCCTGTATCCGCAGCTGGAGGCGGCAAGGGTGATTTATATTGTGAATTTAATGATTTCACGATATTGACAGAGGTTACGATGTCAACATCGTCACGTCAGGAAGCGATGGAAGGAGAACCAGTCAGGCGTCACGTGTCAGACGCAGTGTTAAAGTATGATAAGCCTGTGTATGGGATGTTTATTGCAGTCAAGATTGATACGAATACTGCGGAGACATTCCGGCATGGAATTTGGTATGCGAAAGACGACGTGAAGCAGAGATTAGATATTGTACCGCTGACGTTGGCGCAGTTTCAGAAATATTTTGAATCCATGTTTAAGGCAGATAAGGCGAAGCCAGAACAGTTGAGAGATTTGATCTTGCAGTGTGAGGAGCGGAGGGATGAGCTAGAGGCACCGGCGTGGAAGGAATTTATTTCCTATACAATTACGGGAAGAATACAGCAGTTTAATAAGAGGTGACAAAATGGATCTATCTTCCCCAGCAGCGTAACGGGATAAAGCATGTGAATTTGATGGAATTTATTCGTAATGGAGAGTGCTTTTGAAAGTGCAGTCCTGCATGACGCTCTTTGCGGAAGTCGCACCGGAGGAAGAGGTGTTCCGTAAGTCGCTGGAAAGGTTTTTTTACGGAGAGAAGTATCGGCGCACCTTGAAGATATTGGAGAAGATTATATGAGAAAATGTATTTTATTTGATCTGGATGGTACATTGACGGAATCGGGGGAGGGAATCGTGAAATCGGTTCAGTATGCCCTTGAGAAAATGGGGAAACCGGAGCCTGATGCCGCAAAGCTCCGTGTGTTTATCGGGCCGCCCCTGATTGAACAGTTTATGGAATATTCCGGGATGAGTAGGCCTGAGGCGGAAAAAGCGGTCGTGTATTACAGAGAACGATATGAGACAACTGGTATCTTTGAGAACAGACCGTATTCCGGGATTGAGGAGATGCTGAAGGCTTTAAAAGAAAAGGGCTGCCTTCTGGCGGTGGCCTCTTCCAAGCCGGAATTTTATGTGCTGAAAATACTGGAGCATTTTCACATCAGGGATTACTTTGATGAGGTAGTCGGCGCTACGATGGATGAAAAGAGAACCGGAAAAGCAGATGTAATTGCGGAGGCACTGAAAAGACTGAAGTTAGGCGAAAAGCAGGAAAACATCTTTATGGTTGGCGATAAGGCGCATGACGTTATCGGAGCCAGGAAAACCGGGATCCCCTGTATAGCGGTGTCTTATGGTTACGGGACAATGCAGGAGCTGCTTCAGGAAAATCCGTTCCGGATTGTTTGGTCGGTTGACGAGCTTCAGGCGCTTTTATTATCACTGCAGCCATAGCGCAGGTAATGATTGAGCAGAGTGATTATTCTACGATGAGCTCCTGATCCTTTAATTCCGTCACATAACCCACGATTTTTACGTCGTCCATCTGCGCCTGCAGCTCGCGCAGCAGCGTCTGCGCGTCCTGCTCGGCGACGGCGATCAGCAGTCCTCCAGAGGTCTGCGGGTCGAAGAGGATGTCCTGCATCGGACGTGGGACCGGCTTTTCCCATTTCACATGATGTTCTACGTAATCGCGGTTGCGATAGGCCCCGGCGGGGACGAAGCCCATGTCCGCCATGTCCCAGGCTTCATGGTGGTAGGGGATCTCGTCCGTCTGCAGATGAATCGAGCACGCGCTGCCGGCCGCCATCTCGTAGCTGTGTCCCATGAGAGAAAAACCGGTCACATCGGTGCAGCTGTGGATCTCGTATTTCACCATACTGTCGCGGGCGGCGCGGTTGAGCCGCGCCATCTGTGCGTAGAGCTTCTGTAAGGTGGCGTCATCCACAAGATCCGCTTTAGCCGCAGTCGTCAGGATGCCGACGCCGAGCGGCTTCGTCAGGATGAGCGCGTCGCCGGGCTTCGCGCCGGAATTTTTCAGAACGCGCTTCGGATGCACGAAGCCGGTCACGGAGAGCCCGTATTTTGGCTCCAGGTCTTCGATCGTGTGACCTCCGGCGATGATGGTGTCCGCCTCGAAAGCCTTCTCATAACCGCCGCGCAGAACCTCCTGCACGGCATCGCGCGTCATCGCGCTGGAGATCGTCATAATATTGAGCGCCAGTTTTGGCTCAGCGCCCATCGCATAGACGTCGCTGAGCGCGTTGCAGGCCGCAATCTGGCCGAAGAGGCGCGGGTCGTCGACGATCGGCGGGAAAAAGTCCAGAGTCTGGACGATCGCGGTATCGTCGTCCACCACGTAGACGCAGGCGTCGTCGCTCTTGTCATAGCCGACGAGCAGCCGGTCGTCATGGCGGACGGGCAGATCGTTCAGCAGCTTTACGAGCATGCCTGCGCCCACCTTTGCACCGCAGCCCGCGCAGGACGCAAGCTTTGTCATTTTGATATCTTCACTCATAAGAGTCTCCTTTCGCAAGTCTGCTATGTTGCCGTTTTTTGAGCTGCTAGCTGTCTTCCGCACGATACACACACTCGTAGCCATTGTCTGAAACACGGACAATCTGCTCGATTTCGCCATGCGGGTCCTGAAAATCCTCTGATTCCGACGCAAACTCCACGCAGGTGCCGCAGGAGGAGCTTAAGTTCCGGGGAACGGGTATAATCGTTCCGCGGGAGCCCTTCGCGCGCAGCTCCCGCTCGAAGCGGATCGCCCCGAAATGGGAGTAAAAAGTTGCAATATAGCGCTTCATCGCGTAAGCGTCAGGAGGAAGTCATCCCCCTTCTCCTCGATATGAACTTCGTAGCCGCTGTGCTCAGCGAAGCGCGTGACATTTTCGACGGAAACGTGGTTGTCGACCATGATTTCGTAATGATCCTCTTTTGACTCCAGAGCTTTCCTCAGCATGATGACCGGTTCCGGACAGGATCTTCCTCTTGCATCTATCATTTTGTATTCTCCTTTCATTCCTTACGGAAAGTATTGGCAGCTGCGATCACGGTCACGACGACAAGGCCGATGACGACGGCGATCTTTCCGTTTGCGGTCGCGCCCGCCGTGGAGGAGGCGAGGCCAAAATTGTGCGCGAAGGCCGCGCCGATCAGCAGTCCGATAAAGGTCACCGCCGAGTCGACATTGCCCTCGCCTGCGAGCACGAGCTGACGCAGAGGGCAGCCGCCGAGCAGCGAGCAGCCGTAGCCGACCAGCAGCATGCCGAGGAAATTCCACAGGCCATCGCTGTGTGCGATCGGCTGGTCGACAAAGCCGAGGCTGAAGGAGCCGACGAGCAGGTTGCAGACCAGAGCCGCGACGATGATCATAAGAAAACCGATCAGCAGCCGCGTCTGGCGGAAGAGCAGAAAATCACGGATGCCGCCGACCATGCAGAGCCGCGTCACCTGCGCGAGCGCGCCGACGATCAGACCGGCAGCCAGCGAGATCAGGATCGGCGCGTGCAGCGCGCCGGGGCTGCCGCCCGCCTCGGTGAAGTAGAGAAAGGTCGGCGCCGCGATCAGCAGGATGAGCATGGCGACCTCGATGACTGGCCTCGCCCTTCCGTCAGCGACGGGCCGGCTGTCGGTGCGCGTCAGGCAGTCGCTGCGGTGCAGAAAGAGGATGCCGATGCCGATGCCGACTGCGAAGCCGACGAGCCCGACGAGGGCGTTCAGGTCGCCGCCGCCGATGCGCAGCACCATGCGGAAGGGACAGCCCAGGAAGACCAGGCAGCCGATCATCACGAAGAATCCGAGGGTGAAACGCGTCAGAGGAGCGGAGCCGCCGCGCGGCGAGAACTCTTTGCGAAACACTGCCATGAGGAAAGCGCCGAGCACGAGGCCGATGATCTCCGGGCGTATGTACTGAACCGCAGATGCCTGATGGAGTCCGAGTCCGCCCGCCGTATCGCGGATAAAGCAGGCGATGCAGAAGCCCATGTTCGCCGGATTGCCGAAGACGGTCAACGCGACGGCGATGACGCCGATGACAAGGCCGACGACAGCGATGATAAGCGTTTCATTTTTAGATGTCTTCATAGTCACTTCTCTCCTTCGATTAGATGTAAGAACGTTCACTTAATTATAACAGAACGGTGCGCCTCCTGCCATTCTTTTATCTGATATTTCAAATCAAACTATTGACAAAAACGATAAATCAGATAATATGGAAAGAGAAGATCAAGACGAACAGAAGGGATATTGACCATGGATAGAAAACCCATCTATTTCGACCAGGCCGCCACGTCCTATCCGAAGCCGCCCGGCGTGCCGGAGGCGATGCTTCGCTATATGACGGAGGTCGGCTGCAACGTGAACCGCGGCGGCTACGCGGCGGCCTATGCCGCGGAGGATGTGCTGTTTGAGACGCGCGAGATGATCGCGAAGCTGTTCGGCGCGGAGGATTGCAGGAACGTCGTCTTTACCTCCGGCGTCACGCTGTCGCTGAATATTCTGCTGAAGGGCCTGCTGCAGCCCGGCGACCATGTGCTGGTCTCCTCCATGGAGCACAATGCCGTGATGCGGCCGCTGCAGCAGCTGAAGCGGCAGGGCGTCGAGTTTGACCGGATTCCCTGCGCGGCGGATGGGAGCATGGATACAGCCTGTCTTCCCGGAATGCTGCGGAAGAATACGCGGGCAGTCGTGACGACGCACGCTTCGAATGTCTGCGGAACGCTGCTGCCGGTCGCGGAGATCGGAAAATTCTGCCGGGAAAACGGACTTCTGTATATCCTGGACAGTGCGCAGACAGCGGGCGTCTTCCCAATCAATATGGAAGCCATGCACATCGATGCGGTCGCCTTCACCGGACACAAGAGTCTGCTCGGACCGCAGGGGATCGGGGGTTTTGTCCTGCGGGAGGGACTTGCGGAGAAGATCGAGCCGCTGATTTCCGGTGGAACAGGCAGCATCTCTCATACGGAGGAGATCCCGACCTTCATGCCGGACCGTTTCGAGGCGGGGACGCTGAACCTTCCGGGCATTTACGGGCTGCATGCGGCGTTACAGTATATCGAGGAGACGGGGAGAGAGAAGATTCTCCGAAAAGAGCTTGCGCTGACGGAACAGTTTCTCACCGGGGCGGAGAAGATCGGAGGCCTGAAAATCACAGGATCGCGGGATATTCGAAATCGTGCGCCGGTCGTCTCGGTGCAGACGAAAGGGATCGAGCTTGCCCGCTGCGCGTATCTGCTCGATGAAAAGTATCATATCCAGACCCGCGTGGGCCTGCACTGCGCGCCATCGGCGCACAGGACACTTGGAACTTACCCGGAGGGGACGATCCGTTTTTCTTTCGGATACGGGAACACGGAAGAAGAGGTGGCGCGCTGCCTCAGCGCACTGAAGGAGATTTGTGATGGAGTTTCGACAGCTTGAGGTCTTTGTGGCGGTCGCCGAAAAGAAGAGCTTTTCGCTTGCGGCGGACGCCCTGTATCTGTCCCAGTCGACGGTCAGCTCGCATGTGAAAAATCTGGAGAAAGAACTGAAACGGCAGCTCATCGTCCGCACGACGAAAAGCCTGCGCCTGACCCCGGAGGGCGAGACCTTCCTGCGCTACGCAAAGCGTATCGTGGAGACGCGCGACGCAGCGCTCGCAGCGGTTACCGAACATTCGCAGAGCGTATTGCGGTTGGGAGCCTCCTCGATTCCTTCCGCCTTTCTGCTGCCGGAGATCATTCATCGCTTTCGGGATGGCCATCCCGAGGCCGTCTGCGAGGTGCGGCAGGGGGACAGCAGGGATATTTATGAGATGCTGCAGGACGGCACAGTCGATGTCGGCCTGCTGGGGCAGGAATTCTCCTCCTCAAAATGCACATACATTCCCCTTTGCGAGGACAGGCTGGTGCTCGCCGCACCGGCCACAAAAAGTTACCGGCGCATGAAAGAAGAGAGAACGGAACTTCGGGAGATCCTGCAATCGCCCTATATACAGAGGGAACGGGGCTCCGGCACGGAAGCCGTCTCCGGGCAGATTCTGCGGGAGCTGGGGTTGTCGCCCGCTTCCCTGCATATTGTAGCCGGAACCAACGATCTGCAGTCGCTGACGCGGATGATCGAGGCGGGCATCGGAATCTCGATCTGTTCCGAATTTGCGGTCAGAGAGGCGGCGGAGCAGGGCAGGATCCTCGTCTGGCCGCTCAACACAGCAGCAACGCGCAGCTTTTATGTTGCGCACTGCGGAGGGAGGACGCGCAGCCCGCTGACGCAGGAGTTTATTGACTGCGCGGTGGAGTTGTATCGTGGATGAGCAGACTGCGATCTGCTCAGAAAAATGCCTCCAGCACCTCCTGTTTCCCTACATCGACAATCCCGCGGGTGGTCAGACGCAGCTGCGGAATGACCGGCAGGCTCACGAAGCCGAGCGTCATGAAGGGGTCGATGCCCTCCGCGATGCCGATATCGCGGCACAGCTTCTTGAGTTCTTCCAGACGTTTTTCCGTTTCCTCGGCGGAGAGCTCGCTCATCAGCCCGGCGATCGGAAGAGGGAGTTCCCCGGCGACCTTTCCGTCGATCACGACGGAGAGCCCGCCGCCGTTTTGCCGCACGCGGTTCGCCGCCAGTGCGATGTCGCGGTCTGTCGCGCCGATCACGATCAGATTGTGGGAGTCGTGCGCGACGCTGGAGGCGACCGCGCCTTTTCTGATTCCGTAGCCCTTGATAAAGCCGACGCCGCGATGGCCGGTATTTTTATGGCGTTCCAATACGACCGCTTTCAGGATATCCTGGTCAGGATCTACGCCGACCGGGAATCCGGTCTTCTCAATTTTCGCTATCAGCAGTTCCTTTGTCAGCAGCTCACCCGGGACCAGCTCGATGACGCGCTCGATCGACCCGTCCGACCTGACGGCAAGATCGGCTTCCGAGACCTCCGGCATATGGAAGGAATCCCAGACGCGGGGGTAGTCCGTTCGCGGCTTCGGAGCGTTTTCCTCTGTCTCAAACGCGGGTTTCCCGTTTTTGTATACGCCGCACACGCGGATATCCTGGAGATCTTCCAGTATAACGAGATCGGCGCGGTAGCCGGGCGCGACAGCGCCGCGGTCGTACAGCCGGAAATACTGCGCAGGGTTCCAGGTAGCCATTTTGATCGCGTGGATCGGATCCGCGCCCAGGCGGACAGCCTTGCGGATGATGTAGTCGATATGTCCCTTCTCGATCAGATCACCCGGGTGTTTGTCATCGGTCACGAACATGCAGCGCTGGTAATACGGAGCGTCACAGAGGGAAATCAGAGCTTCAAGATTCATTGCGGCGGTTCCTTCGCGGATCATGATCCACTGGCCGAGGCTCAGCTTCTCCAGGGCCTCCTCCGTGTTCGAACACTCGTGGTCGGAGAGTACGCCGGCTCCGGCGTAGGCGTTTAAGGCCTTCCCGGAGAGGAGCGGCGCGTGGCCGTCGATCAGTTTTCCGCAGCTTTCCACATCCGCGATTTTCTGAAGAATGTCCGCATCCTTATTGACGACGCCGATGGAGTTCATCATCTCGGCGAGACCGAGGACGCGTTCCTGCGTGTACCAGGGACGGATATCCTTCGCCTCAAAGACGGCTCCCGATTCGTCGATCGGCGTGCAGGGCACGCAGGCGGGCATCATCACATAGACGTCCAGCGTCAGATCTTCGGTGGAGTCCAGGATATAGCGCAGACCGTCAGCGCCCGCCACATTCGTGATCTCGTGCGGGTCGGTGACGACCGCGGTTGTGCCATGGGGCAACACTGCGCGCTCGAATTTGCGCGGCGAGACCATGGAGCTCTCGAGATGGATGTGCCCGTCCAGAAATCCGGGGCAGACATATTTTCCGGAAAGGTCGATCTCGATGCCGCCGTGGTAGCGCCCGATGCCAGCGATTGTGTCGCCGAGAATGGCGACGTCCGCCTCTTCGATTTTTTCCGTGAAAACATTGACAATTCTGGCGTTTTTCAGAACGATATCCGCCTTGACATTTCCGGCAGCCACGTCGATCCGGCTGCGCAGTTCCTCTGCTGTAACATTCTTTCCCTTCATAGCTGCTCCTTTCTGAACTTGCAATATTCGGAACGGTCAGCGCCTTTTCATTTCGATGCTGTTCCGAGCCACTGCCTGATTTTAGAAAAAGACCCGGCGGGAATGACCCCGCCAGGTCCTGAATATGAAGTTGGCCGCATTTTAGCTTCTTACAGGAAAATGTACTTCAGGATAAACAATACCGCCAGCACATACATGAGCGGGGTGATCTTCTTTGCCTTGCCGGAGCAGAGGTTGATCACGACGTAGGAGATGACGCCGACAGCGATGCCCTCGGAGATGCTGTACATCAGGGGCATGGCGATCAGACACAGGTAGGCGGGCAGCGCCTCCGTGATGTCGTTAAAGTCGATGTCAATGACTGCGGTAATCATCAGGAAGCCGACATAAATCAGTGCGGAACCCGTCGCAAAGCTCGGGATCGCAATGAAGATCGGGGACAGGAAGATCGCCAGCAGGAACAGAAGGCCGGTGACCGCCGCCGTGAGGCCCGTGCGTCCGCCCTCGGATACGCCGGAAGAGCTCTCGACGAAGGTCGTGACGGTCGAGGTGCCGCAGATCGCTCCCGCGGTAGTGCCGATCGCGTCCGCGAGCAGCGCCGGTTTGATGCGCGGCAGCTTGCCTTCCTCATCGAGCATATCCGCCTTATTTGCGACGCCGATCAGCGTGCCAAGGGTGTCGAACACATCGACGAACAGGAAGGCGAAGATGATGACAATGAAGTCGAGAATCCGCACACTGCTGAAGTCTACGTTGAAGCACTGGCCGAAGGTCTGCCCGATCGCGCCGGGGTTGAAATTTGACCAGACCGGATAGAGCGAGGCCCCCTGGTAGATGCCGAGCGCCTGACAGATCATGCCGATCACCCAGGTCGCGATGATGCCGATCAGGATGGAGCCCTTGATCTTCTTCACGGAAAGTACCGCGATGATGAAGACGCCGATGATGCAGAGCAGGGCGCTGATGCCGGTCGTGTTGAAGTCCGATACGAAGCTGGTGATCGCCACGAGTGTGGAGTCATCGTTTACGACCAGGCCGCCGTTCTGCAGGCCGATGAAGGCGACGAAGAGACCGATGCCCACGGACACGCCCTTCTTGAGCTGTGCGGGAATCGCGTTGAAGATGGCCTCGCGCACATTGGTCAGGGAGAGGACGATGAAAATAAGTCCTTCCACAAAGACTGCGAGCAGGGCGAACTGCCAGGAGTAGCCCATGCTGCCGCATACTGTGTAGGCAAAGTATGCATTCAGGCCGAGTCCGGGCGCCAGCGCGAACGGATAATTCGCGAGCAGCGCCATTGCCATGGTGCCGATGAAGGATGCGATTGCGGTCGCCATCAGGACCGCGTTTGCGTCCATGCCGGAAGCGGACAGGATTGACGGGTTCAGCGCCAGAATATAGGCCATGGTCATAAAGGTCGTAACTCCGGCGATGACTTCCGTTCTCACATTTGTGCCGTTTTCCTTGAGTTTAAACAGGTTCTCTAACATTTTTCTTACCCCCTCTTTGAAATGTTAATCTGAAACAGGTTTGCGGCTACTACAATAGTTTCTGAGACTTTACGGCAGTTACATATGGATACGCGTCCCCGTTTTGCCGAGGATGCCGTCCTTTGCTTTCTCCAGCAGGGTGATGAGCGCCTGCCGTCCCTCCTTTGAGGAGGCAAAATCGACGGCGGCCTGTACCTTTGGCAGCATCGAGCCGGGTGCGAAATGCCCCTCCCCGATATAACGCTCCGCTTCCGCGACGCTGAGCTCGTCGAGCCACTCTTCATCCGGCTTGCCATAGCGGATCGCGACCTTCTCGACCGCGGTCAGGATGATCAGGAAATCCGCGTCCAGCTCCTTTGCCAGCAGGCAGCTTGCGAAATCCTTGTCAATCACGGCGCTGGCGCCCTTCAGATGGTTGCCATGGCGAATGACCGGGATACCGCCTCCCCCGCAGGCGATGACCAGATCGCCGGAGTCCACCATCGTCCGGATCGTGCCGATCTCGACGACCTCGACCGGTTTTGGCGAGGCGACGACTCTGCGCCAGCCGCGCCCGGCGTCCTCCTTCATGATGTAATCGTATTTTCGCGCCAGCTCGTCGGCGGTTTCCTTCGTGACAAATTTTCCGATCGGCTTCGACGGATTCTGAAACGCCGGATCATCGGCGTCCACGCGGATCTGCGTGATCATCGTGGCCACCGGAATGTCAGTGATGCCGCGGTTCAGCAGCTCCTCGCGCAGTGCGTTCTGCAGGTCGTAGCCGATATAGGCCTGGCTCATCGCGACACAGACGGAGAGCGGCGTATTCGGCTGCTCCGGGTCTTCGTGGGTCAGCGCGATCATCGCGTTGTTCACCATGCCGACCTGCGGGCCGTTGCCGTGTACGACGACGACCTCGCAGCCCTCCTCGATCAGATCGACGATCGCCCGCGAAGTGATCTTCACGGCTGCCATCTGCTCCGGGAGCGTATTCCCGAGCGCGTTGCCGCCCAGGGCGATCACAACACGTTTCTTTCTAAGCATATGACACCTCCGGCTTATTTCATGACGCGCGGCGTTCCTTTTTCTTCGAGCTGCTTCAGCAGAGCAGCCGGGTCCGCAAATTTCGCGAGGAAGATCATCGCCGCGATGATGTAGGGCTTGAAGCTGGCCTCTTTGTAGAGCGGCGTGCGGTAGCGGTCGAAGACGCTTCCGTCCACCTCGCCCTGCTCGCAGCTCACGCCGCTGATATCAGCCGGCAGGCAGTGCAGATAGAGCGCTTTGCCATCCTTCGTCAGGGACATCATTTCCTCGGTGCAGCTCCAGTCCTTGTGCTGGGCGTTCTGTGCGAGCAGCTCCTTCTCGAGCGCGTCGATGCCGGCCTGGTCGCCTTTTGCGTAGAGGTCGGTTCTCTTTTCCATCGCCGCGAAGGGAGCCCAGCTCTTCGGATAGACGATATCGGCGTCCTTGAAGGCTTCCTCCATGGTGGAGACTTTCTTATAGGAACCGCCGGACTTCGCCGCGTTCGCCGCCGCGACCTCCTCGACCTCCGGGAAGATATCGTAACCTTCCGGATGTGCGAGCACAACGTCCATGCCGAAGCGGGTCATCAGGCCGATGACGCCCTGCGGGACGGAGAGCGGTTTGCCGTAGGACGGAGAGTAGGCCCAGGTCATCGCGATCTTCTTGCCCTTCAGATTCTCCACGCCGCCGAACTCGTGGATGATGTGGAGCATGTCGGCCATCGCCTGTGTCGGGTGATCGATGTCGCACTGCAGGTTGACGAGCGTTGGCTTCTGTTCGAGGACGCCGTCCTTATGTCCCTGCGTCACCGCATCGACGACGCCGTGCATGTATTTATTTCCCTTGCCGATGTACATATCATCGCGGATACCGATGACGTCCGCCATGAAGGAGATCATGTTCGCCGTCTCGCGCACCGTCTCGCCGTGGGCGATCTGCGACTTGCCCTCGTCGAGATCCTGCACCTCGAGGCCGAGCAGATTGCAGGCCGAGGCGAAGGAGAAACGGGTGCGCGTCGAGTTGTCGCGGAAAAGGCTGATGCCGAGGCCGCTCTCGAAGACCTTGGTGGAAATGTTGTGTTCGCGCAGGTAGCGGAGCGCGTCGGCGACGGTGAAGACCGCCTCGATCTCATCGTCCGTCTTCTCCCAGGTGAGGAAGAAGTCGCCCTCGTACATATCCTTAAAATTCAGTGAATTTAACTTGTCGATGTAATCCTGTAATGTTTTCATGTCAATCCTCCTGATATTGAGTTTATTCGAAGTACTTCGTCGGCAGCATTGCGTAGACCGCGGCGCAGGTCACAAGATCCTGCTTCCAGGTCTTCTCATTCGGGGCGTGCGCCTGCGCCTCCGCGCCCGGTCCGAAGCCGATGCAGGGGATGCCGTTGCGGCCCATGATCGAGACGCCGTTCGTCGAGAAGGTCCACTTGTCGACCAGCGGACGGGACTTACGCATCTCCAGCGTCTCCGGCGCGCCGATGCGCTGCTCTCCGAAGAGGCTCACATACGCGTCCTCGAAGGACTTCGTGACCTTGTGATCCCTGGGAATCGCCCAGGTCGGGAAGTAGCACTCGATCTCGTAGACGCAGCCGGTGTAGGACGGACGGTCGTAGTTGTACATGGAGACAACCACATCGTCGCCGTATTTCTGCACGGACGGGAGCGCGCGGATCTCATCGAGGCAGCTCTCCCAGGTCTCGCCGAAGGTCATGCGGCGATCGAGTGAGACGGAGCAGGAATCCGCCACCGCGCAGCGGCTCGGCGAGGTGTAGAAGATCTGCGAGACCGTCACGGTGCCCTTCCCGAGGAAGCGGGCCTCCTCATAGTCGGGATTGTATTTCGGGTCGAGCATTTTTACCAGTCCTTTGATTTCCGTCCCGTCCTCCGCGTCATTTTCATTCAGCGCGCGGACGTCCTGCAGAATATCGGCCATCTTGTAAATCGCGTTGTCGCCGCGCTCCGGCGCGGAGCCGTGGCAGGAGACGCCGTGTACGTCGACGCGGATCTCCATGCGGCCGCGATGTCCGCGGTAGATGCCTCCGTCGGTCGGCTCGGTCGAGACGACGAATTCCGGACGAATCTTATCTTCATTAATAATATACTGCCAGCAGAGACCGTCGCAGTCCTCCTCCTGGACGGAGCCGACGACCATGATTCTGCATCCTTCGGGAATCAGGTCGAGATCCTTCATGATGCGCGCCCCGTAGACGCTGGAGACGATGCCGCCCAACTGGTCGGAGGTGCCGCGTCCGCCGATCTCGATCTCATTCTCGTAACCCTCGTAGGGGTCGAAATCCCAGTTCTCGATATTTCCGATGCCTACGGTGTCAATGTGCGCGTCATAGGCGATGATGCGGTCGCCCGAGCCCATATAGCCGATCACATTGCCCTGCGGATCGATCGTGACCTCGTCGAAGCCGACCTTCCTCATCTCGGCCGCGATGGTGTCGGCGTGTGCCTTCTCGCCGCAGCTCTCACCCGGATTACGGATGATTGCGCGCAGAAAAGCGACCATATCCTTCTCGTAGCCCTTTGCTGCATTCCTGATTTTTTCTTCCATAACTTTACCTCCTGCTGTTTTTATTTGTTGATATTTACATAGTTATATAAAGTATATTTGGAAATACCAAAATGTTCCGCGATCCGGTCGCCCGCCTTCGTGATGAGAAAGGCGCCGGCCTCGTTCAGAAAATTGATCGCGCGGATCTTTTCCTCGCGGTTCATCAGCGGCGCCGGGGTGCCGATGCTCCGGTCCGCCTGATTGATCAGCTCGTCGAGCAGACTGTTTACGTCGATCGGTACGGTGCCTGGCTCCGCGGAGCCGCTGTCTGCCTCCTCCGGCTGCACGCCGGTCAGATAGTGGATGCTGTTCTCCAGCGCGAGAAGATTTGTGATATCATAGTTGATCGAGAGAATGTAATGCGGCCTGCCGGAATCGTCGTTGATGTAGAGGGTACTGCAGCGCAGGATGCGTCCGGATGCCGTCTTTGAAAGGTAGGCGAGGTGATCTGTCTTCGGCGCGTCCGGATGTTTGATCGCCTTCAGCACGACGCCGGAGAGCCCCTCACCGACCGAACGGCCGGTGACCTGCCCGTTTTCGATGTAGACGATGGAATTCTCGACAGAGTTCCTCGACAGGTCGTGGATCGCCACCTCGCAGTCGCTGCCAAACTGCGCGGCGAGTCCGTGCGCGATCTGCTTTAAAAGTTCCAGCTTTACATCAGACATTCCGGTCACCCCCTGTTCTTTTTCTTACTTTTATGATATCATAATCACAGGAAAAAGCAATAAAAAAATACAAAAATTTTTAGCTGCTGAAGTGAAAAGTTTACTTCCACTTTGAAGGGGGCAAAGTGGATTTTAGTCTT
>JAJBTX010000012.1 GCA_020860645.1 Lachnospiraceae bacterium | reverse complement strand
ACTGCGGCAGAATGCACAGGTTAGGATAGTCCGCCGGGGAGATGCGATCGGCCGCTCATTTAATGATAAGGAAGGTTTTCGACAATTTGTGGGAAGGTATCGAAAAGTCCGGGTCGTCCGACATATAGAGAATCCCGTCTTCCAGCTTTCCCGTGCCGTCGTAGGTGAGCGGATATTTCAGGTGCGGCTCCGCGGACAGCCAGTCGGATGCATTTACACTGTATTTCTTTTTCAAATGCCAGGTGATCAGAAGTGCGCTCAGACGCATAACATGTCGTCCTTTCATGAATTTTGTCTCCATTATACTTCGGAAAAGGGAAAGATACAATATCCAAATGACCCGTTTTCCTACAAAAAGTAGGAAAAGAGGATGAAAAATAGACGATTTTGAAGATGGAGAAAGAAGAGACGGCGTGCTATATTTAGACATATAAAAAATGTACAGAATCACCAAAATTGTTCATTCCGGGGCTGTGCATCATTCATAAGAAGGAGGAGACAGGATTTGATTATTATCGGGGAAAAGATTAATGGTTCCATTCCGGTTGTTGCGGAAGCCATCGCAAAGCGGGATGCGGAATTCATTAAAAACAGAGCGAAGGCACAGGCCGATGCAGGCGCTACTTTTATCGATTGCTGCGCTTCGGTGCCGGAGGCAGAAGAGGTTGAGACGCTGAAATGGATGATCGACTGCATCCAGGAAGCGACGGATACGCCGATCTCCGTGGACAGCCCCAGCGCGGACGTGCTGACGCAGGTTATCCCTTATGTAAAGAAGCCGGGCCTGGTCAATTCGGTGTCAGGCGAAGGCGACAAGATCGACAAGCTGTTTCCGCTGATCGCGGGGACGAAGTGGGAGGTCATCTGCCTGCTGTCCGATGATACCGGTATTCCGAAGAGCGCTGCGGATCGTCTGCGGGTTTTTGATCACATACTGGATAAGGCAAAAGAGTATGGGATTAAGCAGTCCCAGATGCATATCGATCCGCTGGTCGAGATGCTCTGCACCTCGGAGGATGGCATCGCGCTGAACGAGGAGGTTATCAGCACCGTGCGGAAGCGCTGCCCGAGCATTCACATTACCGCGGCGGTCAGCAATATTTCCTTTAACCTTCCGGTTCGGAAGATGGTGAACCTTGGCTTTACGGTACTTGCGATGAAGGCAGGGCTGGACAGCGCCATCCTCGATCCGCTGAACAGGGATATGATGGGCGTGATTTACGCGACGGAGGCTCTGCTCGGAGAGGACGATTACTGCATGGAGTACATCAGCGCTTACCGCGAAGGAATCTTCGGACCGAAGAAGTAAGCCGACATTAACAAGGCCATTGGCGGCGACGCAGGGGAACACCATTCGCCCGCGCCCGCCGCTCAGGAATAAATTATTTTAAAATATGGAGGAAAATAAAATGGCAGGAATTCAGGAAGTTTATGATCTTGTAGTAAAAGGAAAAGCGAAGCTCATCGGAGCTGCGGTACAGGAAGCTCTGGACGACGGATGTGATCCCAGTGCGGTTCTGAACGAGGGCATGATCGCGGCTATGGACGCGGTCGGCGCGAAGTTTAAGGAAGGCGAGATCTTCGTTCCGGAGATGCTGGTAGCGGCGAGAGCCATGAAGAAGGGCGTTGAGGTCCTTAAGCCCCATCTGGCGACCGGCGAGGCCGGAGCGGCAGGCAAGGTTATCATCGGGACAGTTGCCGGCGATCTGCATGATATCGGCAAGAACCTTGTCGCGATGATGCTGGAGTCCTCGGGCTTCGAGGTGATCGATCTCGGCGTTGATGTTCCGAAGGAGAAGTTCGTCGAGACCTATGAGCAGAATCCGGATACGAAGATTATCTGCTGCTCCGCACTTCTGACCACGACGATGCCGGCTCTGAAGGAGGCCGTTGAGCTTCTGAATGCACAACCGTTCCGCTCGAAGATCAAGGTCATGGTCGGCGGAGCCCCGATCACGCAGGCTTTCGCGGATGAGATCGGCGCCGACGCCTACACGGAGGACGCAGCGTCCTGCGCGCAGAGAGCGAAAGAGCTTGTAGCATAAAAAAACATAATCTGGCCATTAGAAATGGAGCCGCTTTGTCGGCTTCATTTCTTTTTCTGTGAAAAGACGGTGGTAAAGGGTCGGAAATCGTGCTATACTTTATCATTATATCGAAAGAAGGAAAGCAGTGGAATGATAGCGATTATCGACTATGATGCGGGAAATATCCGCAGCGTGGAGAAAGCTCTTGTTTCCCTCGGGCAGGAGGTCTGGGTTACGCGGGACCGGGAGCGGATCCTGAATGCGGACAAGGTGATTCTGCCGGGCGTAGGATCCTTTGGCGACGCCATGCGGCATCTGGAGAAGTATGATCTCATCGACGTGATTCGTGAGGTGGCGGCGGACGGAAGACCTTTCCTCGGTATTTGCCTGGGGCTGCAGCTTTTGTTCGAGCGCAGCGAGGAGTCGCCCGGTGTGGCGGGACTCGGTATTCTGGAGGGCGAGATTCTCAAAATACCGGAGACGGAGGGCCTTAAGATTCCCCATATGGGCTGGAATTCGCTCGAACTTCAAAATGACGGGCATCTGTTCCGGGGCATTTCGGCTCACCCCTATGTCTATTTTGTCCACTCCTATTATCTGAAGGCGAAGGAAGAGGCGATCGTGACGGCGGCGACGCAGTACGGCACGCGCATTCACGCGTCGGTTGAGCGCGGTAATGTGTTTGCCTGTCAGTTTCATCCGGAAAAGAGCGGCGAGGTCGGACTGAAAATGCTGAAAAACTTTGCGGAGCTGGCGTAAGGAGGAGAGGATGTTTACAAAGAGAATTATTCCCTGTCTGGATGTGAACGCGGGGCGCGTCGTAAAGGGTGTCAATTTTGTCAATCTGCGGGACGCCGGCGATCCGGTCGCCGTGGGCGCGGCCTATGACCGGGCTGGCGCGGACGAGCTGGTCTTTCTCGACATCACGGCATCCTCGGACGCGAGGAAGACGGTCGTGGACATGGTGCGTCGCGTGGCGGAGACGGTCTTTATTCCCTTCACGGTCGGCGGCGGTATCCGCACAGTCGAGGATTTTCGCCTGCTGCTGCGCGAAGGAGCAGATAAGATTTCGGTGAATTCCGCGGCGATCATGCGCCCGGAGCTGATCAGCGAGGCGGCGGACAAGTTCGGCAGCCAGTGCGTGGTCGTCGCTATCGACGCGAAGCGGCGGGCGGATGGAAAGGGCTGGACGATCTACAAGAATGGTGGACGCGTGGATATGGGCATCGACGCGGTCGAGTGGGCTATGCGGGTCTGCGAGCTCGGCGCTGGCGAGATCCTGCTGACGAGCATGGACTGCGACGGCACGAAGGCCGGTTATGATATTGAGCTCACGAGAACGATCGCGGAAAATGTGCCGGTGCCGGTGATCGCATCGGGAGGCGCGGGAACGCTCGAACATTTCCGGGAGGCGCTGACGGACGGCAGGGCGGACGCGGCGCTGGCGGCGTCATTGTTCCATTATAAGGAGCTGGAGATCCGGCAGGTGAAGGAATATCTGCGGGAGCAGGGCGTATCGGTGCGTCTATGAGGATTCCTTTGTGATATGGCAGGTCGATGCCCTGTTTTTGGAAAATTGATTTTTTGTTGTTCTCCTTTTGGAGAGTGCAGGTCGGACACTTCCGATGTGGATCGTTATACCTGTGTTTTTGACCTGCTGTTCTGAATGGTTACGATTTTTAATGGTGAGGAATGAGAAATGGCAGCGATAGCAAATGACTGGTTAGAACCCCTGAAACCGGAGTTTGGGAAACCATATTATGCGAAATTGTATAAGACAATCAAACAGGAGTACAGTACCCGCCTGATCTTTCCCCCGGCGGACGACATTTTCAATGCCTTCGCCTTCACCCCGCTTGCAGAGGTAAAGGTCGTCATCCTCGGGCAGGATCCCTACCACGGGGGAGACTGTCCGAAAACCTATCTTTGAGTCGTAAGCAATCAATAGCTGAAAC
>JAJBTX010000038.1 GCA_020860645.1 Lachnospiraceae bacterium | reverse complement strand
CACGACCGCGCGTCCGATTGACGTTCGCCTCTGCTCGCCGGCTGAGATCTGTCGCGTGAGCTTCCTCTGATGTTCGTCAAGCCCAAGGGTGTGGATCAGTTCGTCCACATCGAGCGGGTCGTCGCTTAAGTACGCGCCGACCTCGATATTCTCCCGCACGGTCAGGTTCGGGATCAGATTGTACATCTGGAAGACATAGCCGAGATGACGCCTGCGATAGTCGGTCAGCCGCCGTTCCTTCATGCCGGACATGCGCTCCCCGTCGATCGAGATCTCGCCGGAGTCTGCCGCGTCGATGCCGCCGATGATATTGAGCAGCGTCGATTTTCCGGAGCAGGAGGGGCCGAGCGGCACGCAGAATTCAGTCTTGTCGACTGCCAGGCTGACGCCCTTCAGTACCTCCGTCCGATTCCCGCCGGAGCCGAAGGATTTTCGAATATCCCGTATTTCCAGAAACATAAGTGCAGAAACTTTCTTTTTTTAATGATACTTAAATGTTAGCACTGACTAACCAGAAATGCAAGTTTCCAGTTGAAAACAATTCTCAACTGGGAATGCTTAAAAATTCTTAAGGTCTCTCCGGAGGCCTTTTCTTTTTCCCCTGCGAAGTGTTACACTGTCAGTAATGCAGGTACAGCGTTTTCGAGATAATCCGGTTTTTCTGCCAGTGTATAAAGCCGGGTTCTCTGCGAAACACTGTGTTGGAATTTGAGGGAGGCAGCTGACATGTCGGAAAAACAGAAAATACTGGTGGTAGACGACGAGCCGGAGATCCGCGAGGTGCTGCGCGTGATGCTCTCCGGGGAGGGTTATGAGGTGACGGAAGCCTGTGACGCGCATGAGGCGCTTGAGCGGGCTCCGGAGGCGGATCTGGTTATCCTGGACATTCTGATGCCCGGAGAGTCGGGGATCTGGGCCTGCGAGAGGATACGGGAGCGGACGAATGTGCCGATCCTCTTTCTGACGGCAAAGTCCGGGGAACATGATAAGGTGCAGGGCTTCAGCGCGGGCGGTGATGATTATCTGGTGAAGCCCTTCTCTTATACGGAGCTGTTGACACGGGTCGGCGCGCTGCTGCGCCACTATCAGGTCTACAAGGGGCAGCAGGAGAAGCCGGAAAAGCTTGCGTTCTACCGCGATATCACCGTGGACCGCAGGCGCCAGAGCGTCTTTGTGGGCGAAGAGCGGATCGCCCTGACCGAGATGGAGTATCAGATTCTGCTGCTGCTTGTTTCAAGCCCGGGGAAGGTCTTCTCTGTTCGTGAGATTTACGAGGCTGTCTGGAAGGAAACCTTCTACGCGAGCTCCGGCAATACGGTCATGGTTCATATCCGGAATATCCACCGCAAGCTGGGGAAAGAGAGGGAGAATTACATACAGAATGTCTGGGGAAGGGGATATTGTGTCGTCTGAGAAGAAATGGAGAAACCGGCTCACGCTGGAGCTGATTGTGATGAGTGCCGCCGCGCTGCTTGTAGCCTTCCTGGCGGCGAATCTGGTTGAAAATCTGGCCTATGATATTGCCGCAGACCGGCGCTATTCGGAGGAATCCATTGACCAGGCCATGGATGAGACGCTGGAGAACCTGAAAGATTTCATTGAGACAAATCAGGTGGGTGAGGACAATATCGAACTTCTGATGGGCTGGGTGCAGCGGCAGAAGGATGTCTACGTCATGTTTTACCGCGACGTGGACGCGCTGCTGGGTCCTTATCTGACAATCAATGAAGGCGAGGATGAGCCTCCGGAAATGCTGGAGCTGAACCGGATGACCTACTACGATCTGGAGCTCAGTGACGGAACGCCGATCAAGGTGGAGCTGGAATACTATATCACGATGCGGGATATGGACTGGCTGAACGTCCTGAAATACGCAGTGGGCGGGATTGTATTCATCCTTCTTCTCTTTCTGATGGTGCATCGGAAGATTCGCTATATCAACTGCCTCGAAAGGGAGCTGTCGGTTTTAAGCGCCGGGAACTTAAGCTACCCGGTCACAATCCGCGGAAGGGATGAGCTCACCGACCTCGCAAAGGGTATTGAGACGCTGAAAAACGGAATCCTGGAGGAGCAGCAGAAGAAGGCCGAGGCCGAGAAAGCGAATATGGAGCTGGTGACTGCGATGTCCCACGACCTGCGCACGCCGCTCACCTCGCTAATCGGATATCTGGAGATCCTGAGCCGCGGCCGCTGCGAGAGCGAGGAGCAGCGGGAGTCCTATCTGGAACGCTGCCGGGAGAAGGCCTTCCAGATGAAGCGCGTCTCCGACCGGCTTTTTGAATATTTCCTTGTGTACGGGCAGGAGGAGAAAAGTCCGGTGCTGATCCGGATGAGCTGTACGGATCTGGTAAACGAGATTTGCTGCCGCCAGCTTCTGGACTGGAAGGAGCAGGGCGGACAGATTGACTGCGAGACGGGCGAACTCTCCGGCGCGGTGATGGTGGACGGCGAATACATGCAGCGCGTGATCGACAACCTGCTCCGAAACCTGCAGAAGTATGCGGACCGGGCATATCCGGTCACAATGCAAATCCGGGAAGAGGAGGGACAGCTGCGGATTCGGGTCACCAATCACGTGCTCGAACAGGAGAGCCGCAGGGAGAGTACGCAGATCGGCCTCAAAACCTGCCGGAAAATCATCGAGAAGCACGGCGGCAGCTTCACCTGGCGGCGCGAAGGCGACTGCTTTGTGGGCGAGATCTGCCTGCCGCTGGCGGAGTAAGAATCCATAGTTGCAATTTTGGCAGAAACATGCAAAAATAGAAGCTGCATGAGGAGAAAGCCATGGCGAAGCAAAAAGAGGTCAAGACCAACGCGATGCGGATTCTCGAGTCGCTGAAGATTCCGTTTCAGCATCATACATATGAGTGCGGGGAATTTGTGGATGGGATCAGGGTCGCAGATCAGCTGGGACTGCCGCATGAGAAAGTGTTTAAGACACTGGTGACGGTCGGAAACAGTAAGAATTACTTTGTGTTTGTGATTCCGATCGAGGAGGAGCTGGATCTGAAGAGGGCAGCGCGCGCCGTGGGAGAGAAGAGCGTGGAGATGCTCCACGTGAAGGATATCAACCGGGTCACGGGCTATGTCCGCGGCGGCTGCACGGCGGTCGGCATGAAGAAGCAGTATGTGACGCGCATCGACTGCTCCGCGCAGGGACAGCCGCAGATTTATGTCAGCGGCGGCAGGATCGGTTCGCAGATCGAGCTTGCGCCCGCGGATCTTTGCCGTGCGGCGGGCGCGGAGTTTGCGGAGCTGACAAAGCGGAAGGCATGAGGAGGAATGACATGGGAAATCCGCTGGTGAGCATCATCGTACCAGTTTACAATACGAAAAATTACCTGGCGCGCTGTGTGGACAGCCTGCTGGGGCAGGACTACGAGAATCTGGAGTTCCTTCTGATCGACGATGGGAGCACAGACGGCTCGGAAGCACTGCTGGACGAGTATCAGAAGAAGGACGCGAGAGTCCGCGTGATTCATCAGGAGAACGCGGGCGTCTCTTTGAGCCGGAACCGGGCGATCGAGGCCGCGCGCGGAGAATACATCCGCTTCGTGGACAGCGACGACTGGCTGCCGGAGAACGCGACCAGCCTGCTGGTCGGCGCAGCCGAGGAGGTGGGCTGCGACATGGTGATCGCGGATTTTTACCGCGTGTCGGGTACCCGCATGTCGCAGAAGGGCGACATTGATGAAGATCAGGTGATGGATCGTGTCGAGTTCGCCGCGCACATGATTGAGAATCCGGCGGATTTCTATTATGGCGTGCTGTGGAATAAGCTGTTCTGCCGCTCCATCATCATGGAGCACGGGATACGGATGGACGCGGAGCTGAGCTGGTGCGAGGATTTCCTCTTTAATCTGGAATACATCCGTTATGCGGAGACCTTCCGCGCAATCCAGGAGCCGGTCTACTATTATCTGAAACGGAAAAACAGCCTGGTCTCGCAGAGCATGAGCATTGCCACCACGATCCGGACGAAGATCATTACCTTTGAGTATTACAATGATTTTTATAAGGACGTCTACGGCGATGATTACGAGGACGTGCAGGGCAAGGTGCGCTACTATCTGCTCAGTGCGGCAAAGGACGGCGTCGTCATGCCGATTCCCTCGACCAGAAAGAAGACCGGCGCGGATCTGAGCCCGCAGACGGAGCAGGAGCTTCTGGGAAAGACGGGATTCTGGCCGGATCTCTATTATGGACGCAGGCTGCTGGAGGATTATCTGCGCTCTGACGCGGTGCTGAAGCCGCTGACGCTCGACGATGCGTCGCTGCTCTGGCTGTTCCGGGATATCCGGCAGTTTGGACGGCAGAAGGAGATCGCCGTGATCACCGGGCAGACGCCGCAGCGGACGGCGCGGACCTTAAGCCGCCTGAAGCGCGGCGAGTATATCGCGACGCGCACGGACAAGGACGGAATGCTGATTGTCGCGGTGCTGGAAAAAGGGCATGTGTGTCTGGAGAAAATAGAGGAGATTCTCCGGCAGTTTGGCGGTATCTGTATGGACGGCCTGGATCCGGAGGAACGCGCGTGCCTCACGGCGGTGGAGGCAAGAGTGCGCCGCAACGTCCGCGGGCAGGCGAAGAAGGAGCACATTACAGGAGGAGAAAGCCATGGAGGACAATGAGCTGGAGAAGCAGTTAAAAAAGCTGCGCAGGGATCTGAAGATTAACAGGATTTTCAGCATTGCGTTACTGTTGCTGACAGTCTGTCTGTTAGGGGCGCTGGCCTGGACGGTGCAGACACTGGAACCAGTGGTGGAGCAGGTGTCGCAGCTGGACATCGATACGGTGAACAGCACGCTTACGGAGGCGGAGAGTGTGCTGACGGAGATCTCAGCCTCGGACATTGACTGGGAGCAGCTCTCCGGAACCATCGCGGGCCTGGACGTCGACACGCTGAACGAGACGATGCGGGCGCTGGATATGGAGCAGCTCACGGAGGCGATCGAGAACCTGAACGAGGCGAGCGAGGCGATCCAGGAGCTCGCGGATTCCCTGAACAGTTCCCTGTTCGGGGTATTTCGATAAAGAGAAGAGACGGAGGAAGAAAGACATGAATACGGAAATGAAACCGGTCAAAGAGGGAAAAGTGCGCGAGATTTACGACTGTGGAGACAGCCTGGTTATGGTGGCGACGGACCGCATCAGCTGTTTTGACGTGATCCTGAAAAATGATGTGAGGAAAAAGGGTACAGTGCTGACGCAGATGTCGCGTTTCTGGTTCGACATGACGCGCGATATTCTCCCGAATCACATGATTTCGGTGGACGTGAAGGACATGCCGGAATTTTTCCGGCAGCCGCGCTTCGACGGAAACAGCATGCTTTGTCGGAAGCTTCAGATGTTCCCGGTCGAGTGCATCGTCCGCGGTTATATTACGGGCAGCGGCTGGGCAAGCTACCAGAAGAGCGGTACGGTCTGCGGCATTGCGCTGCCGGAAGGACTGAAGGAGTCCGATAAGCTGCCGGAACCGATCTACACGCCGTCCACGAAGGCTGAGATCGGCGATCACGACGAAAATATTTCCTATGAACAGAGTATCGTGCATCTCGAGAAATATTTCCCCGGCAGGGGAGAGGAGTACGCGGCGAAGCTGCGCGACTACACGATTGCCCTCTATCAGAAATGCGCGGATTACGCACTTGGCCGCGGCATCATCATCGCGGACACGAAGTTCGAGTTCGGTCTCGACGAGCAGGGCAATATCGTGCTCGGCGACGAGATGCTGACGCCGGACAGCTCCCGCTTCTGGCCTGCGGAGGGCTACGAGCCGGGACATGGCCAGCCTTCCTTTGACAAGCAGTTCGCCCGTGACTGGCTGAAGGCGAACCCGGGGAACGACTGGACGCTGCCGGAGGAGATCGTGGAGAAGACGATCGGAAAGTACCTGCAGGCCTATGAGCTGCTGACCGGGAAGCAGCTGTAAAGGATTGAAATAAAGGATCTGACTGGAGGGTTGTTGCGATGGAGCAATACAATGTGACCGGCATGAGCTGCGCGGCCTGCAGCGCGCGGGTCGAGAAGGCCGTGAATGCGGTGCCGGGCGTTACCTCATGCTCGGTGAGTCTTCTGACAAACTCCATGGGCGTGGAGGGAAGCGCCGCGCCGGAGGCGGTCATAGCGGCGGTCGTGGATGCGGGCTATGGAGCCTCGCTGAAGGGTGCGAAGAAGGCAGGCGGCGGCGCGCCGGATTATGATGATATGCTGAAGGACGCCGAGACGCCGAAGATGAAGCGCAGGCTGATTGCCTCGCTCTGTCTGCTGATTCCGCTCATGTATGTGTCGATGGGACACATGATGTGGGGCTGGCCGCTGCCCTCGTTTTTCGATGGAAATCATATCGCGATGGGACTTGTGGAGCTTCTGCTCACGACGGCGGTCATGGTCATTAATCAGAAATTTTTCATCAGCGGCTTCAAGGGACTGATCCACCGCGCCCCGAATATGGATACGCTCGTCGCGCTCGGTTCGACCGCTTCCTATGTATACAGCGTCTATGCGCTCTTCGCGATGACGGACGCGCAGGTGAAGGGCGACATGACGGCGGTCATGAGCTATATGCACGAGTTTTATTTTGAGTCGGCGGCTATGATCCTGACGCTGATCACGGTCGGCAAGATGCTGGAGTCGATGTCGAAGGGCAGAACGACCGACGCGCTCAAAAGCCTGATGAAGCTGGCGCCGAAGACCGCCGTTCTGAAGCGCGGAGAGAGCGAGGTCGAGGTGCCGATCGAGCAGGTGCATATCGGCGACCATTTCGTAGTGCGGCCCGGCGAGAACATCCCGGTCGACGGTGTCGTGACCGAAGGAACGAGCGCGGTCAATGAGTCCGCGCTGACCGGCGAGAGCATCCCGGTCGATAAGGAGCCGGGCGATACGGTCTCCGCAGCGACGCTGAACCAGTCGGGTTACCTCGTCTGCGAGGCGACGCGTGTGGGAGAGGATACGACGCTCTCGCAGATCATCCAGATGGTGAGCGACGCGGCGGCGACCAAGGCGCCGATCGCGAAGGTCGCGGACCGGGTGTCCGGCGTCTTCGTGCCGACGGTTATCACGATTGCACTCATCACGACGGCGGTCTGGCTGCTCGCCGGACAGACGGTCGGCTACGCATTGGCGCGCGGCATCTCGGTGCTTGTCATCAGCTGCCCCTGTGCGCTCGGGCTCGCGACGCCGGTCGCGATCATGGTCGGCAACGGCATGGGGGCGAAGCACGGCACGATGTTTAAGACTGCCGTCTCTCTTGAGGAGACCGGCAAGGTGCAGATCGTCGCGCTCGACAAGACCGGCACGATCACGAGCGGCGAGCCGCGCGTGACGGATCTCTGCCCTGTGGAAGGCTGCGATGAGGAGGAGCTGCTTGGGAAGGCCTGCGCGCTGGAGCAGAAGAGCGAGCATCCGCTGGCGCGCGCGGTGCTTGCACTGGCACAGGAGCGGAATCTGCAGGGACAGGAAGTCGATGATTTCCGGGCCGTAGCGGGCAACGGACTTACGGGGACGCTGAACGGCAGAGTGCTCGCCGGCGGAAACCGGAAGTTCATCTCTGAAAAAACACAGATTCCCGAACAGCTCGCTGCGAAGGCCGACGAGCTGGCCGAAGCGGGCAAGACGCCGCTCTTCTTCAGCGAGGACGGACGTCTGCTCGGCATTATCGCGGTCGCGGACGTGATCCGGGAGGACAGCCCGCGCGCTGTGAAGGAACTGCAGAACATGGGCATTCATGTCGTCATGCTGACCGGCGACAATGAGCGCACCGCGCGGGCGATCGGCGCGCAGGCAGGCGTCGACGAGGTGGTCGCGGGTGTGCTGCCGGACGGCAAGGCGGCCGTGATCAGCGCCCTGAAGAAGAAGGGTCGGGTCGCGATGGTCGGCGATGGCATCAATGACGCCCCGGCGCTTACGAGCGCGGACATCGGCATCGCGATCGGCGCGGGCACGGATATTGCGATCGACGCTGCGGACGTGGTGCTGATGAAGAGCAGACTTTCCGATGTCCCGGCGGCAATCCGCCTGAGCCGCGCGACGCTGCGGAACATCCACGAGAATTTGTTCTGGGCCTTCTTCTACAACGCGATCGGTATTCCGCTCGCCGCGGGTGTCTGGATTCCGATCTTTGGCTGGACTTTGAACCCGATGTTCGGCGCGGCAGCGATGAGTCTCTCAAGCTTCTGCGTCGTGAGCAACGCGCTGCGTCTGAATCTGTTCCGGATGGACGACGCGAGCCGGGATAAAAAGCGGAGGGACGCACTCGGAAGCGAACCGCTCCTTGCGAAAGCGAAAGGAGGTGAAGAGAAGATGACGTTGAAAATCGAAGGAATGATGTGTGGTCATTGCGAGGCGAGAGTGAAGAAGACGCTCGAGGCCTTCGCGGAGGTAGAGTCCGCCGAGGTGAGCCACGAGAAGGGCACCGCGGTGCTCACACTCTGCGGCACGCCGGATAAGGATGCGCTTAAGAAAGCGGTCGAGGACGACGGCTACCAGGTGCTGGCAGTGGAGGAGTGAAAAAACGGCCATTCTTCCCGCAGGGTTTTTCAGAAATAAAATCTGAAATTTTTCTTAAATATTACAGAATTATTACGAATAGAATCGAATACTCATTGACACTGCGGGACAGAATGGAGTATATTGTCTTTGTGAGTCAGTTTAGCACGGGAGGCTGCATACAGCCTCCCGTTTAAAGAGAGGAAAAATACCGATGACACATCTGGACGAACTGGAAGCCGAGGCCATCTACATCATGCGCGAGGTCGCGGCGGAGTGCGAGAAGCCGGTCATGCTCTACTCGATCGGCAAGGACAGCTCGGTCATGCTGCACCTGGCGCTGAAGGCGTTTTACCCGGAGAAGCCGCCCTTCCCGTTTATGCACATTGACACGACCTGGAAATTTAAGGAGATGATCGCCTTCCGCGACCGCATCGCGAAGGAGAAGGGGATCGAGATGATCGTCTACACGAACCAGGAGGGCGTGCGGCAGGGCATCAATCCCTTTGACCACGGCGCGGCCTACACGGATATCATGAAGACGCAGGCGCTGAAAGACGCGCTCGATCTCTATGGCTTTACCGCGGCCTTCGGCGGCGGCAGACGCGACGAGGAGAAGTCGCGGGCGAAGGAGCGGGTCTTCTCCTTCCGCAACAGCGCGCATGCCTGGGAGCCGAAGAAGCAGCGACCGGAGATGTGGCAGCTCTACAACACCTTCATCCACAAGGGGGAGAGCATCCGCGTTTTCCCGCTGTCCAACTGGACGGAGAAGGATATCTGGCAGTATATCGGCCGCGAGAAGATCGAGATCGTGCCGCTCTACTTCGCGAAGGAGCGCCCGGTCGTCGAGCGCGACGGCAACCTCATCATGGTGGACGACGACCGCATGAAGCTGCGCGAGGGTGAGAAGATCGAGATGAAGAAGGTGCGCTTCCGCACGCTCGGCTGTTACCCGCTGACCGGCGCGGTGGAGTCGGAGGCGGACACGCTCGACAAGATCGTCGAGGAGACGCTCGGCGCCGTCTCATCCGAGCGGACGAGCCGTGTGATCGACCACGAGGCGGTCGGCAGCATGGAGAGAAGGAAGAGGGAGGGATATTTCTAGATGATGGACAAGCATACGGATCATAAAAATCTCGACCTTTTGAAATTTATTACCTGCGGGAGCGTGGACGACGGAAAATCCACGCTGATCGGTCACATGCTCTACGACGCGAAGCTGCTCTACGCGGACCAGGAACGAGCGCTGGAACTCGACAGCAAGGTCGGCAGCCGCGGCGGCGCGATCGATTATTCGCTGCTGCTCGACGGGCTGATGGCGGAGCGCGAGCAGGGCATCACAATCGACGTGGCCTACCGCTATTTTACGACGGACAACCGCAGCTTTATCGTGGCGGACACGCCGGGTCATGAGGAGTACACGAGAAACATGGCGGTCGGCGCCTCCTTCGCGGATCTCGCGGTGATTCTTGTCGACGCGACGCAGGGCGTGCTGATCCAGACCCGCAGACATACGCGCATCTGCGCGCTGATGGGCATCCGCCATTTCGTCTTCGCGGTCAACAAGATGGATCTGGCGCACTATGACAAATACCGCTTCTACTCGCTGGAGAAGGAGCTGCGGGGACTGGCGAGCGAGTTCCAGCCCGCATCCCTCGCGGTGATCCCGGTCTCCGCAACGGAGGGCGACAATATTACTAAGAAATCGACAAACATGCTCTGGTACGAGGGGCCGGTACTGCTTGACTATCTGGAGCAGATCGACGTGTCAAAGAAGAAGCTGAAAAACGGCTTTGCCCTGCCGGTGCAGCGCGTCAGCCGTCCCGACCGCACCTTCCGCGGCTTCCAGGGGCAGGTGGCCTACGGCTCCTTAGGCCTGGGGGACGAGGTGACCGTGCTGCCGAGCGGAGAGAAGGCGAGGGTGAGCGGCCTTCTGAACTGCGGCAGCGAGAAAAAGAAGATTCACCGGGGCGAGGCTGTGACCGTGCAGCTCGACCGCGAGATCGATATCTCCCGCGGGGACGTGATCATGAAGGACGCTACGCTCGAAGTGGGGAGCATGTTCACCGCGACGCTGCTCTGGATGGATGAGGCTCCGCTCACGGCCGGCCGCAATTACATGCTGAAGCTGGGGACGAAGGTGCTGCCGGCGACCGTGCTGAAGATCAAGTGCCGGGTCGACGTAAACGACGGCTCGCGCATTCCCGCGAAGCAGATCCGCAAAAATGAGATCGCGGTCTGCGACATTTCCGTCTCGGACAAGATGATTTTTAACCGCTTCCGGAAGAAAGCCGGGGCGGACTGTGACCGCGCGCTGGGGACCTTCCTGCTGATCGACCGCATCAGCAATATGACCTCCGCCTGCGGGACGGTCAACAATTCGCTGCGGCGGGATCGCAACCTGACGGAGCAGAAGCTGGACGTCACAAAGGAGCTGCGCGCCGCGCAGAAGAACCAGAAGCCGCTGACCGTGTGGTTCACGGGGCTGTCCGGCTCCGGCAAGTCCGCGCTCGCGAACGAGCTGGAAAAGCGGCTCGTGGCGATGGGGAAGCACACGATGGTGCTGGACGGCGACAATATCCGCCTCGGCCTCAATAAGAACCTCGGTTTCGAGGAGTCCGACCGCGTCGAGAATATCCGGCGGATTGCGGAGGTCGCGAAGCTGATGAACGACGCCGGGCTGATCGTGATGACCTCCTTCATCTCGCCCTTCTCGAGCGACCGTAAGAGCGCGCGGGAGATTATAGGCAAAGAGTTCGTTGAGGTCTATGTGAGCACGCCGCTCGAGGAGTGTGAGCGGCGCGATGTGAAGGGTCTGTACAAAAAGGCGAGAAAGGGGGAGATCCCGAATTTTACCGGCATCTCCAGCCCGTATGAGACGCCGCGCGGCGCGGAGCTTGTGATCGACACCTCCAGGAAGCCGCTGGCGGAATGCGTCGACGAGATCCTGAGTTATATAGAAGATCGCATCGGATAGGAGAGCATAGAGGTGGGATATCCAGATTTTGTCTGCATGGGTTTTCAGAAATGCGGAACGACCACGCTGTATCAGCTTTTAAAGCAGCATCCGCAGGTGGCGCTCTGCAGAGACGTCAAGGAACCGATGTATTACCGGGTGCCGTTCTGGAGTGTGATGGGCAGAAGATTTTATCGCTGGCGTTACTTCGGTCATATCGAGGAGGGCGATACGCGTCTTCTCGGCGAGGTGAACGCCGGGCTTACCTATGGCGGCTGCGCGCGGAAGATCAAGCGCGATTTTGATCCGGATACGAAGATGATTTTCATGATGCGCAATCCGGTTGACCGCAGCTATTCCGCCTATCGGTATTTTCTGGCGCGCGGATTTCTCCCCGCTTCCGCACTGTATTATGATAAGATGCACGGGCATGCGGCGGGCTTCGATCATTATGTGCGCAGCGTTCTGGAGAATGACAGGAAGCGCTCGCAGATCATGAAAAAGAGGATGAAGTACCTCGTCCTTTCTCAGAGCAACTATGCCGCGTGCATTGGTGAGTATCTGGACATCTTTGATCTGCACAATATGAAGTTTGTGATCTTTGAGGAATTTATACATGATGAGCATGCTGCCTGCAGGGATATCTATGATTTCCTTGGAATCGGGGATGTAGACGATATCGACTATCATGTGAAGTCCAATGAGGGCGCAGAGTGCGCCACTTCATATCTCCGGGCAAAGCAGTTCTGGCTGGTAAAAGGGTGCAACTACTGTCTCTATGACCTGTGCTACGCGATGCGCTGGATGCCGGGGTTTTACCGGAAATTTCGCAGATATTACCGGGATGTGCGGAGAAAAACGCTGCTTCACGATACGGATAAGAGCAGGGTGCTGCCGCAGACACGGGAATATCTGATGGAGTATTTTGACGCGGACATCCGGAAGCTCGGGAGTCTGACCGGACGGGATTTACGTGATATCTGGAGGTAGCGGAGTGGCAGTTGTGCAGAGCGACAGGCCACAGGCCGGGATACCTGTGTGTCAAATGAAAATAAAGACTTTAGCAGTATAATGAATAAAGAGGAGCGGTCTTTGAGACATCGCTCCTCTTTTTTTATGACACTGCTCATATATCCTTATGACTGCTCAGATCAAAGCTTGATATCCTTCAGCAGAGAGCCGAGATTCGTGGAAATCTTCTCCGCCTTCGGCATCTCGTAGCGCTCGTTGTCCTGCTTTCCGGCATCCGGCTTCTCGATGAGCGCCTTCATGCTCAGGGAAAGCTTGCCATCCTTGATCGCGATGACCTTTACCTTGACGGTCTGGCCTTCGCTCAGCACTTTGTCCGGAGTCTCGATTCGCTTGTCGGAAATCTGAGACACGTGTACCAGACCGGACAGTCCGTTCTCAAGACGGACGAACGCGCCGTACTCCTTCAGCGTCTCTACGGTACCTTCCATGACATCGCCGACCTTCGTCTGCTCAAACGCGGCCTTTCTCTTTTCCTGCTCGGCAGCTCTGGCCTCGTTTCTCAGGATTTCTCTCGCGGAGAGCACGAGACGCTTCTTCTCCGGGTCAACGGTGATGACGCGAACCTTTACCTTCTTGTGAAGCCACTCGTTCAGATCCTCCACATGCTCCAGCGCCAGACGGGACGCGGGGATGAAGCCGCGAACCTTCTCCACATAAGCGATCACACCGCCGTTTACCACGCCGCCGATCTTCACAGTCAGGACTGTCTTGTCCTCCATGTACTGCTGCAGGGTCGCCCATACCGGGTCGACGCCCTTATCCTCCGCGGGCGCCTCGGCAGCCGCAGTCTCACAGGAAGCCTCAAGCTCCTCCTTGAGATCATCCATCGTCGTGTTTTCTTCCATATCACATTACCTCCCACTAGATTTGGTCCATTTCTTTATTATAGTGGCAAACGCTGAGAAAAGCAAACACTTATTGTCGATTTGTGAAAAAAATTTGTTCAGCGGGTGAGATCCTCCGAATGCAGGAGCGGTTGCCGCGAACGTCTCACTCCCCGGCCTGCCAGGTCTCGGACGGACTCGCATTCCAGACGAGGCTGCTGCCGTCGGACGTAGCGGTGATCGTGCCCTGCTCGTCAGTACGGTAGACCGAGACGCCGGAAGCGCGCAGTTTATTTAAGGTAGCGGCGTGCGGGTGACCGTAATCGTTTCCTTCTCCGCAGCTGATCACTGCAAAGGAGGGAGAGACAGCTGCCAGAAAATCGTCGCTCGTCGAGCTGCGGCTGCCGTGGTGACCAACCTTCAGTACATCGGCGGACAGCGCATATCCGGCGGAGAGCATATCGGCCTCTGCCGTCTCCTCCGCGTCGCCGGTGAACAGGAAGGTGTTGTCCCCGTGGGTCAGTCTCAGGACAATGGAGCAGTCGTTGGAATCATCATAGTCCTGCAGAGGTGCGAGCACGGTGAAGGAGGCCTCCCCAAGCGCATAGCTGTCGCCGGGCTGTGGATGCGTGGCTTCCAGATTCCCGGAGTCCATGGCGTCAACGACATCGCTCCAGGACTTCGTGTCCGCCTCCTTATCCGGCGCGAGGACCGTCTCGCAGTCGATATGGTACAGAACGACATCCGCGCCGCCGATATGGTCGGCGTCCGGATGCGTCAGGACCAGATAGTCCAGCTCGTCGATGCCCAGATAGTCAAGATAGGAGACGACATTCTCTCCCTGAGAATTGTCCCCGGCGTCGATCAGCATCGCGTGTTCGCCCTGCGTGATGAGCGTGCAGTCGCCCTGCCCTACATCGATGAAGTGGACTGTCAGCTCCTCCGTGACCTCCGCGGTTGCCTCGGAACCGGTGTCGACCGTGATGAAATCCCCGCTCTGCCCCGCGCCATAGCCTGCGAGCCCCAGCAGCAGGACAAGCGCTGCGGCGAGCACAGGATGTCTCTTTTGCCTCTTTTTTCTGCCTCTGGCCATCCGTTTCCTCCCAAATCGAACATATGGTCTATTCTACCACGACAGGCAAAAAAATGGAAGCCCGATTCTTGACAAATAAAAAATCGATTGCTAAAATAATTCTCGTGCAACGTGTGGTAAGAACAACGTAAGTCCGGTTGTTCTGTGCTGCACGTTCTTTTTTGTGTAACAGGAGGAATGAAAAATGGAACAGAAAACAAACAGTTATCTTGAAACAGAGAAGCCGGGAAGGCTGATGCTGCAGTATTCCCTGCCCTGCATTATTTCGCTGCTGGTGGCGGCGCTCTACAATATTGTGGATCAGATTTTCATCGCGAACGCGAGCTATCTGGGTTCCTACGGCAACGCGGCAAATACGGCGGTCTTTCCGCTGACGGTCGTGGCGCTGGCGCTGGCGGTCTGGATCGGCGACGACTGCTGCGCCTTCGTCAGCATCAGCCTGGGCGCCGGGAAAAAGGACGAGGCGCATAAGAGCATCGGCTGCTCGGTGCTGCTCTGTATCGTAGTCAGCCTCGTTCTGACCGCTTTTTATCTGATCTTTCAGGAGCCGATTCTCGGCGCGTTCGGCGGTCGTGTCAACGAGCAGACTTTTGCCTTCGCGAAGGAGTATTTCTTTTATATTACGCTGGGCGTACCCTTCTACATGTTCGGCCAGTGTCTGAACCCGATCATCCGCTCTGACGGCAGCCCGCGCTTTGCGATGGCCTGCACGCTGGTGGGCGCGTTCGCCAACCTGATTCTCGACCCGATTTTTATCTATATTTTCGGCTGGGGCATGATGGGTGCCGCGGTCGCGACGGTGACCGGGCAGATCCTGACGGCGATTGCCTCAATCTGGTATCTGTGCCATATGAAAGCGGTGAAGCTCACGCGCGCAAGCTTTGGTTTTTATGGAAATCTGATGAAGAAGTTCCTGCCACTCGGCGTCACGAGCTTCCTCTCGCAGATTTCGCTGGTGGCTTCGATGGCTGCCGTGAATAATATGGTCGCGAAATACGGCGCGCTGGATCCTGTTTTTGGTCTGGAGGAGTATTCCCAGATTCCGCTTGCGGTCATCGGCATCGTCATGAAGTTCTTCCAGATCGTCATTTCGATCTCGGTCGGACTCGCGGCGGGCAACATCCCCGTGATGGGCTACAATGTGGGCGCGCGGCGCGCGGACCGGGTGAAGGAGCTGTTTAAGCTGCTGCTTACTCTGGAAGTGATCACAGGATTTGTCGCGACGCTGATTGTGGAATTCTTCCCCGGCGCAATCCTCATGCTGTTCGGGGCGGCGGGCGAGAGCTCCTATTATATGGAATTCGGCGTTCGCTGCTTCCGCATTTACCTCTGCCTGATGACGCTGGCGACGCTGAACAAGGGTACGTTCATCTCCCTGCAGGCGCTGGGGAAGGCCTTCCAGTCCACAGTTCTCTCGATGGTGCGTGAGATCGTCTTCGGTGTGGGCCTGCCGATCCTGCTGCCGCTCGCCTTTGGGCTGAACGGCGTGCTGTACTCCTTCCCGGCAGCTGACGCGCTGACTTTCCTGCTGGCAGCCTGGATGATCACGCGGACCTTCCGCGAGCTGAACGAGGCCATGCAGAAGACAGCCTGATAGAAAAATACCCCGCGGACGGCCTGAAAAAGCCGTCCGTTTTTTGAAATTTCATGAAAATTTTTCCATAGTCCTTGTAATCCGCGGCGCACTTCGATAAAATGGGAACATCCTGATGTGAAAAGAGTGAAATAAAAGATGCTTACAGCTGTGATTCTGTTTATTGTGGGGCTGGTGCTCCTGATTAAGGGCGGAGACTGGTTTGTGGACGGCGCCGTCCACATTGCGCAGCATTTTCATCTGCCGGAGCTTCTGATCGGCGCGACGGTGGTCTCGATCGGCACCACGCTGCCCGAGGTCATGGTCTCCGCGACCTCCGCGTTGACCGGACACAGTGAGATCGCCTACGGAAACGCGATCGGTTCGGTTATCTGCAATACTGCGCTGATCGCGGCGGTGACGGTGGCGGTCCGCCCGGGGGAGGTGCGGCGGAAGGATCTGACTCTGCCGATCTGTTTCTTTTTTGCCGCCGCGCTTTTCTACGCGGGGATCGCCTACACGGGAGGCAGCTTCAGTCGGCTTGACGGTGTTTTGCTGCTTCTCATTTTTGTGGTTTATATGGTTCTGACTGTGCGCGGGATGACAGGCCCGGGAAGGAGCGAAAGCGAAGAAACAAAAGCGGAGGAGGAGAGTTCCTTCCGTCTTTCGAAGGATGTCTTTTTACTGATCTTTGGTGCGGCGCTGATCGCGGTCGGCGCGGATCTGCTGGTAGACAATGGCACCCTGATCGCGCAGGCTCTCGGCGTGCCGGAGTCTGTCATCGCGCTGACCTTTGTCGCGCTCGGTACCTCACTGCCGGAGCTTGTCACGGCGATCACCTCGCTGATGAAGGGGCACGGCTCGCTCTCCCTTGGAAATGTGATCGGCGCGAATCTTTTCAATCTGGTGCTTGTATCGGGCATCGCGGTCACGCTGCAGCCCTTCAATATTCCGGTTTCCTCGACGCTTTTTGGATATAACGCGTCTCTGGTGCTGGATATTCCGGTGATGCTCTTTGTCATGCTTTTCCTGACAATACCGGCGTTGGTCCGCGAAAAGCTCTCCCGTGTGCAGGGAGTTGTCCTGCTCGCGGTCTATTTCAGCTACTGTGCGATACAGTTTGCGATGTAAAGCTGGTATCCATAGTCATCGCCTTTTCATGAACAATTTCGAAGGCTCGAGCTTCGTATCGCTTATCCCTGCACTGGTGAAAAAGCACGCGGGATGGACGAAACCTGCGACGGGAGACAGGCCATGAACAGCATGTTACCCATCCAGATCTCTCAGAATACTTCTCACCAGAACAAACGCAAAGACGACGGAAAACAGATCCGCGACCGGCTGGGCGAGCTGCAGCCCGCGAAGCCCCAGAAGGCGGGGCAGCACATACAGCGCGGGGATCAGAAACAGGCCCTGACGCGCGCAGGAGATAAGCGACGCGCGGAAGCCGTAGCCGATCGACTGGGAGAACATGTTGCACATGACATAGAAGCCCCAGACCGGCATCGTGATGAGCTGCGCCCGGAGCGCGAAGGTACCGATGGCGATGACCTCCGCATCGTCCTTTCGGAAGAGCGCGATGATATTTCCGGAGAAGAGGAGCGCGATGCCGCAGAGGATGAGCAGCGTCACGGTCGCCACTTTCACGCAGAACCAGAAGGCTTCCTTCACGCGGTCATATTGCTTCGCGCCGTAGTTGAAGCCGCAGACCGGCTGGAAGCCCTGGCCGAAGCCGATAACGACGGAATTGATAAACAGGGTGAAGCGCGAGACGATGGACATCGCCGCGACCGCCGCGTCTCCGTACTGCCCGGCGATCGTATTGAGCATCACGGAGGAGAGGCTGGCGATTCCCTGCCGCGCGAGGGACGGAGCGCCCGTATAGAGGATATTTCCGTAGAGCTCCAGGGACGGGGCAAAATAGCGGGGACTGATATGGATCGCGTCCCGGTGCAGGTTGCACATGCCCAGAAGAATGCAGAAGCTCACAAACTGCGAGAAACCGGTCGCAACGCCGGCGCCCGCCGTTCCCATGCCGAAACCAAAGATCAGGATCGGGTCGAGTGCCATATTGAGGAGGCCGCCGATCGTGATTCCGACCATCGCATAGGTGGTGAGCCCCTGGAAGCGGAGCATGTTGTTCATGATGAAGGAGCATACCATGAAGGGAGCCGCGTAGAAAATATACCTCGCGTAGTCTGCTGCGTAAGGTGCGATCGTCTTGGTTGAGCCGAGCAGCATGACGATCTGATTCATAAAGACCGTGCCGATGACGGTGATCACGCAGCCCATCCCGAAACCGGTGAACCAGGCGGTGGATCCATAGCGTTTTGCTTCCTCCTCGTGACCCGCGCCCAGCAGGCGCGAGATATGGTTGCCGGCCCCCATTCCAATCATAAAGGAGAGTGCCTGGATCATGGCCATGGCTGAGAAGATGATGCCCACTGCTCCGGAGGCGGAGGTCCCGATCTGGCTCACGAAGAAGGTGTCCGCCATATTGTAGACGGACGTGATCAGCATGGATATAATCGTCGGCACCGCGAGCTCCGGTATGATCTTCTGCACCGGCTCGTTCAGCATCCGTTCGCTGCGCGAAATACCATCTTTCTCACTCATCGTAATTCCTTGCCTCCTCTTATTCTCCGGTCATTATCTATCAGTCTAGCACAATCCGGATGAAAATACAAAGGAGGCCGGAAAAACAGATTCGCACGCTTGCGCAGGCCAAAAGTCGTGTTATAATAGCCATGGCAGAAAAAGCGGGTGCACATCGTGAACTCTCTCTTAAGGAGAGTGGATTGAGCTCACACGAAAACAGTACAGACAGGAGAATCCCCTATGAATAATGTACGGGAAATAGAGGCCTCTGCGATCACAGAAGCCGTGGAAAAATTAGTAATAGACGCAAATTATTATCTTCCTGAGGATGTGAAGGATGCCTTGAAAAAGATGCGGGAAGAGGAGGAATCCGATCTCTGTAAGCAGATCCTTGGCGATATTCTGAAAAATGCCGATATCGCACGGGAGCGCCAGCAGCCGATCTGCCAGGATACGGGGCTTGCGGTTTTCTTCGTCGAGCTGGGTCAGGACGTTCACATCGTGGGCGGAGACTTCCGCGCGGCGATGGACACGGGCGTGGCGCGCGGCTACACAAAGGGTTATCTGCGCAAGAGCAGCCAGGATCATGTGTTCGGAGAGCGGGTCAACCGCGGGGACAATACACCGGCGATCATCCATACCGATGTCGTGCCGGGCGATAGGCTGACGATCACCGTCTGCCCGAAGGGCGGCGGCTCTGAGAATATGTCGGCGCTGGGGATGCTGACGCCTTCCCAGGGCTGGAACGGGGTGAAAAAGTTCATCGTGGATACGGTCAGCAAAGCCGGTTCCAATCCCTGTCCGCCGATCATTGTGGGCTGCGCGGCGGGCGGCACGACCGAGGAAGTCATGCTGCTGGCGAAGAAAGCCCTCTGCCGCAGGGTGGGAGAGCCCAATCCGGACCCGGAGGTCGCGCAGATGGAGCGCGAGATTCTGGAAGAGGTCAATAAGCTCGGTATCGGCGCACAGGGCTTCGGCGGTACGAAGACCGCGCTGGCCGTCCATATGCTTACCCATCCGGTGCATCTGGCGAGCATGCCAGTTGGCGTGAACATTCAGTGCCATGTGGCGCGTCACAAGACAATTGTGCTCTGAAGAGGAGAATGAATATGGCTGACAAAGTGATTCATCTGCCGCTGACAGATGAGATGATTAAGGATCTGCACGCCGGTGACCGCGTACTGCTGAACGGCATCATCTATACCGGGCGCGACGAGGCGCATCTGTATCTTTGCCGGATGCTGGATAAAGGAGAGAAGCTGCCCATTGAGGTCAAAGGGGCTGTGATTTACTATGTCGGGCCCTGTCCGGCGAAGCCCGGCCAGGCAATCGGCTCGGCGGGACCGACGACGAGTGGACGCATGGACGCATACGCGCCGCGCCTGATGGACATCGGTCTGAAGGGCATGATTGGAAAAGGACTGCGGAAACCTGCCGTCGTGGAGAGCATGAAGAAGAATACCTGCGTGTATTTTGCCTCGATCGGCGGTGCGGGCGCGCTGCTCAGTGAATCCATCAAGGAGGCGGAAGTTGTCGCCTTCCCGGAGCTGGGGGCTGAGGCGATCTATAAGCTGCGGGTGGAGAATTTCCCCTGCACCGTCGTCATTGACTGCTACGGAAACGACCTCTACAAAGAGGGCCGTGAAAAATACGAAGTGAAATAAGGAGGAAAATCATATGGCTATTCCAAAGGAGGAGCTCCGCGACAGAGCGTTGGAGCTTCATGAAAAGTATAAGGGAAAGATCGAGACGGTATCGAAGTGCAGAGTGTCGGATTCCGACGCGCTGTCCCTCGCCTATACGCCCGGCGTTGCCGAGCCCTGCAAGGAGATCGCGAAAGACCCGGATCTGGCTTACAAATATACCTTTAAGGGTAACATGGTGGCGGTTGTCTCCGACGGTTCCGCGGTGCTCGGCCTTGGAAATATCGGCGGCCTGGCGGGGCTCCCGGTTATGGACGGCAAGTCCGTGCTCTTCAAGGAATTCGGCGGTGTGGACAGCTTCCCGATTGTTCTGGCCACGCAGGATGTGGATGAAATTGTGCAGACCTGCATCAACATTGCACCGACCTTCGGCGGCATCAATCTGGAGGATATCGCCGCGCCGAGATGCTTTGAGATTGAGCGCAGGCTGAAGGAAGTGCTGGATATTCCGGTATTTCACGACGACCAGCACGGCACGGCGATCATCGTGACCGCAGGTCTGATGAACGCCTGTAAGGTTACGGGCAAGAAATTTGAGGATCTTACCATCGTCATTAACGGTGCCGGTGCCGCCGGAACCGCGATCGGCAAGATGATCCTGAATATCGGCGTAAAAGAGATGTTTTTCCTGGATTCCAAGGGAATTATCTATAAGGGTCGTCCGAACGGCATGAACTGGGCGAAGGAAGAGCTCGCGGATCTGAGCAACAAGGACTGCCGCAAGGGCGGACTGGCCGAAGCGCTTGTGGGCGCGGATGTGTTCATCGGCGTCTCCCAGGCGGATATCCTTACGCCGGATCTGATCCGGACGATGGCGAAGGATCCGATTGTCTTCGCGATGGCGAACCCGAATCCCGAGGTGCGTCCGGATGTCGCGAAGGAGGCCGGTGTGGCCGTGATCGGCACAGGCCGCAGCGACTATCCGAACCAGATCAACAACGTCCTGGCCTTCCCGGGTCTGTTCCGCGGCGCTTTCGACGTCCGCGCACGTCAGATCACCGAGAATATGAAGGTGGCGGCGGCGCAGGCGCTGGCGTCCATCATCCCGGATGACGAGCTGAACGCAGACTACATCATCCCGGCTGCCTTCGATCCGAGGGTGCGTCCGGCGGTTGCGGCGGCGGTAGCTGAGGCAGCCAGGAAGGACGGTGTCGCCCGCGTCTGATGATGGAACGCGTGGGCTTTGTTGAAGACATAAGAAAAGGCTGTGAGCTACCACCGCAACTATCCAGCGGTTCTGCTCACAGCCTCCGTGTTTACATGGATACAGGCAGTACAGCCTTATGGCTTTTCCGGAGCTCCTGGCTGCCGTCAGGCAATCTCCTCCAGACGCTTCTTGATGCGTGTGATCTCTCCTTCGAGGCTCGTGAGCCGAATGAGGAGAATTTCTTTTTCATTTTCTATCCGCAATGCCTCATCCAGCTTGCGTACCAGATCGCAATGTCCTTCGGCCACAATGCTGATTTTTTTGTTAACCTCATTTTCCAGCGTCATCTGAATCTCACTGATCTTGCGATCTGAGTCGGAAAGATGTGCTTCAACCTGATCGAAGCGCTCGTCCATCCTGTCGAGGCGTTCTTCCGCCTTGTCGAGACGACCCTCCACTTTGTCAAGACGATCTTCCACCTTGTCAAGGCGTTCCTCAACTCTGTCGAGACGTTCCTCGATTCTGTCGAGACGTTCTTCGACTCTGTCGAGACGCTCCTCGACTCTGTCGAGGCGTTCTTCAATCCTGTCAAGACGCGCCTCAATTCTGTCGAAGCGCTCGTCCATCCTGTCAAGGCGCTCGTTTATCTTACCGAGCTCGTTTAATATCAATCTGGCTTCTTCTGTCATCATCGTACTCCTCTTTCCCGACGTTTCCCTGCATCAACTATTATACTATCGGAGCAGGCATTTGTCATCGAAAAAGTATAAAAAATTTTGGTTTACAAATTGCTGACTCATGGGTTGGTGTATCGTAAGTTGGCTTTTGCAAAGCTTCAGATGCGGCGAATGACAGCCCAGAGCCCAATCATCAGCGCGGCGGGGATCCACTTCGCGGCGATGCGGTGCACGAGGCAGACCGGACCGGGCGTCGATACGGCGAGTCCC
>JAJBTX010000046.1:1379-22931 GCA_020860645.1 Lachnospiraceae bacterium | reverse complement strand
ATGAAAACGGTATTTACTATAGCGTCATGGAGCGGGTCGAAGGTATCACGCTCAAAAATTACATCGAGCGGAAGGGGAGCCTTACGATCAAGGAGGCCACGAGCATCGCGATCCAGGTATCCGCGGGGCTCGAGGTCGCACATAATAATCAGATTGTACATCGCGACATCAAGCCGCAGAATATTATCATTTCCCGGGAGGGCAAGGTGAAGGTGACCGACTTCGGCATCGCCAAGGCGACCACCTCTCAGACGACAACTTCGAACGCGATGGGTTCTGTCCACTATTCCTCCCCGGAGCAGGCGAGGGGCGGATATGTCGACCACAGGAGCGATATCTATTCCCTGGGTATTGTGCTCTATGAGATGGTGACGGGGCGGGTTCCCTTTGACGGGGATTCCGCGGTGACGATCGCAGTCAAGCATCTGCAGGAGGAGATGGTTCCGCCGGAGACCTATTGCAAGAATCTTCCCTACAGCCTCTCACAGATTATCAAAAAAGCCACGGAGAAGAGCCCGGATCGCAGATATCAGGATATCGGCGACCTGATCGCGGATCTGAAGCAGTCCCTGATGGATCCGGACGGCGATTTTGTAAAGATCATTGACCCGGACAGTCAGGCACGGACCGTGATCGTGACGAAAGACACGACTGAGCAGGTGAAGGATGTAAGAAGAGCCGCGCGTCATGAGGACCTGGAGGAGGAAGACGACGAGGACGAAGAGGATGATGACGAGGATGAGGACGACGATGATGATGAAAGTCTGAGCCCGACGGTGGAGAAAGCCATGACCGTGGCAGGTATTGTGCTCGCCGTTATCATCGTGATTATCGTGATTCTCCTGGTGTCAAGGCTCTTTGGCCTGGGTTCCGGCAGCAGTTCGAATTCAGACGATACGCAGACGGAGGAGAGCGTTGATGATGAGGACAGCGCATCCGCCAACACGGTAGAAATGCCCAGCCTTCTCGGAATGACGGTGACGGAGGCGAAGATCGAGCTGGAGGAGCTGGGATTGAGCATTACCTTGAAGGGCTCGGAAGCTTCCTCTGAGTATGCGTCGGGGCAGATCATCCGCCAGAGCGTGGAGGAAGGCAGCCGTGTGGAAGTGGGAAGCTCCGTGGAGGTGACGACATCGAGCGGTGAGGATTCTTCCACCACGACGGCGGAGGAAGAAGAGACGACCGTGACGGTGCCGAGCGTGGTGGGGAAGGATGAGTCGACCGCGCGCAGCGCGCTGACGGCAGCCGGCCTGACCGTCGGTTCGGTGACGGAGAGCACAAGTGATTCTGTGGAGGAGGGGCTGGTCATTAGCCAGAGTGTGGACGCTAATTCCACGGTGGAAAAGAACACATCCGTTGATCTGGTCCTCAGCAGCGGTCCGAAGAAGGCGACTGTGACGGACGTGATCGGCCATGAGCAGTCGAGAGCGACCTCAGAGCTTCAGGCGGATGGTTTCACGGTCGCTGTGAAGGAGGCCTATTCGGACAGTATTCGCAGCGGTCTGGTCATCAGCACCGATCCGGACAGGGGAACGAGCGTAACTGCCGGGAGCACGGTTACGATCACGGTCAGTCTCGGAAAGCAGAAGGTCACCATTCCGTCTGTCGTGGTCAATATGACCTACGACTCGGCGGTGACGGCGCTGCGCAACGCCGGATTTACGGGTACGGTTTCTCAGGCGACGGAGTACAGCAGCTCCGTGGGGGCGGGCTATGTGACGCGTTTCAGCCCCAGCAGCACGGTGGACTATGATGGTGAGGTGACGATCTACGTCAGTCTGGGACCGGTGTCGTCGAGCGAATGAGAGGAAGGATTATCAAGGGCATCGCGGGTTTCTACTATGTTTACGTGGAGGACCGGGGTGTATATGAGTGTAAGGCAAAGGGTATCTTTCGAAACCGGGGCTTAAAACCCCTGGTCGGAGATTTTGTGGAGATTCAGGCGCTGGATGAAGAAGAGCGCAGCGGGAATATAGAGGAAATCCTGCCGCGCAGCAGCGAGCTGGTGAGACCCGCGGTCGCGAATCTTACGCAGGCGCTGATCGTCTTCGCACTGTCGAAGCCGAAGCCGAATCTGGGGCTTCTGGATCGCTTTCTGGTCATGATGCGGCAGAAGGGACTTCCCTCGATTATCTGTTTCAATAAACTGGATGAGGCGGAGGAGGATCAGGAGGAGCTGCGCCGGATCTATGCGGGAAGCGGCAGTGCGCTTGTCTTTGTCAGCGCGAAGACGGGAGCGGGTTCGGAGGAGCTTAAAGAAATGCTTCTGGAGCAGACGACCGCGCTGGCGGGTCCTTCCGGTGTGGGAAAGTCGACGCTGACCAATCTGCTGATTCCGGAGGCGGAGAGCGAGACCGGACAGATCAGCGAGAAGCTGGAACGTGGAAAGCACACGACGCGGCACAGCGAGTTATTCCGGATTCAGAAGGACAGCTATCTTTTTGATACGCCCGGCTTCAGCTCTCTCGATCTGATGGAGACGAAGAAGGAGGAGCTTCGCTATGATTTTCCGGAATTTGCTCCCTATGAAAATAAATGCCGTTTTCCCGGCTGCGTACATGCGCGTGAGCCGGACTGTGCGGTAAAAGCGGCTGTGGAGGCCGGGAATATTCACAGAAGACGGTACGACAGCTATCTTGATTTTTACGAAGAATTGTGTGAGCGGGAAAAGAGGAGGTATCATTAAATTATGAAGAATTATTTATCACCCTCGATTTTATCGGCGGATTTTGCGCATCTGGGCGACGATATCCGGCGGGCGCAGGAGGCGGGCACGCAGTACCTGCACTATGACGTGATGGACGGACTGTTTGTTCCCAGCATTTCTTTTGGCATGCCGGTACTGGAATCGGTGCGGAAGATCACGGATCTCGTGCTGGACGTTCATCTGATGATCGTGGATCCGGAGCGCTATATCGACGAGTTCGCACGCTGCGGCGCGGACATCATCACGGTACACTATGAGGCCTGTAAGGATATAAAGAAGACCCTGCGCGCGATCCGGGAAAAAGGAATCAGGGCCGGTGTGACGATCAAGCCGAAGACGCCGAACAGCGTGCTCGCGGATCTTCTCGATGAGGCGGATATGATACTGCTCATGACGGTGGAGCCGGGCTTTGGCGGGCAGGCCTATATTCCGGAGTCCACGCAGAAGATCAGGGAGCTGCGCGCCATGCTTGACGCGCGCGGGCTTGACACGGACATCGAGGTGGACGGCGGCATCAAGAAGGAGAATCTTCAGATGGTGCTCGACGCCGGGGCGAATGTGATTGTGGCCGGTTCCGCCATCTTCAAGGGCGATATCGGACAGAATGTGCGCGACTTCCTGGAGATCATGGAGAAATGAAAACTCTGATTATCAGCGGGGGCAGGATCGAAACGAATTTTGCCCTCGGCGTTTTGAAGCAGCCCTTTGACCACATCATCTGTGCGGATAAAGGGCTTGCCTTTTGTTATGAGCAGGGAATCCGGCCGACGCGCATCGTGGGCGACTTTGACAGTCTGCCGCCGGGCATTCTGGAAGCGTACCGGCATACGGATATCGAAGTCCGGGAATTCCGGCCGGAGAAGGACGCCACGGATACGCAGATCGCCGTCGAACTCGCGCTGGAGCTGGGCAGCACGGATATCACGCTTCTCGGCGCGACCGGCACGCGGCTCGATCATGTGCTCGGAAATATCCATACACTGTATCTGCCCTTTGAGAAAGGCGTTTCCTGCCGCATTCTGGATGAGTATAACCGTATCCGGCTGATCAGCGGCGACGTTTCGCTGAAACGGGAAGAGCAGTATGGCGATTTCTTTTCTTTAATCCCGTTTACGGAAGAGGTGAGCGGCGTGACGCTGCGGGGGGTGAAATATCCGCTCCTTGATGCCTGCCTTACCGTTCGCGGAAGCGCGGGGCTGGGCGTCTCGAATGAAATCACGGAGGATGCGGCCCGGATCACGATCAGGGAAGGTATTATGATTCTGATTGAGTCGAGAGACTCATAATTAAAAGAAAGCGCCGCCGGAAGGGCGGCGGAATGAGGATAGGTGTGAGAATACTTCTTGCGGAGGATGAGCGGGATCTGAACCGTATCATCAGCAAAAAATTAAGTTCGGATGGCTACAGTGTGGACAGCTGCCACGATGGAAGAGAAGCGATCGACATGCTGACCTGCGCGGATTACGATGCCGTGATTCTGGATATCATGATGCCCGGGGCGGACGGCTTTGCCGTGCTCGCAGCTCTCAGAGACGCCGGGAAGACGACGCCGGTGCTTTTCCTGACGGCGCGCGATTCTGTCGCCGACCGCGTGAAGGGTCTGGACAGCGGGGCGAACGACTATCTGGTGAAGCCCTTTTCCTTTGAAGAACTGAGCGCGCGTATCCGGGCGATGATCCGGACGAGCCATGGCAGTGCGAAGAGCGAGCTCGTGGTCGGCGATCTTGTCATGGACTGCGCCGCGAAGCGGGTCACGCGCGGCGGGCGCGAGATCACGCTCTCCGCGCGGGAATACGCGCTGCTCGAATACCTGATGCACAATCCGGGCATTACGCTCTCCCGGGAACAGATCGAGGATCACATCTGGAACTATGATTACGAGGGCGGCACGAATGTCGTGGACGTGTATATCAGCTATCTGCGCCGCAAGATTGACAGCGGCCAGGAGCGGAAGCTGATTCATACGGTGCGCGGCCGGGGCTATGTCATACGGGAGGACGCGTAGACTATGAAAAGACTATCCATCCGCGCGAAGATCACGCTCTGGTTTTCGGCTGTGCTGATCGTGGTCGTCGCGCTCACCTATTTTGTGATTCTCTCGGCCAGCCGCCAGATCATCCAGAAGACGATCCGCGACGAGCTGATTCAGACCGTGGAGAACAACGTGGACGAGGTCGAGTATTACAGCTCAATCGACGATCTCTACGCGGATAACGACGTGGACTATTACGCGCATTTTGACGGTGGTTACATCGAGATCGACGACGATTTTCTTGATGCTGTCAATCAGATTTACACGTCTCTTTGCAGGACGGATGGGACGCTGGTCTACGGGGAAAACCCGATCGCGAGGGAGAGCGCCTCGGTCGCCTTCCTCGATTCCGAGGTGCAGCGCGTGACGGTGGACGGGACGCTCTACTATATTTTTGACCGAAAGCTGGATATGGAAGGACTCGAGGATCTGTGGCTGCGTGGAATTGTCGCCGAGACGCAGGGCGAGGTTGAGCTGTCCGCGATTTCGCGGACTTCCCTCATTCTCCAGCCGAGTCTCGTCATACTGGCCATCATCGGCGGCTTCCTGATCGCGGGGCGGACGCTGCGCCCGATCCGGCAGATCGCGGACACGGCGGCACAGATCCGCGAGGGAAACGACCTGGGAAAGCGGATCGAACTTGGTGAGGGGCAGGACGAGCTGCATCAGCTCGCCGGGCAGTTCAATGAGATGTTCACGCGGCTGGACGAATCCTTCCAGGCGCAGCAGCGCTTCGTCTCCGACGCCTCCCACGAGCTGCGGACGCCGGCCGCCGTGATCAGCGCGCAGTGTGAGCTCTCCCTGGAGTCCCCGCAGACACAGGAGGAATATGAGGAGGCGCTTCAGGTCATCCAGCGACAGAGCCGCAAGATGAATCGGCTGATCGGGAATCTTCTGGACTTCACCAGGCTGGAGCTGCAGCCGGAGCGCTACGCAAAAGAAGAGCTTAATTTAAGCGAGCTGACGGAGAGTGTCTGTACTGACCTGGCATTGCTGCGGGAGAAGAATATCGAGCTGCGCTGTGAGGCGGAGCCGGACATCCATTTCTGCGGAAACCGGGAGCTGCTGACGCGCCTTCTGACGAATCTCATTGGCAATGCATACCGCTATGGGAATGCCGACGGTCATATATGGGTGACTTTGCGCTCCGATGAGAGCGGGATCGTGCTTCTTGTGATGGACGACGGCGTTGGTATCGACGCAGAGAGTCTGCCGCATATTTTCGAGCGCTTTTACCAGGCCGACGCCTCGCGCAGCGGCGAGGGCAGCGGATTGGGTCTAGCGATGGTGAAGGAGATCGCCGAGTTTCACGGCGGTGAGGTCAGGGCGGAGAGCGAAGCGGGGCGCGGAACCACTTTTAAAATATTTTTGAAAAATTTTTCGCTCTAATGTTCTTCTAATTTTTCTGTTTTATACTGTGCTTACAGAAAACAAAAGGAGGACAAAATAGATGAAACAGGATATCATTCAGAAATTCTTTGGAACCAGGAAAAAAACAGTCATGTCGATCGCGGGGATCGCGTCGGCAGTGGCGCTCTTAGGAGCGGGGACAGCCTATGCAGCGTCGGGAGCGAGGACGGCCGCCGCACGGGAATCAGCCATCGGCGAGGAAGCGGCGCAGAACTATGCATTTGCCGACGCGGGTGTGGATCCGGCCTCGGCGCTGTATGTCAGAACGGAATTTGACCACGAGGACGGGCAGTTCATCTATGAGGTGGATTTCACCGCGGACGATACGGAATACGAGTACTGGATTCTCGCATCCGACGGAACCGTGATCAAGAAGTCGACGGAGATCGTTGCCCTGGCCAGCACGGCGGCGGAGGTCACGGAGATCACGCTGGAGGAGGCGAAAGAAATCGCCCTGGCAGACGCGGGGCTTACCGTATCTGAGGTTACCTTTACCAAGGCGGATCTCGATCACGATGATAATCAGTCGGTCTATGATATTGAGTTCTACGCTGAAAATGTTGAATACGAGTACGAGATCAAGGTGAATGGCGGGGAGATCTACAGCAGATCCAAAGAGACGCACGCGGTCGTAGCGGAAGCCGAGGCGGTCACCGAGGCGGCGGTTGTAGAGACTGTGGAGACGACTCCTGTGCAGGTGACTTCCGGATCGTCCTCGGGCAGCGGCAGCGGTTCCTCCGGCACGACCACCACGAGTACGGCGATCGATCTGGAAAGTGCAAAAAGTATCGCGCTCGCTGACGCGGGAGTTTCCGCCTCCGATGTGACCTTCATAAAAGCGCATCAGGATACCGATGACGGTGTCGCCGTATACGATATCGAGTTCTACAGCTCGACCACAGAGTATGAGTACGAGATCCGTGTCTCGGACGGCGCGATTGTGGATAAGAGCGTCGAAGCCCTGAAGACGGCTTCCGCTTCTTCCGGGAACACCGCTTCTTCCGGCAGCACAGACAGCGGTTCCTACATCAGTGTGGACGAGGCCAAGGCAATCGCCCTGAACCGGGCGGGTCTCTCCGCCTCCGACGTGGTCTTCGAGAAGGCGAAGCTGGAAAAAGACGACGGCATCATGGAATATGAGATCGAGTTCTATCAGGGAAATATGGAATACGAGTGCACGATCAATGCCGTCACCGGCGCGATCCTTGAGTACGAGGCGGACTGGGATGACTGATCGGCAGATAAGAAAGGTAACTATCCAGAACAGCAGGCCACAGACCGCCTTCTTCAAAGGCTATATGCCGCTTGCGCGTCATATGTCTGAGGCTTGATGGGCGTTCCGCCCATCCTGAAATGTAAATACAGCCTTTAGCAGGTAAACCTGCACAGCCTGGTCTCCGCTTCGCTCCGGTCCGTGCTAAACGGACGTCCCCCGGACGTCCAGCACCTTTCCATTTCGATGCTGTTCTGAACTGTTGCAAAAAAAGTACCCCCGGAGCAATCCGGGGGTTTACTGTTTTGATAGGGGGATTAAAGTCCCATCTGCTTTGCAACCTCTGCTGCGAAGTCCTCGTTCTTCTTCTCAAGTCCTTCGCCGGTCTCGAAGCGGACGAAGCCTTTGATCGCGATATTCGCGCTGTTGGCCTTCGCAACCTGCGCCACGTAGGCGGAGACGAGCTGCTTGCCGTCCTCGGCCTTCACATAGACCTGATCGAGCAGGCAGATCTCCTTGAGCTGCTTGTTCAGACGGCCCATCACCGCGCCGTTAATCACCTTCTCCGGCTTTCTGGCCATCTTCGGGTCATTCTCAATCTGCGCCTTGATGATCTCAAGCTCATGCGCCTTATAGGTCTCATCGACCTCGCTGTTGTTCGTGTAGATCGGTTTGAGCGCGGCGACCTGCATCGCAAGGTTCTTTGCCATCTCACGGATCTCATCGTTGATCACATCGGTCTCTACGTCCACGAGTACGCCGATCTTGCCGCCCATATGGATGTAGGAGGCGATGAAGCCGTTCTGCTCCTCCATCTGCTGGAAACGGCGGATCTTCATGTTCTCGCCGATCACGGCGATCTGTGCCGCCAGAGCTTCGCTCACGGTCTTGCCCGGCTCGGCTGCCCACTCCTCCGCGAGGAAAGCTTCGATATCCGCGGCTTTCGTCGTCAGAGCCTGCGCTGCGACCTGCGCCACATAGCCTTGGAACTTTTCGTTCTTTGCCACGAAGTCGGTCTCCGCGTTCACCTCTACGGCGACGGCTTTCTTCGCGTCCTCAGAGAGAGCGGTAGCGACGATGCCCTCAGCGGCGATGCGGCTGGCCTTTTTCTGCGCAGTGGCAAGTCCCTTTTCACGCAGAAAATCGACGGCCTCGTCCATATTTCCCTCGGTAGCGGTCAGAGCCTTCTTGCAGTCCATCATGCCCGCACCGGTCATCTCTCTTAATTCTTTTACCATTGCAGCTGTAATAGCCATATCATGAACCCTCCTTCAAAAAGCTTATTCCTGCTCCTCGTAAGCGGCGTCCTCGTCGTACTCCGCCTGCTCGTCATACTCCTCGGCCTCGCCCTGTCTCGCCTCGACGACAGCGTCTGCCATTCTAGAGACAATCAGCTTGACCGCACGGATCGCGTCGTCATTGCCCGGAATCACATAGTCCAGCTCTTCCGGATCGCAGTTGGTATCGCAGATGCCGATCAGCGGGATGCCAAGAGAATGAGCTTCCTGCACGCAGATGTGCTCCTTCTTCGGATCGACCACGAAGATTGCGTCCGGGAGGCGCTTCATATCGCGGATGCCGTTCAGATTTCTCTGCAGCTTTTCGAGCTCTTTTCTGAGGGCGATGACTTCCTTTTTCGGCAGTACATCGAAGGTGCCGTCCTGCTCCATGGCCTCGATCTGCTTCATGCGCACGATACGGCTCTGGATCGTCTTGAAATTGGTAAGCATGCCGCCCAGCCATCTCTCGTTCACATAGAACATGCCGCAGCGCTCAGCTTCCGCCTGAATCGCATCCTGCGCCTGCTTCTTCGTGCCGACGAAGAGAATCGTGCCGCCATTGGCTACGATATCCGCGACAGCACGGTAGGCCTCGTCTACCTTCACCACAGACTTCTGCAGGTCGATGATGTAGATGCTGTTACGCTCCGTGTAGATGTACTCCGCCATTTTGGGGTTCCATCTGCGGGTCTGGTGTCCGAAGTGGACGCCGGCTTCCAACAACTGTTTCATGGAAATTACGCTCATTTTTTCTTCCTCCATTTTGGTTTTTCTTCCGTGGGGCCATCGCTCCCGGGAGAATCCATTTGCATGGACACCGCCCCCGAAATAGCCTCACGTGATTTTTCGCGCAACTTTTGGCCGCCCGATACCGGACAGCCTTAGATACTATAGCATAAGCAGCCCGGTGCGTCAAGGATTTTCTGCTCTTTGCAGGGCATTTTCCGGCGGTTTTTACCTGTTCTTTTTGCACGGTCTGTGGTAGGATAGAGATAGAGTGATGGAGTAAGGGACAGAAGTTCAGAAATCATGCGCGCGGAGTAAAGCGATACCGGACAGGAGGACAGGAAATGGACAGAAATACAGACAGGGGACTTCTTGTGGTCAGTTTTGGCACGAGTGTCAACGAGACCCGGGAGAAGAATATCGACGCGATCGAACGGGAGCTGGCGTCAGACTTTCCGGACAGGCGCCTGTACCGGGCGTGGACGAGCGGCGTGATCATCCGGAAGCTGAAAAGACGGGACGGCCTGGAAATTGACACTGTGCGGGAGGCGATGGAGCGGATGCTGTCGGAGGGAATTACCGACCTGCTTGTACAGCCGTCGCATGTAATCTGCGGGATCGAGAACGATCATATGACAGAGGAAATTATGGCTTACGCAGAACGTTTCGCGCGCATATGCATCGGTTCGCCGCTCCTTAGCGATGAGGAGGATTCCCGCGCGATCGTTGCCGCACTTATGGAAGAGTGCGGGCCGCTCGCGGCGGATGAAGCGCTGGTTTTCATGGGACATGGGACGCCGCACGACGTCAATCCGGTCTACGAGGCGCTTGATCGGCGCTTCAAGGATAGGGGTTATTCGAACGTCTTCGTCGGGACGGTTGAGGCATATCCGTCTTTTGAGTCTCTGGTGAAGTCTGTGAGAGCCTGCGGGGCAAAGCGGGTGATTCTGACGCCTTTTATGGTTGTGGCAGGGGATCATGCGCTGAACGATATGGCGGGTCCGGAGGATTCCTGGCGGGAGCGCTTCCGCGCCGCGGGCTTTGAGGTGGAATGCGTGCTGAAGGGACTTGGGGAATATGAGAGTATCCGGCGGCTCTATGTGAAACATGCGGAGGAGGCGCTTAACAAAGAACAGGTGGGATGACAGGCGAATTCTGCACATAAAGTCTGGAATCTAATACCGTGCCGGAAAACAAAGCGAGGAACAACAGATTTGAAAGGTGTCGGAACAGATGGAAAAATGCCGCAGGACAGATGCAGAATGTCAGCGGCATTTTCATGCGAGTATAAATATGAGTATGAGGGAGCTCCATACTTTTTAAACTGGCTGCTCGCAAGGGTAAGATTCTCTCCTTGATACTTCTTTCGAACGCATGCCTTGGAACAGCGCTATCTCCGCGCGGGCATCGCCACGTGCAGGATTCTCTGGAAAGCCTCCAGAAATACGTAGATGATCACAATATTCACAAAGAAGTTCACCGTGCACTTGATCAGCCGGCTCGTCAGCAGGACACGCAGCGGCGTCCCGTACATGAGGTAGAGCCAGGCCGAGGACAGCGTGACGCTGATGAAATACTCAACGAAAGCGCAGGCTGCGGCGCGCGCTTTTGAAATTCTGGAGCGGTAGAGTACCAGGCCGCAGAGCGCGCCGACGAGCGCGTAGCTCAGGGAAAAGCCCGGGAAATAGGCGAATCCGCGGATAAAGCAGTTCAGCACGTCGCCGAGGAACCCAACCGTAAAGCCCATGACCGGTCCGCCGATCATGCCGGCGGCGATGAAGGCCAGGAAGCCGATGCGGATCTCGATGACCTCCGAGATCGGAATGTTGAAGAGGGACAGCACCACATAAAGGGCGATGAGAAAGCCGCAGACACACAGATTCTGGACTTTGCACAGGTTTTGTACCTGACTCCTGAAATTCAGGGCTTCTTTGGAAATCTGCATAAAAAATACACCTCCACGATGAATGCAGGGTACGGGGAATGCTGCTGTGCAGGGGATTCCTCCGCAATGATTAGGGAACCTGTCATAAATAATACTGGCACCACATCTGAGATGTACTCATATGTAGCAACGGGCGCGAATCAAACACCGCAAGCCTTCCGGCTTTTCGTTCCGCGGCAACTCCCCATCCACGGATACTTAACGCGTAAGATTCTACTTCGCTATTATTTACTTGCCAAAATCATAGCACAGCCTTGTGAATAATGCAACAGGTTTGTTGAACTTTTCACAAATATATTTGCAAATATTGCATGAGAAGTTATTTTTTGCTATACTGAACCCATATTTTTTGGTTCGCAACAGTTACTTTGACTTTTTATTGAGCTGGAAGGAGATTACTGATACGATGAAAATACTGGTATGCAACGCGGGGAGCACCTCCCTGAAGTTCAAGCTTTTTAATATGCCGGGCGATCAGGTGCTCGCGGAGGGGAGAGTCGAACGCGTCGGAAGTACGGACAGCGCGATTTTCCATTTTCGCAGGCCGGACGGATTTCGAATCGACCGGGAGGGGCTGTCGATCCCGACCTACACGGAGGGTATTCAGATGTTTTTGGAGTGCCTGCTGGATCCGGAATATGGGAGCCTGAAAGATCTGAAGGAGCTCGAACGGGTCGGCTTTAAGACGGTGCTCTCGAAGAACTACTACGGCATTCACGAGCTGACGGAGGAGGTGCTGCGGGGCATGGAGGAGTATCTCGTCGTCGCGCCTGCACACAATATTCCCTATCTTGAGGCGATCCGGCAGTTCCAGAAGCTGACGCCCGACGCGATGCTGATCGGCGCTTTCGAGACGGCCTTTCATCAGACGATTCCGCGGGAGCGTAAGATCTATGGGATTCCGTGGGAGTGGTATGAGAAATACGGCATCGAGCGCATGGGCTATCACGGCGCGTCCCACAGCTATGTCTCGGAGACGCTGACGGAGCTCTACGGCTCCACCGAGAAGACGATTTCCTGCCACCTGGGTGGCAGCGGCTCACTCTGCGCGATTGATGATGGAAAGAGCGTGGATACCAGCTTCGGCCTTTCCCTGCAGGCTGGACTGATCCAGTCGAGTCGCAGCGGCGATATGGATCCCTTCCTTATTCCATTTCTTCTGAAGGAGGGAATGGAGCTGGATGAGGTCCTGGAAGGTCTGACGAAGCGCGGCGGTCTGCTGGGCATTTCGGGTGTCAGCGGGGATCTGCGCGATATCACCGCAGCGGCAGAGCAGGGCAACGAGCGGGCGCAGCTCGCGATCAACGTATACTGCAACGGCATTGTCCGCTATATCGGCGCTTACTATGCGGAGCTCGGCGGGCTTGATCACCTGGTTTTTACCGGCGGAATCGGCGAGCACGGTACGAACGTGCGCCGGATTGTATGCGACCAGCTTCGCCACATGGGTATTCTGCTCGATCCGGAGAAAAATGTCTCCTGCACACAGAACGCGGTGATCTCGACGGCGGACTCTCCGGTGAAGATTCACGTGATTCCCGCAAATGAGGAGCTGGGCGTAGCGCGGAAAACTTATGCATATAAAAAAGAAGGGATTTCATAGGGAGGGCAGCGCATGGTGACAGTGCAGTGCCGGGATTTGTGGAAGAGCTATGGCAGGACGCCCGCCCTGCGCGGCGTGAATCTCGAGCTTGAGAGCGGGCGGATCATCGGTCTGCTCGGGCCAAACGGCTCCGGCAAGACAACGCTGATCAAGATTTTGAACGGTCTGTTAAAACCGGAGGACGGCGCGCTGCGGATCTGCGGGCAGGAGCCGGGCGTCTACACGAAGTCCATCGTCAGTTATCTGCCGGATAAGCCTTATTTCTCCGACTGGATGCGGGTGAGCGATCTGATCGGGCTGTTCCGCGATTTCTATGAGGATTTCGAAGAGGGGCGTGCGGCCGGAATGTGCGCAGCGCTTGATATCGACCCGCGGCTTCGGATGAAGTCGCTCTCGAAGGGCACGCAGGAGAAGGTGCAGCTGATTCTGGTCATGAGCCGCCGCGCGAAGCTCTATCTACTCGACGAGCCGATCGCGGGCGTCGATCCGGCTGCACGGGATTTTATTCTGACGACGATTCTGAACAATTATAATCCGGAGGCGACGGTGCTGATTTCCACACACCTGATTGCGGATGTGGAGAAAGTGCTGGATGAGGTGATTTTCCTGCAGAACGGGCAGGTTCTCTGCCATGAAAGCGCGGATGACCTGCGTGAAAAGGAAGGAAAATCTGTAGATGAGATCTTCCGGGAGCGGTTTCGGATGATGATGTACGAAGGCGGTGAGCGATAGAGTCTGGGAAAAAGTATCAAATATGATATGCGGTCGAGTTCAAGAGGATTTATCCCGCTGTGGATCCTCGCGCCGAGCGTCTCGCTGTTATTCGGACTTGCAGCGGGGGCGACCTTTTCGGATGACAACACGATGCTCTACGGGCTGTTTCTGAGCCTGGGCGGAGACGTCCTGACGACGGTAGTGAGCGTCCTTTTCTTTGGCATCCTGATCGCTCTGGGCGTCCTGACGCTGCTCTTTATTATTCAGCGTTTCTGGAAAGGACTTCTGAAGGAGGAGGGTTATCTCGCTTTCACGCTGCCGGTCGAGACCTGGCAGCTCATCATGGGCAAGGCGGTCTCGGCGCTGCTGGTCAGTGTGGTCAGCACAGTGGTGGCCTTTCTCTCCTTTGTGATTCTGGTTCTCAGTATGAAGGAGCTGCGCTGGCTCTTGTCCTGGATCGCGGAGGCGTTCCGGGGCCTGTTTCTTGAAAATCCTGCCTGGTGGTGCGCGATGGCGGTGCTGGCGGTCGTGCTCTTCCTCTTTGCGACGGTGAGCAATATTTACCGCCTTTATGCGGCGATGGCGCTCGGGCAGCTCTTTGAGAATCATCGCGTGATCGGAGCTTTTGCCAGCTATCTGGGGATCAGCGTGGCGCTCAGCGCGCTGACGGGAATGCTGGGGGCGATCTTCGCCATGATTCTCACGGCTTTTGATTTCGAGTGGCTGGAAGCACTGCTGGAGCAGGGTGAGATCTTCGGTATTGTCGCAATGCTGGCGCTCATCCTCTGGTCAGCCATCGAGACCGCGGTCTACCATATCCTGACGGAGTGGATTCTATCGACAAAGTTAAACTTGGAGTAACAATTCAGAGCAGCAGTCGATCCAGGATCCGGTGCGCCGCCTCGTCCTTACTCATGAGCGGCAGCTCCTCGGCGCCGTCCTTCGTGATCAGCGTGATCACGTTCGTATCGGTGCCGAAGCCTGCGCCGTCTGTCTTTAAGTTGTTCGCGGCGATCAGGTCCACATGCTTTTTCTCAAGCTTTGTACGGGAATTCTCCAGCATATGCTCCGTCTCCATCGAGAAGCCGCACAGGCGCTGTCCTTCGCGGCGGTGCTCGCCGAGATACTGAAGGATATCGGGGGTTCTTTTAAGAGGGATGCTCATGTCGCCCTCTTTTTTCTTGACCTTTTCGCTGCTGACGATTGTCGGCGCGTAGTCTGCGACGGCGGCGGCCTTGACGACGGCGTCCTGCTCAGGAAAACGTGCCGTCACTTCACGGAACATGTCCTCTGCGGAGACGACCGGGATGACATCCATAAAGGGCGGCGGCGTGAGCGCCGTCGGCCCGGTGACGAGCGTCACTCTGGCGCCCCGCAGCATCGCGGCGTGCGCAATGGCGTAGCCCATCTTTCCACTGGAATGATTGGTGATGTAGCGCACCGGGTCGATCGCCTCCTGCGTGGGCCCGGCGGTGACGAGTATTTTCTTGCCGCTTAAATCCTTTTCGTAAGCGAGTTCCTTTATAATATAAGAAAGCAGAGTCTCCGGTTCCGGCATCTTCCCGGCTCCGGTGTCGCCGCAGGCCAGATGCCCGCTCGCTGGCTCAATGATCTGCCAGCCGTAGCGCTGTAAGGTGGTGAGATTGTCCTGTACAACCGGATTCTCATACATGGCGGTGTTCATCGCCGGGGAGAGCAGCAGCGGGCAGCGGCAGGCCAGCACCGTGGTCGAGAGCATGTCGTCCGCGACGCCATGTGCGAGCTTGCCGATGATATTGGCGGTGGCAGGGGCCACGAGCACAAGATCTGCCCGCTTCGCGACGGCGATATGCTCCACCTCAAAGGTGAAGTCCCGGTCGAAGGTGTCGGTCAGGCATTTGTGGCCGATCAGCGTCTCGAAGGTGAGCGGCGTGATGAACTGCGTCGCATTTTTCGTCATGATGACCTGCACGTCGCAGTGCTGCTTTTTCAGCGCGCTCGCGAGGGATGCGATCTTATAAGCGGCGATGCTCCCGGTGACACCGAGGACAACGCATTTATTTTTCAGCATGGGGAAATCCTCCTTTTCAACTGCAATTCATGAAGTGGCCTCTATGACTGAAGAGCCTGCCTGCTTCGCAGTTACTCTGAAAATTGCAGGCTTTCTCCAGATAGTTTGACATAAAAAGATAGAAAAGTAAAGGGAAACATGCTACACTGGAGTTACGTGAATTACAACACAATGAAACGACAGGAGAACAGGATATGATACTTGCGGTAGATATTGGAAATACAAACATTGTAGTGGGTTGCGTCCGTGGGGATGAGATCTGTTTTGTGGAGCGGCTCTCTACGGTCTCGACCAGGACAGAGCTTGAGTACGCAATCAGCTTTAAGAACATCATGGAACTGCACGATGTCTCGATCGCGGAGCTGGACGGGGGCATTATCTCCTCGGTTGTGCCGCCGGTGACGAATGTTGTCCGGCGTTCGATGGAGAAGATCCTGAACCGGGAGGTGATGGTTATCGGGCCGGGCGTGAAGACCGGGCTCAATATTCTGATGGACGATCCGCGGCAGGTCGGCAGCGATCGCATCGTGAACGCGGTCGCGGTGATCAACGAGTATCCCGTGCCCGCGGCGATCATCGACATGGGGACGGCTACGACGATCTGCGTGGTCGACGCGAAGAAAAACTACATCGGCGGTGCGATCATCCCGGGCATGCGCATTTCCGCGGACACGCTGACCGCCCGCACCGCGCAGCTGCCGAAGATCAGTCTCGAGGCTCCGGCCCGGCTTATCGGGAAAAATACCGTCGACTGCATGAAGAGCGGCGTTTTCTACGGAAACGTGGCGCTGATCGACGGGATGCTTGACCGCATGGAAGAGGAGCTCGGGGAAAAGCTGACCGTCGTCGCGACGGGCGGCCTCGCGAGGACGCTGATTCCTTACTGTAAGCGGGAGATCATCCTTGACGACGCGCTGCTGCTCAAGGGACTGAAGATTATTTATGAGAAGAATCAGAGCACCCCGGACGGCAGCGTGGGCAGATGAATCAGGATCTGGTAGATGATCCGCCACATTCCGTTCAGGACTGCATTGTCGAGGTACGACAGCGGGCGGCTCAGGGCTCCGGATACAAGCAGCACGACCAGGATCAGACTGCCGTACAGCCGGTAGCGCTGAAAGAAGCGCGCGACGGCAGGAATAAGCTCCTCGAGCACATGCGAGCCGTCGAGCGGCGGGAACGGGATCAGGTTGAAGACGCCGAGACCGATATTGATGATCGCGCTGTAATAGACAATCAGAAGGATCGTATACCACAGCGAGGAGTCGGTCGGGGCGTAGAGCAGGGTCAGGCCGTAGATCAGCAGGGAGAGAAAGGCCAGAATGAAATTCGTCACCGGCCCGGCGAGGGACACGAGGATGACGCCCTTCTTCTGGTCGCGGTAATAGCCCGGGTTGATCGGAACGGGCTTGGCCCAGCCCATGTGAAAGATGAGCAGACAGATCGTTCCCATGAGGTCAAAGTGTTTCAGGGGATTTAAAGAGAGACGCCCCGATGCGCGCGGCGTCGGGTCGCCGAGCCGGTCTGAAACCCAGCCATGGGCGCACTCGTGGAGAATGATGGCGACCATCGCGCCCGGGATTACGTACAGGATAGATTGAAGCTGGGAAAGGTAGTAGCTGAGCATGGTGCATATCTCCTTCGGACTGATCCGCCTAATGTGTACATTTTCTTATTTTAGCATAGTATTTCATAAATGAACAGGCAAAAATGCAGGGAAGACATTCTTTGCTGTTCGAAATGATCATTTTTGCAGCTTATGGAAAAACGGCGAAACCGCTTGAGAAAGCGCGCCTGTGGCATAATGAGTAGAACCAGAGAAAAGAGGAGAGCATGATTATGAAGAATAAATATCGCCTGCTGCTGATCGCGACGCTGATGTCCATGCTGCTGTTCGGCTGTGCGCAGAATGGAGACAGTCAGGAGGAGAGTATGCAGACAGAAGCAGAAACAGAAGTTGAGACAGAGGCTGATGATGGAGACACGCCGGAGGCGGGGGCGGAAGAAACCGGAATAGAAGTTGAGACAGAGACAGGGGAAGCAATGCAGGAGGAGACGACTGCCGCGTCGGACCTAGCGACGCCGATCCGTATCTGGGGCGTTGTGACGGATACTTATGACGGCGTGATTGTTGTCGACAACCAGTCGGATGTGTCCTCGGCAGGGGAAATCGAGCTGACCATCGGCGAGGAGACTTATGTGCTGGACGCCTCCACAGGTCTGCCGGTATCGCTGGATGAGGTGGAGACCGGCAGCTTTGAGGCTTACCTGGGGCCGGAGATGACGATGTCTCTGCCGCCGCAGACGACGCCCTATGTGGTGATTGTAAATATTCCCGAGGACAGCCGTACGCCGCAGTATGCGATCGCGGCGGAGCTGACGGAGGAGAACGACGGCAGCCTGAGCCTGACCGCTACCGATGGGCGCGTTTACCGGATTCCGGACAGCGCGCGAATCACGCCTTATCTTACGAAGAATATCGTCACCAGAGACGATATTCGGGTGGGAACGACCTGCCTGATCTGGGCGGACGATGATGACGAGGCGCAGACCGTGATGATTTTCTCGGAGTGAAGCGTGAACGGGTAAGCGCGGACGATGGAAATATTTGCAGAACGGTCAGGAGTATGATATAGTCGAACTATGACAGATACAGGGGAAGGGAGACAGGGAAAAGCGATGAATCAGGCACAGAAGGAAGCCTATTTTGAGCGAATGAAGCTGGCGGTCTTCGACACAACAGGAGAGGAAGAGCTGTCGACATTGATTCGCGCGCATCTGGAGCATATCCCGTTTGAAAATCTGACGGTGTTTGATTTTCACCAGGTGCCGGACCTCACGGAGGAGGCGCTGTTTGAAAAGATTATCCTGCAGAAGAGAGGCGGCTATTGCTTCGAGCTGAACAGTCTTCTTCTCGCGCTTTTAAGGGAGCTCGGTTACGATGCTTATCCGATTGCGGTGCGCATTATCCGGAACCGCTCTTTCCTGCCGCCGGTCGCCCATATGGGAGTGATAGTACGGGAGAGAGGAGAAAGGTATTACTGTGATGTCGGTTACGGCGGCCCGGGGCCGAAAGGGCTCGTGTGCCTGCGGGAAGGGGTGCAGGAGATATACGGCGATTCCTTCCGCGTCACGACGGCGGATGGAGACTATCGGATCGAGCGTCTCCACCAGGGAGAATGGGAGGGAATTCTGCAGTTTGAAGACCATCTGTTCCGGCAGGTTGATTTCACACCGCTGAATTTTACCTCTGCAAACAATCCGGACGGTCTCTTTACTCAGAAGAGAGTTCTGTATATTTATACGCCGGACGGCAGCAAGTCGCTGCTTGATATGGAATTTACCCTGCGGAAAAACGGAGAGATCCGGAAGACTACCTGCCAGAATAAGGAACAGCTTGAAAGCTGTCTGCTGGAAGAGTTCGGTATTCCCATCACGCTCCCGGCGTTTTGCTGATATCGGAGCTTTCAGACAGATAAAAACTGTAATTTAAAAAAAGGCCTCCCGCCCATCACGGCAGGAGGCTTTGCTCTTTTATGAATCAGGAAAACACCAGCTCGCGGAACACTTCCCCACGCTCCTCGAAATCCCGGAAAATACCGTAGCTCGCGGCGGCGGGAGAGAGGACGCAGGCTTCCCCGGGGCGCGTCAGCGCCCTGGCCTGCGCGACAGCTTCGGCGAGTGTATCCACATAGAGCAGGCGCTCCGGCCCTGAAAAGTCCGGATAATGCGCGCGAATTTCATCGAGAATACGCCTCCCGGTCGCGTACATCAGGATGATATGCGGAACCGGATGGCTTGAGAGAAACCCGATCAGGTCATCATAGTCGATGCCGCGGTCCATGCCGCCGATCAGAATGCTGCCGACAGCGGGAACACTTTTCAGCGCCTGGATTGCTGTGTCGCCGATCGTCGAGATGGAATCGTCGTAATAGCGGACGCCGTCCCGTTCGCCGATAAAGCGCAGGCGGTGAGGCAGCGGCTCATAGGAGCGTAAGCCCCGGTCAAATTCCTCATTTTTAAGGCCCATAATACAGCAAATGGCATAGGCGAAAGCAATGTCCAGATGGTTGTGGTGTCCGAGCATGTGCAGATCATTGACAGGAATCGGAAACAAATTCTGCCCAAAAGAGATCTGCGTTCCATCAAGGCGCACGTCAGCGTCCGCGGCGCGGTCGGAGACGCTGTAAACCTGTGCCTGACAGCGTCCTTTTTCTGGCAGAATGTCGGCGCCGCAGAAGAGCAGGTCGCCCTGTTTCTGATGCAGGTAAATCTGATATTTGGACGCGGCGTAGCGCTCGAAGCTGCCGTAATGGTCGAGATGCTCCTCGTGGATATTGAGCAGGACGGCGATGTGCGGCGAGACGTGAATGTATTCGAGCTGGTGGCAGGAAAATTCGCAGACCGGCGTCGTCTCCGGACCGATTTTCTCAAGAATATCGAAGGCGGGAATGCCGATATTGCCGGCGAGCACCACGTCGCGCCCGGCATCCTGCAAAATATGATAGAGCAGCGTCGTCGTCGTGCTCTTTCCCTTGGTACCGGTGACGCCGATTGTCCGCGCGCCGTACGCCTCGAGGAAGAGCTCCATCTGGGAGGTCACGCGGCAGCGGTATGCGGAAGGATCTTTGGGAAGGACAATGCCCGGGCTCTTGAAGACCAGATCGTAGTCATCCAGCGTATCCATATAGTGCTCCCCGGACAGGAAGGGGATGGAAGGGTCCGCTTCCGCGGCGCACTGGTCGGCGATTGCGAGAGAGCCGAAGCCTCCGACTTCCAGAATTCTGCGCAGGGTGGAGCGCCCCTCACGGCCAAAGCCGAGGATCAGTACCTTTTTCTCTTTGATCTGTTCTTTCAGTCGGCGCAGCATGGCAGTTCCCCTCCATAGCATTCATCGGTTAATATTTTAAGAAAAGCGGGCGGCAGCAGGTGCGCCGGATCATAACGGCGCTCGAAGGCATGGCGCTGCGGAAATGAGGCGGCGTAGAGCGGCTGTTCCCGATACCAGGAGAGCAGACGGGGAAGGCGCTCGCCCGAGTTCTCCATCTGTTCGATCGTCAGGCAGATCGCGGCGTTCACCTCATCGCGGCTGCCGACACATTCGAAAGGTTTCTCACTCGCCAGCCCGGTCAGCTTCCGGAAATCCGTGAGCATTGATTCATCTTCCAGCATATCTGTTCCGAAGATCTCCGTCAGGCGCGCGTGGCGCAGGAAGGGGGAGAGAATCAGGAAGACGAACAGGCACTTCGGACAGTGACCGCACCAGACATCGGCCTTACTGCCCGCATTGCAGCTGCGGAAAATATCGTGGTAGGAGCCAAGGCCGGAGAAATACTTCGCAATCTGGAATTCGGACAGCGGGCGCAGCATGCTGAAATAGTAGACGCCGCTGCCGATATAACGCTCCTCGTATTCATGAAAATCCCGTTCAAACTCAAAGCTTTTGGAGTACTGGTGATTGACGCTGCTCCCGGCCACAGTGCTCTCGTTGGCGCTCGATTCATTCGACAGCGCGATATATTTCAGCCCATGCAGATACGCGGTGATCAGCGAGGAGAAAGCGACCAGGGCGGAGAAGGGCGTGTGTCCGTTCAGATAGCCCTCGCGGTTCAGCTCGAGCATGCGCTGATCGAGCGTGCGGGAGGCGGTAAGGGAGTCCGCGGAATTCAGGCCGGCGGCTTCGACGGTTTTCCGGGTCGCACCTCTGGGGTTGATGATATAGCTTTTCAGAGGAAGTCCGGATTTTTTCAGCAATTCGAGCGTGCAGGCAGAGTCCTTGCCCCCGCCGACGGGAACCAGACAGCCGTTGAGCGCTCGCGCGGGTCGTTCCGTGTTGCACGCCTGGTTGCTGTCAGGCCTCTCTGTTCTGCAA
>JAJBTX010000046.1:0-1369 GCA_020860645.1 Lachnospiraceae bacterium | reverse complement strand
CGGTGCCGGTGACCCGCGAGCGGCCCCGCAAGGCAGACTGCCCTCCGCGCCGCTGGCCATGAACGAAGCTGGATCCGCCTCAATGCCGTTTGTGTAGAAGAACTCGCCGAGTCCGAGAAAATAGAGCTTCTTCCACCAGAGAATCTGCTCCTGATCGAGCGCGCCCGCGCGGACGATGACCTTCGGCGGACAGGCGATCTTCCAGTAGCTGATGAGCTCCACCATACCCAGCGAAAACAGCATGGTCTGCAGGCGGGCGTCATGCTCCGGCTGCAGAGGACCTTCATCCGGTTTCGGAAAAGCCCAGGCGGGGGAGAAGGAGGCGAGCCCGGGAATCTCAAAATGATAGGTCACCTGAAGCGCTTCCGGGGTTTCCGTATATACATAATTGTGATAGAAGAAGGAAGGAAAATCCTTCCGGCATGTCTCGTAAGTTTTCATAAGAGCAACCTCACTTTTTGTTTCGGATTGACACCTGACAATTACCACTGCTTTACAGTAAAACATGACGCTGCAGTATAAGCAGCGTCATGTGATCTTCTGTATCTCGTGAACTGTCTCGCCCGCATTTTCGCATTTTGCAGTTCCTTCTGCACCATGATGCTGTAAGTGAACCGGACAGTACATTGGGCTAATATAATTTCTTCGCGTGAACCACGAAGCGTGTCGCGCCGCTTCCGGTGCCCGTGGTGGAGAGCGTAATCACCGAGTCCTCCGTGCTGACGCTCACCCCGGTGTCATAGAGGGACGCAGCTGTAATTTCATCGAGAAACGCCTGATAGGTGTCATTCTGCGCATAGCCGATCGTGTAGGAGATATCCGTAGTCTCCGCCTCATGGCAGGAGAAAACCTGATAGCAGTGCGTGCCGTCCGCGAGGTCGATAAAGATATATGGGTGATTTTCGTAATAGCTCTGTTTCTGGTATTTCTTCAGCGTGCCGAACATCGAGCCGTTATTCATGTTGTGGCCGTAGATGATCGTGTGCAGATCCGTAAAATCGGCGGAGTTCGCCGTCTCGACAAAAATACTGCCGGAAGCATTCTCATCCCCGCTGAAGGTGTGCGTCAGATACCAGGAATTATCCGTGGTGTGCATCAGCGGATAGCTGATCTTCGTGCCCGTGATCTCAATCCAGCCGATGGCTTCATTGTTAATTTCCTGCAGGGAAGCAAGGTCAATGCGCTGCTGAAGCTCATCATCCGCCTCTTCCGGGTCCAGGGGATCGCTCAGCACGTATTGCTCAAGCTGACTGTATTCTTTTGAGCCGGAGCCGTATTCGGTAATGATCGAGACAAGCTTCCAGGCGCAGAACATTACGAGGCAGATGCAGCGCCCGAGCGCCACGCCCTCGCCGAGTGCGATCAGACG
>JAJBTX010000031.1 GCA_020860645.1 Lachnospiraceae bacterium | reverse complement strand
AGGCTGTATTTTCATTTCGGGATGGGCGGAACGCCCATCAAGCCTCAGACATATGGCGCGTAAGCGGCATATAGCCTTCGAAGAAGGCGGTCTGTGGCCTGCTGTTATGAACAGCAGTATTTTTTGAAGAGGTGTAGATATGAGCGGGCTTGCATTTGTATTTCCCGGACAGGGCGCACAGTACGTGGGCATGGGAAAGGATTTCTACGAGGCGTTTCCCGTGTGCCGCGAGGTGTTCGACGCGGCTTCGGCGGCGTCGGGGCTTGATATTCCGGCGCTTTGCTTTGAAGAGAACGAGAAGCTGAATCAGACGGAATACACGCAGATCTGTATGTTGACCGTGGAGATCGCGATTCTGAAGGCTGTGGAGGAGCAGGGAATTACATCTGCCGTCAATGCGGGCCTGAGCCTTGGCGAGTACGCGGCGCTGGCGGCGTCGAAGGTGATGAGTCTTCCGGACATTTTCCGCGTGGTGCGGAAGCGCGGTATTTACATGCAGGAGGCTGTGCCGGTGGGCGGAGCCATGGCGGCGGTGCTGGCCATGGATGCGGCGAAGATTGAGGAGATCTGTGAGCAGACGGAGGGTATTGTCTCCATTGCAAATTACAATTGCCCGGGTCAGATCGTGATCACCGGTGAGGAGCAGGCTGTGGAGGCCGCAGGCGAGGCGCTGAAAGGCGCAGGAGCGAAGCGGGTGGTCCGTCTGAATGTCAGCGGCCCGTTCCACTCGAAGATGCTCGAAGGCGCAGGGGAGAAGCTGGCAGAGGAACTGCGGGACGTGAAGATCGCGGAGATCGAGACGCCTTATCTTACCAATGTGACGGCGGACTATATGAAGTCCGCGGACGATGTGAAGGATTATCTTCGCAGACAGGTTTCGTCCAGCGTGCGCTGGCAGCAGTCGGTGGAGCGCATGATTGCCGACGGCGTGGATACTTTCGTCGAGATGGGCCCGGGCAAGACGCTGTCCGGCTTTATGAGAAAAATTAATCGTGGTGTGACGATGTATAATATAGAGACGATGGCGGACTTTGAGAAAGTCACTGCCCTGTTGAAAGGAGAGTAAGCGTATGCTGAAAGGAAAGGTAGCCCTGGTAACCGGGGCGGCGAAGGGGATCGGACGCGCCATCGCGCTTGCGCTGGCGGCAGAGGGCGCCACGGTTGTGGTGAACTACAACGGTTCGAAGGAGAAGGCGGAGCAGACGCTCGCTGAGATCAAGGCACTCGGCGCGGATGGCTGCGTGTATCAGTGCAATGTGGCGGCTACGGCGGACGCGGACGCCATGGTCAAGGCGGTTATCAAAGAGTATGGTCGTCTCGATATTCTTGTAAACAACGCGGGCATCACGCGCGATAATCTGATCATGAAGATGTCGGAGGCGGATTTCGACGCTGTGATTGACGCGAATCTGAAGGGCTGCTTCAATATGATCAAGGCGGTCAGCCGTCCGATGCTGAAGCAGCGCTCCGGCAGGATCATCAATATTTCCTCGGTATCCGGTATCATGGGAAATGCGGGGCAGGCGAACTACGCCGCGTCCAAGGCGGGTATCATCGGGCTGACGAAGACGATAGCCAGAGAGCTTGCGAGCCGTGGCATCACGGTCAATGCGATCGCTCCGGGCTTTGTGGATACGGACATGACGCAGGCGATGCCGGAGAGCGCAAGGGAGGCCGCGGTCTCCATGATTCCGCTCGGACATTTCGGAAAGCCGGAAGATATCGCGGATATGGCGGTTTATCTGGCGTCGGATAAGGGCGCTTACATTACGGGACAGGTAATCAGTGTAGACGGAGGGATAGCGATCTGATGAGGAGAGTAGTGGTAACAGGCATGGGCGCGATCACGCCCATGGGACTGAATGTGAATGATTATTTCGAAAATGTGAAGGCCGGAAATCATGGCTTTGGGATTATTTCCAGCTTTGACTCGACAGAGTTCAAGGTGCACACCGCCGCGGAGGTAAAAGGCTTTGTGGCGAAGGAGTATATGGATCCGAAGGCGGCCAGAAGGATGGACAAGTTCGCGCAGTATGCGGTCGCGGCGGCGAAGGAGGCCATTGAGGATTCCGGACTCGATATGACAAAGGAAGACCCCTACATGGTGGGCTGCTCGATCGGTTCCGGTATCGGAAGTCTGGAGCGCACGGAGATCGAGTATGAGAAGATGGTCACAAAGGGACCGAGCCGTATGAGCCCGCTGATGGTGCCGCTGCTGATCTCGAATATGGCGGCGGGCAATGTCTCGATCGCCTATGGTCTGAAGGGCAAGAGCCTGAACGTGGTGACGGCCTGCGCGACCGGCACGCACTCCATCGGTGAGGGATATCGCAGTATTCAGGTCGGAGACGCGGACGTGATGGTATCCGGCGGTACGGAGAGTTGCATCTGCCGACTGGGCGTGGCGGGCTTCTCGGCGCTGACTGCGCTCTCCACGATTGAGGATCCGGAGCGCTGCTCGATTCCTTTTGACAAAGACCGCGATGGTTTTGTCATGGGCGAGGGTGCGGGCATCGTCGTTCTCGAAGAGCTTGAGCATGCGAAGGCGCGCGGCGCGAAGATCTATGCCGAGGTCGTCGGCTACGGCGCGACGAGCGACGCTTACCATATCACCTCCCCGGCGGAGGACGGTATGGGTGCGGTCGTGGCGATGAAGCGCGCGGTGGAGGAAGCCGGCGCGGCGTTCGACGATATCATGTATATCAACGCGCATGGAACGAGCACGCATTACAACGATCTGTGCGAGACCCGTGCGATCAAGACCCTGTTCGGCGAGCATGCAAAGGAGATGAAGGTCAATTCGACCAAGTCGATGATCGGCCATTTGCTCGGCGCGGCGGGAGCGGTGGAGTTTATCACCTGCGTGAAGGAGATGCAGGAGTCCTACATCCATGTGACCAGAGGCCTTGAGAACCCGGGCGAAGAGTGCGACCTTGACTATGTGCAGGGACAGGGCGTCACGATGGACATCGACTATGCGCTGTCGAATTCTCTGGGCTTCGGCGGACATAACGCCAGCATTCTGATAAAGAAGTATAAGGGGTAAAAAATATGGTGATGGATATTAATCAGATCATGGAAATTATTCCGCATCGTCAGCCCTTCCTGCTGATCGACCGGATCGAGGAGCTCGAGGAGGGAAAGCGCGCAGTCGGAAAGAAGTGCGTCTCCTATAATGAGCCCTTCTTCAACGGGCATTTTCCGCAGGAGCCGGTGATGCCGGGTGTGCTGATTCTCGAGGCGCTGGCGCAGACCGGGGCGGTCGCGCTGCTCTCTCAGCCGGAGAATAAGGGAAAGGTCGTTTACTTCGGCGGCATTGACAAGGCGAAGTTCAAGCGCAAGGTCGTGCCGGGCGACGTGCTGACGCTCGAGATGGAGATTATCAAACAGAAAGGCCCGATCGGCGTGGGCAGTGCGAAGGCGACTGTCGACGGAGTACTTGCCGCGAAGGCGGAGATGACCTTCGCGATTGGATAGACCGACCCGGCTGATGCCTGTGGGATTCTGCAGGTAAACCTGCAGTCCATATGGCTGCCGGATTGAACTCACACAGACAAAAAGGGGCTGGCGCGTTTTTCGCGCCAGCCCCTTTGCTAAGGGGAAAAAATGGGATAATGGGACTCAACCTTCGATCATAATTGATTTGTTTTCCTCGACCTTCGGCGTGGCGTCCTTCTTCGGGACGGTCAGCTTCAGCACGCCATTCTCAAACGCTGCGTGGACATCCTCCTGCTTCACTTCGCTGCCGACGTAGAAGCTCCTCTGGTAGTGGCCGGTGTAGCGCTCCTGACGGATGTAACGGCCCTGGTTGTCCTTCTGGTCGTTCGAATCCTCGTGCGCGGCCTGAATCGTCAGATAGCCGTTTTTCAGCTCCGCGTGCAGATCCTCCTTCCGGAAACCGGGCAGATCAAGCTCGATCTGATAAGCGTTTTCAAGCTCCCGCACATCGGCTTTCATCGCCGGTACCGTATTTCTGTGGTTCACCCGGTAGTAGGTCGGGCTCATAAAGTCGTCAAAAAAGTCATCCATCAAACTTCTTCCAAAAACATCAGTCATTAACATAATCATTACCTCCTCAAGTA
>JAJBTX010000022.1:9008-23005 GCA_020860645.1 Lachnospiraceae bacterium | reverse complement strand
TTTCTGTAATCTAACTGAGAAAGGAGGGGAAATGCCAGGAACCGGCAACTGAAAACTTTTAGAGGGAAGGAATAAAGAAGAGAATGAAGAAAAAGAATTTTTTAAAGAGAGGAATCAGTATTCTTGCGGCAGTCGCGACGCTGGCCTGTACACCGCTGAGCGCATACGCCTGCACCACAGTCGCGGTTGGTAAGGATGCATCAGCTGACGGGTCCGTTATCGTCGCGCACACCTGTGACGGATGGTATGACCATCGTATTCAGATTGTCGAGGGCGGCACACATGAGGAAGGCGAGATGGTCGATATTTACAATGACCCCTGTACCGCCACCAAAAATGATGTTACGCTGGTCGGACAGATTCCTCAGGTAGAGGAAACTTATACTTACTTCAACATCGCTTACCCCTTTATGAATGAAAAGGGCGTCGTGATGAGTGAGTTCACCTGGAACGGTCGTTCCGAGACTGCCTATAACAGCGGCCTGTTTGTCATTGCAAATCTGGAGATGCTCGGTCTGCAGCGCGCGGCCACGGCCCGTGAGGCGATAGAGGTCATGGGAGCCCTTGCAGAAGAGTACGGCTACTGTGACGGAGGCGAGTGCCTGCTGGTCGCGGATGAAAATGAAATCTGGATTTTCGAGATCTGCGGCGGCGGTCCGCTCTGGACGGCTGACAGCGACGAGCCCGGCGCACATTGGGCGGCGCGCAGAGTTCCGGACGACCAGGTCTTTACCGGTGCAAACCGCTCCCGGATCGGCGTGATTGATTTTGACGATCCGGATAATTACATGTGGTCCACCGATATCACCGTGCTTGCGGAACAGCTCGGCTGGTGGTCCGAAGGTGAGGAGTTCAATTATACACAGATTTTCAATCCGGAGCCCTATGGTTACATGTTCTACGCGAGCCGTCGTGAGTGGCGCGTATTCAGCCTGCTTGCGCCGTCGCAGAACTTTGAGATTGTAGATCGTTATACCCATTATGATTTCTCGATTGTCCCGGATGAGCTGGTCACGATTCAGGATATCATGGATATCTACAGTGATCATCTGGAGGGCACAGAATACGATATGACGGAGGGCGAAGCGGCAGGACCATTTGGCAACCCGACCCGTTGGCAGGTTCCGAGTGACCTGAAGCCGGAGACCGGAGAAGACTGGGAGCGCGAGATCGCGCAGTACCGCTGCTCCTACAGCTTTGTCGCGCAGTGCCGTGACTGGCTGCCGGAAGAGATCGGCACCGTTCTCTGGTTTGGAGAGGATTCTCCGGACACCACGGTCTATGTCCCGATTTACGCGGGTACAACAGAAGTGCCGGAGGAGTGGTCTACCGGTGATCGTAAGAGCTTCGATCAGGATTGCGCATGGTGGGCGTTCAACTTTGTAAACAACTACGCGAACATTCGCTGGGATACGATGTATGAGGACATCCGCGCGGAGAAGGCCGTGTATGAGGATCAGTTCTTTGCGGATCAGGAGAGCGTCGAGGCGGAAGCGCTTGCTCTGTATGAGGAAGACCCCGAGGCGGCAAAGGCGTATCTGACCGAGTATGTATGCGACAACATGGACACCGTTTATGAAGGATGGTGGGATTTCGCCTGGGAGCTCGTCGCCAAGTATTATGACGGCATGGTGATCAATGAGGACGGCACTTCCAGCAACCTCGGCTATCCGACGGAATGGCTTGAGGCGGTGGGCTATGGCCAGTCGAGCCTGGATGATCAGGCAAAGCTGTACGGCGAAGTCACGGACGAGGCTGAAGAGGAAGTCGAGACCGAGACCGATGCCACCGAGGCGGAGGCCGTTGAGACGGAGCCTGCTGAGAGCCCGGTCAATACGACCACCAATAATGGAACCGCTCTGGCGATTGGCATTGTTGCTGTGATCATTGTTGCGGTTGTTGCATTCATTGTTCTCAGAAAGAAAAATAAATCGGATAACGGACAGGATTGATTAGGAGATGTTTTCAATGAGTAATACAAAAAAACTTACAGCATTACTGCTCGCTGCACTGATGCTTACGCTGACTGCCTGCGGCGGGAGCTCGTCCAGCGGACAGAGCACCACGGAGGCTGAGCAGACAACAGAAGAGGAAAGCGCAGCGGAGGAAGAGACAGAAGAGGCTGCGGAAAGCGAGGATGCGTCGGAGGAGACGGCTTCGGCCGGAAGCGCCGAATTTAACGGGAAGCTGCAGGGGCCGTTTATCATGACCACCTGCGGTCAGAGTACGGGCTCCGTCATGATGCACATGGTTGCGACCCAGGCGGGTATCGATTCCGTCGATGACCACACGCTGACCAGTGATACTTTCTCTGCCGGCGATGCGAAGACGCTCGTTGTCACGACCGGCACCAGCGGAAAGGGAATGGGCGCCGCGGGTACGGACGTCAATGCGGAGATCGATCGCTGCGTGGCGCTGATCGAAACGGCGAGAGAAGCCGGACTGACTATCGTCTGCGCGCATGTGGAGGGCATGTCCCGCCGTACGGACAGCTCGGACCAGGCCTCCATCGATGCGATCATGCCGCTTGCGGATGTGATCGTGGTAGTAGAGGAGAGCGACAGTGACGGTCTGTTTTCCGATTATGCCGCTGCCAATAATATTCCGATTATTATCACAGAGGACGCGCTTGGCCTTGGTGAATATATGGAATAGTTAGAAACTTGCTTTTATTACCAGACCAGGCGGCAGGCTTCCTGCCGCCTGGTTCGAATAGAGGAGGGATAATTCGTGACTATGTTCACTCACTCCCTGGGCGTGATTATCGTTGTCGCGGTGATTTTCGCATGTGCGAAGAAGCTGCACATCTGTACAGAACTGGCGCTGCTGAGCGCGGCTGTTGGAGCCGTGATCGCGCATCTGATTCTGCCAATGGGAGCCGATGCCCGTTCCGCCCTGCCTTTTACGGAGATCGTAAGGCATCTGGTGGAGGGTACATTTAATTATTTTGACGTCTGTCTGACATTCCTGTCAGCAACATTTTTTATGACCTTATTAAAGGAGAGCGGCGGAGTAAATTATCTGGTTCGCCAGATCGTCGCCCGTTTCTATAAGAAGCGCATATTCTGCCTGCTTCTTCTGATGGTTGTGATGCTGATTCCCGGCGCTGTCACCGGTTCCGGCGCGACGACGGTGCTGACGGTCGGAGGGCTTGTCGGCGCGGTGCTGGCCGCCATGGGAGTCGAGGAGGATCGCCGGGTGGCGCTGGTGTACATTCTTGCCGCGATGAGCGCGGCCATGCCGCCGATTAACCTCTGGACGATGATGGCCGCGGCCGGCGCAAATATGCCCTATGTGGGATTCACCGCACCGCTGGCGATCTTATCGCTGGCCGGCGCGCTGTTCGCCACCTTCTTCCTGACCCGGGGAACAAAGAGCGACGGAGAGGTTGACGAGATTCTGGCGACTCTGCCGGAGGCACAGGATGGCTGGAGCCTGCCTCGGACATTCATACCATTCATCGTCATGATCGCCCTGATTCTGGGAGCCCGCATCATTCCCGCGTACTGGCCGGTCATCGGACTGCCGATGATTTTTATGATCTCAGCCGCGTTTGTCCTGCTCTGCAGCCCGGTAAAGATTCCGATCTTCCAGACCGCGGTGACTACGGTGAGAAATCTGAAGGAACTGATCGGCATCATGATCGTGGTCGGCGTTCTGAACCAGATCCTGACCCTGACAGGCGCCCGGGGATTGATCTCTCTGGCCGTTGTGATTCTGCCGATCTCTCTGCTGTTTGCGACGCTCTGGATCATTCTGCCGGTGTCCGAGGGAATCCTGCAGTACGCGGTTGCTCCGCTTCTGGGCGTTCCGCTGATCATGCTGTTTAACATGCTCGGTTATAATGCGGTCATCGCGCTTGCGACCTGGTCTGTCATGTGGCCGGTCGGCGACTGCCTGCCGCCTACCGCCGTTGTCGGACGCGCCGCGGTGATGGAGCTGGATTACAAAGGAAACTATTATAAGGGCTTCGTAAAGACTGCATTGATTCCCATGCTGTTTATTCTGGCTCTGTGTACACTGGCAATGGTTTTCAACAATCAGCTGGGCAATTTCCTGGGGGTGTAAGATTTGAGTATACTGGTTTGCATTAATTTGATTTTTACGATTTGTACGTATGCGGTTACCCTGTTCTTCCTGATTGCGATTATACGTGCGTTTATTGATACAAAAAACATTCAGGAAGCGCCGGTGTACTGCATGATTATGATTCCCTTTATCCTGCGCCTGTTGCGCTTGAAATAAGGAGGCATGGTTATGGATAAGAAAAAACTGAACGCGGTCAAAGCGATCTCCCTGGCGGTCGTCGTCTTTGCCATGTCCGTGGCGGGATGCCTTTTCTATGAGCATCGCAATTACAAGGAGCCGGTCGTGGTGAGCGAGTACATCACAGAGGTCAAAAAGCTCAGTGATTACAGCGACGTCATAAAGGGAACAGTAAATGACTGCAATGTCTATATTTTTGACAGCGGCATCGAGGGAGGCTGTATGCTGATCTGGGGCGGTACTCATGCGGAGGAACCGGCCGGCGTCATGGCTGCCAATATTTTCACGGAGAACCTCAAGGTTACGCAGGGAAAGGTTATCATTATTGACCGTGAGAACACCAGCGCGTCGACCAATACCCGTGTCGGCGAGGCATATCCCCGCTTCTTCACCTACGAGACGGATTGGGGAACCAAGGTCTGGCGTTATGGCGACCGTCATGCGAATCAGCTGGATTCCTGGCCGGATCCGGAGGTTTATATCCATTATCCGAGCGGACAGACCCTGGCCAATGTCGATATTCGTAACACGAACAGAAACTGGCCGGGCAAGGCGGATGGTCTGCTGACGGAGCGCACAAATTACGCGATCATGCAGCTGATCGACGCGGAAGGCGTTGACATGACCCTCGATTTCCATGAGGCGGAGCTGGAGTACACGGTTGAAAATACGATCGTCGTCCATGAGAAAGGAAATGAAGTCGCCGCGATGACGTCCATGCTGCTGACATCACAGACTTTTGACGTGGCCATCGGTATGGAGTTTTCTCCTGTGGCCCTGCATGGCTTAAGCCATCGTGAGATCGGCGACTACTCGGACGCGGCGTCCTACCTTGTGGAGGTTGCGGAGCCGATGCTCGACCGTATCCGCGGCATCACGGATGAGGAACTGCTGATGAGCGGCAAGGATATTTTCGTTATCAAGGCGGGCGAGCATGGCCTGCTGTATGCGCCTATCGACGAGGAAGGATGGCCGATCGAAAAGCGTGTAGCGCGTCACGTGGCGACTGCTACCACGCTCATGGAGGTGAACAACACCGTTCATCCGGACCAGACGATTCTGATTGAAAATATTCCGACTTACGATGAAATGATGGAGGAGGGGCTTGGCTCCTACTTCCATAATCCGGACACCGCTCCCGCGGAGCGCGTGTACTATGACTGATACCGGAAAGAGCGATGAACCGAGAGATACCGCAGGGCGGCCGTGAGGCCGTCCCTGCGGCATTTCGCTGTTTTGCCCGTGTAGAGGATAAACGCTGGAGAACACAATGATTGCTGCCTCGCTGCTGATTTTTTCTGTATATTTGTTATGGCTGCTATATGAAAAGCGGTGTATAGACCATGCCAGGTCTTCCTTTTTACATGTGATCCATGTAAACGGAATACGGGGGAAAACCAGCGTCTGCCGGATGCTGGACGCCTGTCTGCGCAGTCAGGGGTATCGGGTATTTACCAAAACAACCGGGACCACGCCGGTATATATAGATACCGCGGGCGCCGAACATCCGATACGCCGTTCCGGCCCGGCGAATATTCGCGAACAGATACACATGATGCGGCGCGCCAGCCGCGAGAAGGCGGAAATCCTGATTCTTGAATGTATGGCCGTGTCTCCGGAGCTTCAGAAATTTTCGCAGGAAAAAATTGTCCACGGCGACTGGAATGTCATTACGAATGTTCGCTACGATCATATCTTTGAGATGGGTGAAACGCTGGACGAAATCGCGGAAAGCCTTTCTTCTGTCATTCCGGAAAACGGACTTCTGTTCACCGCTGATTCGAATTTCTACCCGTTTTTTCAGAAAAAGGCTGCGTCTGCGCATTCCGAGGTGATACTGTGCGCCGCGCAGGGGCAGGCGGAAGGCGTGGATTCGGAAGATTTCATACTCCCGACTGTCCGGGAAAACGAGGCGATCGTCTCGGCGATTGCAGCCAGACTTGGCGGCGGGGCGGCTGTTCCGTATGAATGCAGGGAGGACTTTGGCGCCTGCCGAATGTACCCGTTCGAAAACGGAAGCTTCCTTAACCTGTTTTCGGTAAATGATCCGCAGTCGACACTGACGCTGCTCCGGCATTTTTTCCCGGAGACGGAAGAGATCATATTTCTGTACAATCACCGTCCGGACCGTCCGGACCGCCTGCTGCTGTTTATACGCTGGTTTTTCCCCTGTGTTTCCTGGAAAAAAATTATTGTGATGGGAGAGGGAGCGGCATTTGCGGTGCGTAAACTTAAGGCTTCCGGCTTTCAGCATGTGGAACGGGTGAAAGACTGGAGAGAAGCGCTCCATACGTCCTGCTCCGGCAATATGGTCGGAATCGGAAACATAAAAGGTCAGGCTTATGATATGATCTCGTTTTTGGAAGGAGGGAAACCGGCATGAGTGAACTGGCGATTCTGTCTCTTGTTCTCACCCTGGTAATTACAGAAATCACGGATCTGGTGCCGGGCGGCATGATCGTCCCGTTTTATTTTGCCCTCTACCTGGATGATCCTTCCAAGATAGCCGCGACGGTCGTGGCTGCTCTGCTCGCGCTGGGTATTGTGAAGATCCTCGAAAATGTGATGATTCTCTATGGCAGGAGAAAATTTGCCGTTTACATCATCATCGGGATTCTTGAAAAGATACTGTTTACCGGGCTTTATTTTGGAAGCGCCTACAGTATTTTCAATTTATCCATGACGATCGGATATCTGGTTCCCGGGATTCTCGGACGACAGATGGAACGGCAGGGTATCCTGAAAACGCTCCTGGCACTCTTCGTGACAGTATTGCTGATTCACATGCTTCAGCTGATTTTAATATAGGTATTTGTGATGAAAAAGATAAGCGCAGTGCTGAGCGCAGCCCTGGCCGTCCTGTTAGTCTGTACTTTCCTTCTGAACGGCACCAGAACCGTTATTCAGGCGGAGGATTACACGGAAAAGTACAGCGCCGCGAATCAGACCAGAATCTGTCTGGAGGCAATCTGTGGTCTGAAGCAGGATATGGGCATTGAAATTGATGAGAAAAATGATATCAACCGCACGGGTGTGATCGGACAGGACTATTCCCTGATTACGACAACGCTGGGAAATATTGAGGCGAAACGCACCTCCACGAATGCGAACATGGCGGCTGTCGTCGTCGATATGTTCCACGAGCTGGGACTTCAGGAAGGGGACAAGGTTGCCATCAATTGTTCCGGTTCCTTCCCGGCGCTGAAGCTCGCGGTCCTGTGCGCTGGCGATGGGCTCGGCCGGGACCCGCTGCTGATCTCCTCCTTTGGTTCCTCCACCCACGGCGCGAACGATCCGGAGCTTACCTGGCTGGATATGGAATATTATCTGGTGTCGGAGGGCCTGCTGCAGCATAAAAGCGATTATTTTTCGATCGGGGGAAGAGACGACGTTGGCGCGGAAATGTCACAGGAAACCGTGGATACGATCGTGCAGAGACTGAAAGATTATGGATATCATCAGCTCTATAATGAAGATCTGATTTCCAATATTCTGGAAAGGTATCAGATATATCAGGAATTCGGGGAAATCCGGTGCTTTATCAATATTGGCGGAAATGATGTCTCTTTTGGCGACAGCAACGTGATTGTCCACGCGGATGGAGGAATTCTGACGGAGCTGTCTGAAAGGGACGGCTCAACCGGCCTGGTTCAGCTGTTTCTAAAAGACGGGGTTCCGGTCATTCATCTGCTGAACATCAAAAGCATTGCGGCGGAATATGGGCTTCCGATTGATCCGCAGCCGCTGCCTGATATCGGAGAAGGAGACGTCTATTACGAGTATCACTACAATAAACTGATTGCCTGGGCAGGTGTTGCTGCGGCAGCCATAATTCTTTATACCGGAAGAAAATGTTCAGAGAATCGACGAAAGGAGAGAAATCTATGAAGGGAAAAACAGGCCTTATTTTACTCCTGTGTTTTACGACAGTCCTCACCGGCTGCGGCGGAAACAGCCAGGAAGAGAAGGCAGAGACAGAGTCCGCCGTGACGGAGGAAACTGCGGACGCGGGGGAAACGGCGGGAGGAACCGGTAATGTATATGAGGATATTACCGGTATTGCACCGGATGAGATTGTCATGACCATCGAGGATAATCAGATTCCCGCGGAAATGTATTTTTACTGGGTGGCGTTCAACTGCAGTGCCCTGGAATACCAGATCAACCTGTACTATGACTATTATGATCAGTTTGAGGAGCTGCTGACGGAGGATGGGGACATCGACTGGGACGCGTCTTTCACGGATGAGCAGACCATCAGCGAGTATGCGCTCTCTCAGGCTGATGAGCTTGCGGGGTATTATGCGGCTCTCGAAAATCTGGCGAACGCCTATGGAGTGAGTCTGAGCGAGGAGGATCTTGCCGCGATCGAAGCGGATCGCCAGAGTATGGAGGATGATCTCGGCGGCGAGGAGGCTTTTGATGAGTATCTGACAGAGATGGGACTCAGCCTTGACAGTTTCATGCGGATCACCTCGGCGTCCAGCCTGCTGGACGGTCTGATTGCGCTTGCGGACGATTCGCAGAGCAGTCTTTATCTTCCGCCGGAGCAGTATGCGGATTATGCGCCGGAGGAAAGCGAGGACGAGGATTCAGATACGGAATCCGAGAAGGAGGAAATCCTCGAACAGTATGTGACAGGCCTTCTCAATGAGTATGTCACGGAGCATCCGGCCGTCAAGACGGATGCCATCGCTTCGCTGGACGCCGGCAGCTTTTATGAATCCTATCTTCAGAGAATGCAGGAAATTGCCAATGAAAAAGCGATTGATACGCTGACGGAGTCGGAATAACGGCGCTTTGATTGAAACTTGCGAACGCGGCGGATTCATGCTATGCTACTTAGAAGAACGTAAGGACGGAGGAAACTTACATGGCTTCGAAAGAGCAGAGCAGAATCCGCAATTTTTGTATTGTGGCACATATAGATCATGGGAAATCCACCCTGGCGGACCGCATCATCGAGATGACGGGGCTTTTGACGAGCCGCGAGATGCAGGCGCAGGTGCTGGACAACATGGAGCTCGAACGGGAGCGCGGCATTACGATCAAGGCGCAGGCGGTTCGGATTATTTATAAAGCGAAGGACGGAGAAGAATATATTTTCAATCTGATTGACACCCCGGGACACGTAGATTTCAACTACGAGGTGTCGAGGAGTCTCGCGGCCTGCGAGGGCGCGATCCTCGTCGTGGACGCGGCGCAGGGCATCGAGGCGCAGACGCTGGCGAACGTCTATCTGGCGCTCGACCACGACCTCGACGTGCTGCCGGTGATCAACAAGATCGATCTGCCGAGTGCGGACCCGGAGCGCGTGATTAATGAGATCGAGGACGTGATCGGCATCGAGGCGCAGGACGCGCCGCGGATCTCAGCCAAGACGGGCGAGAATGTGCAGGAGGTGCTCGAACAGGTGATTCAGAAGATCCCGGCGCCGCAGGGAGACCCGGACGCGCCGCTGCAGGCGCTGATCTTTGACTCGGTCTACGACCCCTACAAGGGCGTGATCATTTTCTGCCGGATCAAGGAGGGCACGGTGCGGCGCGGGACGCCGATCCGTATGATGGCCACCGGGGCGGAGGCCGAGGTGGTGGAGCTTGGATATTTCGGCCCGGGGCAGTTTATTCCCTGTGAGGAGCTGAGCGCCGGCATGGTCGGCTACCTGACCGGCAGCATCAAAAATGTCCGGGATACGCGCGTGGGCGACACGGTGACCGACCGCGACCGGCCCTGCGCGGAGCCGCTGCCCGGCTACAAAAAGGTGCTCTCGATGGTGTACTGCGGGCTCTATCCGGCGGACGGCGCGAAGTATCCGGATCTGCGCGACGCGCTCGAGAAGCTGCAGCTCAACGACGCCTCGCTGCAGTTTGAGCCGGAGACCTCGGTCGCGCTCGGCTTTGGCTTCCGCTGCGGATTCCTCGGCCTTCTGCATCTGGAGATCATCGAGGAGCGGCTCGAACGCGAGTACAATCTCGACCTCGTCACGACCGCGCCAAGCGTCATCTACCGTGTTTACAAGACGAACGGTGAGATGGTCGAGCTGACGAACCCCTCGAATCTGCCCGATCCCTCGACGATCGACTACATGGAGGAGCCGGTGGTCAGCGCCGAGATCATGGTGACGACGGAGTTCATCGGCCCGATCATGGATCTGTGCCAGGAGCGCAGGGGCGTTTATCTCGGCATGGAGTACATGGAGGAGACGAGGGCGCTGTTGAAATACGAGCTGCCGCTCAATGAGATCATCTACGATTTCTTCGATGCGCTGAAATCGCGCTCCCGCGGCTACGCCTCCTTCGACTATGAGTTCAAGGGCTATGTGCGCGCGGAGCTCGTGAAGCTCGACATCCTGGTAAATAAGGAGGAGGTCGACGCGCTCTCCTTCATCGTCCACAGCGCCTCCGCCTACGAGCGGGGCCGGAAGATGTGTGAGAAGCTGAAGGAGGAGATTCCACGGCATCTCTTCGAGATCCCGATCCAGGCGGCCGTGGGCGGCAAGATCATCGCGCGCGAGACCGTGAAGGCCATGCGCAAGGATGTGCTCGCGAAGTGCTACGGCGGCGACATCACCCGCAAGAAGAAGCTGCTCGAGAAGCAGAAGGAGGGCAAGAAGCGGATGCGCCAGATCGGAAACGTGGAGATCCCGCAGAAGGCCTTCATGAGCGTGCTCAAGCTGGACGACAAGTAGGGAGGCTCTGGCATGGATTTGTTTGATTACATGCGCAGCAATACGATGAAGTCCGAGGCGCCGCTCGCGTCCCGCTTAAGGCCGCGGAGCCTTGACGAGATTGTGGGGCAGCAGCATATTCTGGGAAAGGATAAGCTGCTCTACCGCGCGATCCGGGCTGACAAGCTGCGCTCCGTGATTTTTTACGGGCCGCCCGGCACGGGCAAGACGACGATCGCGCGGGTGATCGCGCACACGACGAGCGCGGAGTTTACGCAGATCAACGCGACGGCGGCGGGTAAGAAGGACATGGAGGAGGTCGTGCGGCAGGCGAAGGACAGTCTCGGCATGTACGGAAAGCGCACGATCCTCTTCATCGATGAGATTCATCGTTTTAACAAAGGGCAGCAGGATTATTTACTTCCCTTTGTCGAGGACGGCACGCTGATTCTCATCGGCGCGACGACGGAGAATCCCTATTTCGAGGTCAACGGGGCGCTGATCTCGCGCTCGATCATCTTCGAGCTGAAGGCGCTCACGCCGGACGATATCAAGGTGATTCTGAAGCGCGCGCTCAGCGACGTGGAGCGGGGGATGGGCGCTTTTGGCGCCGTGGCCGACGAGGAGGCGCTGGATTTCCTCTCGGACATCGCGGGCGGAGACGCGCGGAACGCCCTGAACGCGCTGGAGCTCGGCGTGCTGACGACAGAGCCGGGTGCAGATGGAAAAATTCACATCACGCTCGACGTCGCCTCCGAGTGCATCCAGAAGAAGACCGTGCGCTACGACAAGGACGGAGACAACCACTACGACACGATCTCCGCTTTCATCAAGAGCATGCGCGGCTCCGACCCGGATGCGGCGGTCTTCTACCTCGCGAAGATGCTCTATGCAGGCGAGGATATCAAGTTTATCGCGCGCCGCATGATGATCTGCGCCTCGGAGGACGTTGGGAACGCGGACCCGCAGGCGCTGCAGGTGGCAGTGGCCGCGGCGCAGGCTGTGGAGCGCGTCGGCATGCCGGAGGCGCAGATCATCCTGTCGCAGGCGGTCTGCTATATCGCCTGCGCGCCGAAGAGCAACGCCGCGAACAACGCGATCGAGAAGGCGATGGCGGCCGCAGCGAAGACGACCACGACCGTACCCTCTCACCTGCAGGACGCCCACTACGGCGGTTCGGCGAAGCTGGGACGCGGCACCGGTTATCTCTACGCGCATGACTTTCCGGAGCACTACGTAAAACAGCAGTACCTGCCGGACGAGCTGCTCGGCGAGCGCTTCTATGAGCCGACGGATATCGGCGCGGAGCGCGCTCTGAAGGAACGGCTTGAGCGGCTGCGGGGAAGAGACTGACTCACACGGTTACGATCCAGGTGTTGTAGCCCATGCGCTTCAGCTCCTGCTCGAGCGCGACGGCGTTGCTCAGCCGGTAGAAAGCGCCGACCTGCACGCGGTAGAGCGGGCGCTGCGGCGCATTTTCCGGCGAAGGAGGTCCTGCCTCATTCGGAGAAGGCAGTATTGTTTCCGTTGGTGCAGCCTGTGTCGGCTCTTCCTGAGACGGCAGCCCTGTCATCATCTGTGGAGTCTGATCTGTTTCGTCCTGCGGGGGAGTCTGCTCAGACCGGAGGTATGGGAGGCCGTTTGCCTGCGCGATGCGGACACCCGGTACGCTTTGTACCGTGCCGACCTGCGTATCGTCCAGTGCGTCCATGACGTCGTCCGCGATCGCCTGTGCAATCTCGTCAAAGCGGCTGTCGAAGAGCTGATTGTCCTTGTCGCTGTCGATGAAGCCGACTTCCACGAGGATGGAGGGCATCTCGGTGCGCCTCAGGACGGCGAGATCGGGACGGGCCTCCACGTTGATATTGCGGAAGCCGAGTGCTTCGAGGTTTTTATTGACGGCCTCGGCCATCGCGAGTTTTTCCCCGCCGAGGTCGTAGACGAGCGTCTGCACGCCGTCGTACTGTCCCGGATAAGTGGCCATGTTCCGGTGCAGGGAGACGAAGAGGTCGGCGTCCGCGTCGTTCGCGAGCTGTGCCTTCTGCGTGACCGACTGCGCGAGATCGCCGGTGCGCGTATACACGACGTCATAACCGTTCCGCGCGAGAATGTTGCCGACGGCCATCGCGAGCCGCAGGGTGTCGTCGCTCTCGAGCCGTCCCTCGTAGACTGCGCCCGGGTCGGTCAGGCCGTTGTGCCCGGCGTCCACTACTATTTTGGTTGCCATAATGTTTGCAGTCCTTATGTGGTTTCCTGTTAGTATATGGAAAGATGCCGCTTTCGGTGACAGGGACTTATGGAGGCGATCTATGGCTGATACTTGCGTTTTCAGTGAAAAGTCTCGGGGAGGTGGGCTTTTTGACGGTCAGGCAGGGTTGCCGGATGGGAAAATCAGAGTTTTCCGTCGGTAGAGACCTGGAAGACAGGCTTCAGCGGACATCATAGAAGAAGGAGTGACATCGATTGGATGAGCAGAGTAAATTCCGCACCGCCCTTGCGGCGCTGTCGGCGTATGCGGAGCAGAAGGATGGAAAGCTGACAAAGGATGACGTGCGGGAGTACCTGAAGGACATGGAATTTGACGAGGGGCAGCTGCAGCTCGTGTATGAATTCCTGGCGTCCCGGCATATCAAGGTGGAGGGTCTCGAACTCCCCAAAGTGGAGGCGCAGCCCTACACGGAGGAAGAGGAGGCTTTCCTGAAGCAGTACAGAAAAGATATGAAAGCGGCCCGGTGCGTCGCGGAAGCGGAGCTGGCGGATGTTTTTGCGCGTGCGGCCGAGGGCGAGATGACGGCGCGCCATCTTCTGGCGGAGCACTATATGGGGAGGGTGCTTCTGATCGCGGAGGACTATGCGCATCGGGGGCTGCCGGTTCAGGATCTCATCCAGGAGGGAAATCTTGGACTTCTGCTGGGGCTTGACACGCTCCCCGCGTCGCGAAAGATTTCCGGCTATGAGGAACATCTGGAGCATGAGATTCGCCGTGCGATGCGCGCGGCGCTTGACATGCATGAGGGAAATAAGAGCCGGGGCGAGGAGGTCGTGGAAAAGTTGAATAAGCTGC
>JAJBTX010000022.1:0-8998 GCA_020860645.1 Lachnospiraceae bacterium | reverse complement strand
CGATCACACAGCTTAATGAGGATCTCGGGCGGCAGGTGACGCCGGACGAGCTTTCTTTCTATCTCGACATGCCGCTGGAGGAGATCGAACGCCTGCTGAAGATCGCCGGGGAAGATATAGAAACCGAAAGTTCAGAACAGGGGTAGTCTGGAGGAAAATAAGAAAATGGAAATAGAAGAAAAAATGCAGTTCGCGGTGCTGATCGATGCGGAAAATGTCAGCGCGCGTTATGTGCAGGTGATATTTGATGAACTGGAAAAATACGGCTTCGCCTCCTGCAGGCGGATTTATGGAAACTGGTCGAAGGAGAACGGCTGGAAGGAGAACACGCTGCTCGAATATTCCGTAACGCCGATTCAGCAGTTTTCCTACACGACGGGCAAGAACAGCACGGATATGGCGATGGTCATCGACGCGATGGACCTCTTGTACCAGAACAAAGTCGACGGCTTCTGCCTGGTGACGAGCGACAGCGATTTCACGCGGCTGGCGGTACGTCTGCGCGAGGAGAAGAAATACGTGCTCGGCATGGGAGAGTCGAAGACGCCGCTCTCGCTGACGCGTGCCTGCAATAAATTCGTGCATCTCAACCTGATCAACGAGGCGAACCGCGGGTCAGAGCATCACGCGGGCACCGCCGGCGACAGGGATTCCGTGACGAGCATCAGCGATGTAGAGAACGCGATTCTGACGATGCTGAATGAATCCGGCGGGGAGGAACTGGACTTAAGCTTTATCGGGCAGCGCCTGTCGGACAAATATCCGGATTTCGACGTGCGAAATTACGGTTATTCCAAGCTCAGCGTCTTTCTCTCCGAGGAAATGTCGTCGCTGAAGGTGGTGCGCGAGGAGAATCACTATCGTGTCATGAAGAGCGGAGGCGTGTCGCGCGAGATGATCGAGCGCGAGGTGCAGAATATTATCCGCAAAAACGGCGGGGCGGTGGACAACCTTGCAATGATCAATGAGGAGCTCAAGAAGCACTACAGCGGCTTCGACTCCAAGGATTACGGCTACAACCGCTTTTCCAGCTTCCTGCGCAGTATCGAGGGACTGAGCGTGGAGGGAAACGTGGTGCGGCTGAAGCAGTATTATTATTCACTGTAGGTAGGACGTGTCATTGTAGTCGACGAGCGTGAATGCACCGTCCTCATAGCGCAGGATGGTGACGCTCAGGTTCTCGACGCCGCCGCCCGCCTGTTCCGGAAAATATTTCTGAAAAAAGAAGTCCATGGAGGAGTGTGCGACGACCAGCACGGTGTCGCCGTCCTCCTGAGCCTCGAGGATCTCGAAGACCGCGTCCTCGAAGCGCTCACAGAAATCATACTTGCTCTCCGCGTTGATCGGAGAGACGAATTCGGCGTCATCCACGTCCCCGAAGGCTTCGGCGGGCGTGCTGATGCCGAATTTTTCATACATCTCATCGGAAGTCATGCCTTCCGCGTCGCCCCAAGAGATATCCTGCAGCCCCTCAAGCTGCGTGATGGGAAGATCGCCCTGCCCGGCGGCGGAGAGCACGAGAGAGGCTGTATCGTAAGCCCGTGTCAGGGTGCTCGCATAGGCCGCGTCGAAGGTGATATCGCTCAGGCCCTCGCCGAGCTGCGCGGCCATCTCCTCGCCGGTCTCAGTGAGCGTCGGATTCCCGGAGGTGCCGACCAGCAGACCCGCCACATTCGTGTCCGTCTGGCCGTGCCGCACAAAATAGAGGGTGACGCCGCGGGAGCGGTGACTTGTCCCGTACAGCGCGGCGGCTTCCAGAATGATAACGATTATAAAAAGACAGAGCGGCAGAAGCCATTTTCGATTCTTCGACATATTGGTCTTTCCCCCTGGAGATTCTTCCGCTTATCGTTTCGTGTTTGTCTTCGAAGAACACGAGACTGCTGTATGATCCATGGTGTCCCGGTGCTCAGGGTTCCACAATCCTTCCCGCTACGGCGCAGGCCGCCGCGGTCGCGGGCGAGGCCAGGAAGATTTCCACCTTTGAGGTGCCCATGCGTCCCAGGAAATTGCGGTTGTTCGTCGCGACGACGCACTCGCCGTCGCTTAAGATGCCGCCGGTGCGCCCGCAGCAGAGGCCGCAGGACGGATGGGTGATGATCGCTCCGGCTTCGGCAAGTATCGCGAGCGTGCCGTCTTCGAGCGCCTGCCCGTAGATCTTCCGGCTGGCCGGAGTCACGATCAGCTTTACGAAGGGGGCGACCTTCTTTCCTTTCAGGACAGCCGCCGCGCGCTGCAGATCCTCGAGTCGGCCGTTCGTGCAGGAGCCGATGAAGACCTGGTCGATCGGCGTGTCGGCGTATTCGCTCACCGGATGGATATTGTCCACCTGGGAGGGGCAGGCCAGCACAGGGACGAAGTCCTTTGCGCGGTAGTGGATCGTGCGGACATAGGATGCGTCCGCGTCGCCCACAAGGGAACGCTCGCGCTCCGTGAGCTCGATCTCGCAGTATTTCGCCGTCTTCTCGTCAGGCGTGAAGAGCGCGCATTTGGCTCCGGCCTCGACCGCCATATTGGACATCGTCATGCGGCTCGCGACGCTCATGCGCTCCACCGTGTCGCCGCAGAATTCGAGTGCCCGATAGGTCGCGCCGTCCGCTCGGAGGTCGCCGATCAGCGTGAGGATGACGTCCTTCGATGTGACATTTGCGGGGAGTTCGCCCTCGATTTCCACCCGGATCGTCTCCGGAACCTTGATCCACAGCGTGCCTGTGCCGAGAATGCTCGCCATCTCCGTGTAGCCGATGCCGGAGGAGAAAGCGCCGACGCAGCCGTAGGTCGTGGTGTGGCTGTCCGTTCCAAACACAATGTCTCCGGGTTTCACATACAGCGCCTCGGTCATGAGCTGATGGCAGATGCCATCGCTGCGGTGGATATTTTTCAGTCCGTATTTCTCCACGAAGGCATTGCCCACGCGGAAGTGCCGCGTATCATCGACCTGGCTCGCCGGGACGAGGTGGTCATAGATGAGGACGACCCGGTCCGGGTCCCAGAGCTTTGAAAAGCCCATCTCCTCGAACTTGTCCGCGACGAAGGGGATGAAGATGTCGTGGATCATGACGCGGTCCACATTTACCGTCACGATATCGCCCGGGCGGACGGCGTGTCTAACATTTCTGCTGATGATTTTTTCAATAATTGTCTGTCCCATTGCCTTACGCCTCCAGTCCGTTCAGGCGGCGCATGGCCTTCACCAGTCCGCCCGCGTTCAGAATATCCATCAGGTTCTGCGGAAGGGAGGCGATCGGGAATTCCCTGCCCTTATGGATGATCTTCTCGCCCACGCGCACTTCGACGGTGTCGCCCTCCGCCACCGCGTCGCGCAGATCCGGGTTTTCAATCAGTAAAAGCCCATTGTTGATCGCGTTGCGGAAGAAGATGCGCGCGAAGGAGCGCGCCACGACGCAGCGCACGCCGAGCGCCTTGATAATCTCTGGCGCCTGCTCCCGGGAGGAGCCGCAGCCAAAATTCTTGCCCGCCACGATCACGTCTCCCGGCTGAATCTGCGCCGCGAGCTCCGGGCGCAGCGGGGAGAAGGCGTAGGGAGCCATGTCCTGTACCGTTTTCAGGGCAAGGTACTCGGTGGGGATGATGATGTCCGTGTCGATATCGTCGCCCAGCACCCAGACCCTGCCGGTAAATGTCTCACTCATCGTTATACTTCCTTTGCTGCAAATGTATGTATATCCTGTAGTATATAAGTTTTTCGGGGCGTTGTAAAGCGCGTAAATCGGACTGGTTTTTATATGTGGTATCTGCTAGAATGAGATAGGGAGTGCGGCGGGAGGAGTGGATGCCATGCAAAATTTATTTGATGTAATACCGGCCGGTTTTTTCAATTATCTTGCGAGCAACAGCAATCATCGAATCTATGCGGACTGTCTGCAGATCATCTACCATGAGTATGACAGAGAAATTTCATATCGGATTCCCAGAAGCAGAGTGCGCGACACGCTGGCGATCTATCTGATGGAGAATCATGTCCGGATGGAGGACGAGGATTTTCCTGAAAATAAAAACTATAACGATATGGCCAATGCCGTGATTCGCAGGCTGTCCGATCCGAATGTCGGCTGGCTGGAGGAAGAGGCGGATGATGTGACTTATGAAAAGCACATCGTGATGACCGAGGCGGGTATCCGGCTGGCCGAATTTCTGACGGAACTGATTAAACCGGAAAAGGAGGAATTCTCTGGCTATATCTACAGCATTTATAATACGCTTCAAAATGAAGAAATGTGGAAACAGGATCCGTATATTGATGTTCTGCTTCCGGTCAACCGGAACGCGAGAATGCTCTCCAAGGCGCTGAAAAGGCTGTCCACCTTTATTCGTAAGATCATAGAGCGGATGGTAAACGAGGGAACGTTTGAGAGTCTGACGGAAAATATCATTGAATACTGTGAGGGAAGTTTCATTAAAGAATATACCAGACTGACTAAGCAGCAGAATATTCATGTATACCGCGGCATCATCCGGAAACAGCTGGATCGTCTGCAGGAGGACGAGGACATCATGGAGCGGATCGTGACCGGATGTATGGCGGAGGAGGAGATTCCCAGACGGGAGGCAGAGGAGCAGGTACTTATCCTGATTCAGTCTGCAAGAAGATTTCTCACGGATGACTATGACCGGATCATGAGGGACATTAAGCACAAGATTAATATTTACCTGCATGTGGCGGTGGGAAGAATGCGCTTTATCTACAACCGGGGCACGGATATCCGCGGTTCTGTGGAGCATACCATCAAATATATGATAGAAGAAATGCAGGATATCGGCATGAAGGACGATATGCCGCAGGACATGAACGGATTATTCCTTCTGGACCGGAATGAGTTTATCGACATGGCTTCGCTGCGTTATCCAAGAAAGCAGCGGCAGATTGCAAAGATCGAGGCTGCGGAAATCGAGGAGATGACGCAGGAGCAGATCGAGGAGGCCAGGCGGGCGCAGAAAAAGGAGGCCTATAATCCGTATTCCAGAGAGAAGATGAAACGTTATGTGGAGCAGCTGATGGGAGAGCGGGAGACGCTGGACAGCGAGGAGATTCCCCTTCGGAGCAAAAACGATATTCTGGCGAGTCTGTCGGCGGTCGCCTACAGCGGAGAGAACGGCTATGTCGTTGAACCGGGAGAGGGCTATAAGGAGACCGATCAGATGATTCTACGAAACTTTACAATCAGAAAGGAAAAAGGATAGATGCAGGAATACTGGGACAGCTACACTTCATCGGAAAAGGAACAATTTCAGAAAATCTGCAGACGGCTGCTCCGGCAGACTTTTATCGTCCGCGATAAGGACGAGGAGAGCAAACGCGCATATTTCTTTGTATCAAAAAGGCCGGAGCCCTTTTCTACCTATTTTTCTTATATCGGTTTTGACGTGGTGCTTGATCGGGACAATGGGGTGATCATGCTGCGCAATTGCGTGGACGTGTCTGAGAACGGAAGAATCCAGACAAATCATCTGATCCTGAAAAAGGCCGAGAGCCTTGTGCTGTGCGCGCTTTGGACACTGTATGTGGATCGCATCCGGTCCGGGAGTCTCGCGCGCTCTATTTTGGTGTCCGTGGTTGACCTGAAATATGAGCTGGAGAAATATGGATTAAAGGATCCGATTGACAAAACGCAGATGACGCAGATTCTGGCGCTGTTTGCGCGGTTCAGTCTGATCGACGTGCAGGGGAAGGTAGGGGAGCCGGATTGTCTGATACGGCTCTATCCCTCGCTGCAGTTTGCGCTGGATGGAAACGAGTTCGCCCGCTTTGTGGAGACGGCGAATCAGAGAATGAAGGATAAAAAGGGTCAGGAGTACGAGGAGGATGAAGATGGAACGGCAGATGAGGACGAAGCAGAATAACAGGAAAACGGCGACAAAGCTGTTGCTGATCAACTGGTCCCGTTTTCAGCACATCACCGTGCGCCTGGAGGGATCCACGCTGATCACAGGAGTCAACGGGAGCGGCAAATCCACGATTCTGGACGCCATGACCTATCTGCTGACCGGAAACACGCAGTTCAACAAGGCGGCGAAGGATCGGGACCGGACGGTCACGGCCTATGTGCGCGGGGACACAAAGAGCAACGGAGCCGACCGCTATCTGCGAAGAGATGCAGTGATCAGCTACATTGTGATGGAATTCTGGTCGCCGGTTGAGGAGCAGTATCTGACCGTCGGCGTAGGCATCGAATCCGTCAGCGAATCCGATGTGTCCTCCTCCTGGTTTGTCTGTGGGAATACCAGACTCGAAGACCGGGATTTTGGCAGGACGGAAGACAAAAAGTTCTATGTGACGCCGCTTCGCCAGCTTACCGTGGGCGGAAAGAGACTGAAATCCTCCGATTTCATGGGGCGGGACAAGGGAACGGAGCAGCTTCTGCGCGCTCTGGGGCTCCGCTGCGATGTGAAAAAATACCGGGCGAAGCTTCTGAAAATGATGGCCTTTAATCCGGAGAATAACATTGATCAGTTTATCCAGGAATGCGTGCTCGAACCGGGAAAGGTGGATTCTCTGAAGGAGTTGCGCGAGCAGAAGGAGCATTTTGAGAAGCTGCGGGAATCGTATCGGGATCTGCAGGCAGGGAAGGAGAAGCTGGAGGAGATCGAGCAGAAGACGCAGGATTATGAAAAGCAGCTGCGGATGCTGGGAATCCGTGAGCTGATGCTGCTCTATCAGGAGCTGAGGGTGCAGGAGGAGGAAAAAGAGCAGGAAACGCTGCGGCAGGAGGAGCTGCGGCAGCGCCTGCAGTCGTTGGGGAGACAGAAGGAGGAAATCGAAAAACAGCTGGAATACGCGCGCAGCCGTCTGCAGGCGGCGGAATCTAACGATTTGTTCCAGGAAATGCAGTCCGGCATTCAGGTGATGGAACGACGTCTGCTGGAAATCGGCATACAGATCGAAAGATACGAGGAGGAGACGGCCCGGCTTAAGAGGCTGCAGCAGAGTCTGAGCGGAGAGCTGTCCTGGCTTTTGGAAGAGTGTCTGGAATCGGATGCGGACAGAGCCTGCCTTAAAAATCTCGCGGAAGCTGGATATGAGGAGGAGAAGAAGCGCGTCCTGTTTCAGCGCCTGTGCGGCTTCGCGAACGGGAAAAAGGAACTGCTGCAGGAGGAGCGGGTGCATCTGCAGGATGAGGAAAAGGCGATTTCCGAGGAGCGGGAGTCTCTTTCCACGCAGCTTGCCAGGCTGGAATCCAACCGTCTGCTTGAGCCGGAGAAAATTACTGCAGCAAAAACGCTGATCGCGGGAGAACTGGAAAAGCAGGGCATTCATACGGAGGTGCGCACCTTTGCGGAGCTGGTGCAGGACATCCGGGATGAGGACTGGCGCATGGCGATCGAGACCTTCCTGGGGAACAAGCGCCACCATATTATTGTCGACGGGAAGTATTGCCATCAGGCGCTGGAGATCCTGCACGAGAAGCAGATCCGGACGGCGACAATCGTGCTGACGGATAAGCTGCCGGAGACCCAGGTCATGCCGGGCAGTGCGGCGGAGCAGCTGGAGATCCCGAACATCTATGCGCGCCGCTATGCCAATTATCTGCTGAACGGGATTCATCTCTGCAGCGACTTAAGGGAGCTGCACGATCACCCGAAAGGTGGCCTGATGCGCGACGGGGCGCTGGCGAAGAGCTACGCGGTATCACTGATGAATCTGAAGGACCCCCGGGTCTGCCTCGGCTCAAGGGCGGTCGAGCTGCAGAAAAAGGCGGTGCTCGAAAGAAAGAGGGAGCTGGATGGGCTGCTTCCGACAGTCAGGGAAAAACTGCATCAGATTCGCGAAAAAGCGGGGCAGCTCGACGAGGTGGTCTGGAGGACGGACGCATATCCTTTTGCCGCGCCGGAACAGCTGGCGCAGCAGCTGCTGGAAAAACAGGAGATCGAGAACAGAATCGAGCGCGTAAAGGCGAATCCGGATTTTGCCACGGTACTGGAAGAGCAGCAAAACGCCAGAAAATACTATGATGAGATCATGGATCGCAATAACGATAATAATTCGGTTATGGCTGTATGCGGAGAGCAGCTGTCGAAAAGTGAGGAACAGATGAAGCAGCTCGCTACAGAAATTTATCTCATGCAGCAGCAGTATGAGAGCGAGTGCGTCAGACACCTGGAATGGAAGCGCCCGATGCTGGAAGAATATGAGAAGCTGCAGAAGCGTCAGGGCAGTCTTCGTGTTATTAAAAGAAATACGGTGGATCGTCTGCGGGAAAAGATGGAGGAAAGCAGACGTGATATGGAAAATGAGCAGTTGAATTACTGCCGGATCGCACAGATCGATCTGATGCAGCATGGTCCGGCCTATATTCCCTTTTACCGGGAACAGTACCGCGGGATCGCAAACGTGAAGATCGAGCAGGTGCGGGCGCAGCTGGAGGAGCAGTCCAGGCGATTGGAGAGCGCGTTTATGAACGACTTTGTCGCAGAGATCAACGAGACGGTGATGGACGCGAAGCTGGAGATTGAGGGCATCAACCGGGAGCTGAAGCAGCTTCCCTTCGGCACCGATACCTATCGCTTTGTCATGAAGGAGAAGCCGGATCGCGCCGTCTTCTTCCGGATCTGCAGACGCCTGAGAGACTACATGAATTCGCCGGAGGTCTACATGAATTCCATGCGGGATGACGAGGAGATGGAGCACGATATTCAGGAATTTATGAGCGTCATTCTGGAAGAGGAGGATGAGACAGAGTACACGGATTATCGGAAATATTTTTCCTATGATATGGAGATCAGCAGCAGTCAGGGCAGCGCGGTGGTCACGGCGGACCTGTCAAAGAAGCAGGGGTCGGCCAGTAACGGGGAGAAGCAGACGCCATACTTTATCATCTTGGCGGCCAGCCTGATGCAGTATTATCCGCGGCAGAGTTGCTGCGCGCGGCTGGCCTTTATCGACGAGGCGTTTTCCGCGCTGTCGAGGGAGCGGATCGAGCAGATGGTGAATTATCTGGAGGCGAACGGCTTGCAGGTAATCTACGCCGCACCGCCCGAG
>JAJBTX010000090.1 GCA_020860645.1 Lachnospiraceae bacterium | reverse complement strand
CCAAAAAGGAAGAGCGTCCCGGCAAAAAGCATGGAACCGTGTAGAGCGAGGGGGAGCATATGAGACAGAAATGCAGAAACCTCCTGACGGTGCTGGTTCTGGCCGTGACGGTCATGGGACTTACGGCCTGCGGAGGCTCGGCTGTGAGCAGCGTCAGCTATGACCAGAGGTATCTGGAGGCTGTCGCCGATTTCCTGATTGCAAGCTGGAGCAGCATGTCGGAAGAGGATATTGCGTATTATGCTTCGCTGGACGAGGAGGATGCGCAGGATCTTGTCGATTACAACAGTCTTCCGTTCACGGGTGAATCTTTTGCCTCCGCATTTTCTGTATACGAGAGTAATATGGAAGATCTGGGAGACTACGTCTCAACGGACAGCTATGAGATCACCGAGGCGGATGAGGACGGCGCCACGCTGGTCACCCATATGACATTCTCGGAGAGAGAGGCGGACCTGACGATCGAGTTCACCTCAAAGAGCGTGGTGGACGAACTGGCGATCGATCCGGAGTACACGCTCGGAGAGATCTTTTATAAGGCCGGCATGAACACGATTCTCGGCATGGGCGTCGTGTTTTCCGTGCTGATCTTTATCAGCCTTGTCATTTACTGCTTTAACTTCATCCCGAAGATTCAGGCGAAGTTCAGCAAGAAGAAGCCAGAGCCCGCTCCGGCTGCAGTGCCATCAGCTGCAGCGCCGGCACCTGTAGTGGAAGAGCCGGAAGCGTTCGTGGACGACGGGGAGCTGGTGGCGGCGATCACCGCGGCCATCTGCGCATACACTGGCAGTTCAGAGGACGGATTCGTCGTGCGCTCGATCAGGCGCGCGGATTCCGCAAGATGGAAGAGATCATAAGTAAATCAGGAGGAAAGAATAAAAATGAAAAATTATACCATTACCGTAAACGGAACTGTATATGATGTGACTGTAGAGGAAGGCGGCGCAGGCAGCGCTCCCGTGCGGGCAGCGGCTCCGAAGGCAGCGCCGAAGGCTGCTCCGGCGGCTGCCCCGGCTCCGGCAAAGGAAGCGGCTCCTGCAGGCGGCGGCTCCATTGAGGTGACGGCATCTGTGCCGGGCAAGGTCTTCAAGGTGGAGGCGAAGGTCGGTCAGAGCGTAAATGCGGGTGATACGATCGTGATTCTGGAAGCCATGAAGATGGAGATTCCGGTGGTCGCGCCGGAGGCCGGCACGGTGGCCAGCATCGACGTGGCAGTCGGCGACGCGGTGGAGTCCGGCGATATCCTTGCTACGATGAACTGACGTGGGGATGCTGACATACGAATAAATCGGAGGTTACAAAATGAGTTATATTGCTGATACATTGGGGAACCTCATCCATCAGACCGCGTTTTTTAATCTGACGTGGGGCAACTACGTGATGATTGTGGTCGCCTGTGTGTTCCTCTACCTGGCTATCGTAAAGGAATTCGAGCCGCTGCTGCTGGTCCCGATCGCTTTCGGTATGCTGCTGGTAAATATTTATCCGGATATTATGATGTCGGTTGAGGAGTCCTCGAACGGAACCGGCGGACTTCTCTACTATTTCTATGTACTGGACGAGTGGGCGATCCTTCCGTCGCTGATTTTCATGGGCGTCGGCGCGATGACGGACTTTGGACCGCTGATCGCGAATCCGAAGAGCTTCCTTCTGGGGGCGGCTTCGCAGTTTGGCGTTTTCGTCGCCTACCTGCTCGCGATGCTGATGGGCTTCTCCGACAAGGCAGCGGCAGCCATCTCGATCATCGGCGGCGCGGACGGCCCGACCTCGATCTTCCTGGCAGGCAAGCTGGGACAGACGACACTGATGGGACCGATCGCGGTGGCGGCCTACTCCTACATGGCGCTGGTGCCGCTGATCCAGCCCCCGATCATGAAAGCACTCACGACCGAGGAGGAGCGCAAGATCAAGATGGAGCAGCTTCGTCCGGTGTCAAAGCTTGAAAAGGTGTTGTTCCCGATCGTTGTCACGATCATCGTCTGTCTGATCCTTCCGACGACGGCTCCGCTGATCGGTATGCTGATGCTCGGCAACCTGTTCCGCGAGTGTGGTGTGGTTCGCCAGCTGGCTGACACTGCAGCAAATGTGCTGATGTACATTGTCGTTATCCTGCTCGGCACCTCCGTAGGCGCGACGACGAGCGCCGAGGCGTTCCTGAAGGCGAGTACGCTGAAGATCGTTGTGCTTGGTCTTGTGGCGTTTGCCTTTGGTACCGCGGCGGGTGTGCTGATTGGCAAGGTTATGTGTTATGCGACCGGCAAGAAGGTGAATCCGCTGATCGGCTCCGCCGGTGTCTCCGCCGTGCCGATGGCGGCGCGCGTGTCCCAGAAGGTGGGCTCGGAAGTCGATCCGACGAACTTCCTGCTGATGCACGCAATGGGGCCGAACGTGGCCGGTGTCATCGGTACCGCGGTGGCGGCGGGTACGTTTATGGCTATCTTTGGAGTCTTTTGATATAGGAGGAATGAGAAATGACTGAAATCGCAAAAAAGCCGATTAAAATAACAGAAACGATCCTGCGTGACGCGCATCAGTCCCTGATCGCGACACGCATGACCACGGAGCAGATGCTCCCGATCGTGGAAAAGCTGGATCAGGTGGGATATCATTCCCTTGAGTGCTGGGGCGGCGCGACCTTCGATGCTTCCCTTCGCTTCCTGAAGGAGGATCCCTGGGACAGACTCAGAAAGATCAGAGACAAAGCAAAGAACACGAAGCTGCAGATGCTGTTCCGTGGACAGAATATCCTCGGCTACCGCCCCTACGGCGACGACGTGGTGGAGTATTTCGTGCAGAAATCCATCGCGAACGGCATCGATATCATCCGTATCTTTGACTGCCTGAACGATCTCCGCAATCTGGAGACCGCGGTGAAGGCCGCCAACAAGGAGAAGGGCCATGCGCAGGTTGCGCTTTCCTATACTCTGGGCGATGCCTACACGCTGGAATACTGGACGAATATCGCGAAAGAGATCGAGAACATGGGTGCGGATTCCATCTGCATCAAGGATATGGCGGGACTGCTGCTTCCGTATACGGCGACCGAGCTGGTGACCGCGCTCAAGGAGACGGTGAAGATCCCGATCCAGCTCCACACGCACTACACCTCCGGCGTAGGTTCGATGACCTATCTGAAGGCTGTCGAGGCGGGCGTGGACGTGATTGACTGCGCGATGTCCCCGTTCGCACTGGGTACCTCCCAGCCGGCGACCGAGGTTATGGTCGAGACTTTCAAGGGCACGCCCTACGATACCGGATACGACACGAAGCTGCTTGAGGAGATCGCGGACTACTTCCGTCCGCTGCGTGACGAAGCGCTGGAGAGCGGCCTGCTGAATCCGAAGAATATGGGCGTCAACATCAAGACCCTGATTTACCAGGTGCCGGGCGGCATGCTGTCGAACCTGACTTCACAGCTCAAGGATCTGCACGCGGAGGACAAGTACTACGAGGTGCTCGAGGAAGTGCCGCGCGTACGTCAGGACTTCGGCGAGTGCCCGCTGGTCACGCCGTCGTCCCAGATCGTCGGCAGCCAGGCCGTGATGAATATCGTCGGTGGCGAGCGTTACAAGATGGTGACGAAGGAGTCGAAGGATCTGCTCTCCGGCCACTATGGCAAGACCGTAAAGCCGTTTAACCCGGAAGTGCAGAAGAAGTGCATCGGCGACGCCGAGGTTATCACCTGCCGTCCGGCGGATCTGGTGCCGAATGAGCTCGAGACGCTGGAGACCGAGATGGCGCAGTACAAAGAGCAGGATGAGGATGTGCTGACCTATGCGCTGTTCCCGCAGGTCGCGATCGACTTCTTTAAGTACCGGGATGCGCAGAAGACGAAGATGGATGCCACTGTGGCGGACACGGAAAATGGCGCGTACCCAGTGTAAGGGGCACGGCTCATGAATAGTATCTAACAAAAAAGGACCGCTGCGCGGCATGGCGCGGCGGTCTTTTTAACAGGAGTGTCAATATGACGAAACTTGCGGTGATCGGCGGCGGAGCCGCCGGTATGATGGCGTCTGTGTTTGCGGCGCGGCAGGGGCTTGACGTCCATGTCTACGAAAAGAATGAGAAGCTCGGGAAAAAGCTCTATATCACCGGAAAAGGACGCTGCAATCTGACGAACGCCTGCGAGATGGAGGAGCTCCTCACCGCGGTGAAGAGCAATCCCAAATTTCTGTACAGCGCATTCTACGGTTTCACGAATCGTGATACCATGGATTTCTTCGAACAGGAGGGACTGTCGCTGAAAACGGAGCGCGGGAACCGCGTTTTTCCCTGCTCGGATAAGTCCGTCGATGTTCTGGATACGCTTAAGAAAGCGATGAAACGGGCGGGAGTTCATGTGCATCTGCACGCGGAGGTGATGGGGATCACGTGCACAGTTCCTGCGGCCGGGCAACCGTCAGGCATCGCGCGGGCAGACACAGGTGCTGAGAAAATAAATTCCCCGGATGAAAGAAGCAGATTTTTTCTCTCCTTCACCGACGGTCACAGTGAAAGTGCGGATCTCGTCTTTGTCGCGACGGGAGGCCTTTCCTACGCGAGCACCGGTTCCACCGGGGACGGCTATCGCTTCGCGGAGGGCTTCGGTCTGAAGACGGTGAAGACCTGCCCCTCGCTCGTCCCCTTCAATGTGAGAGAGGACTGGGTGCGCGGGCTGCAGGGACTTTCCCTGAAAAATGTGGAGATTCGCGTGCTGGACGGGAAGAAGGAGCTGTGCCGGGATTTTGGCGAGATGCTGTTCACCCATTTTGGCGTGAGCGGACCAATGATCCTGACTGCCAGCAGCGTCTGTGCGCGCGCGCTGCGTGAGCGGGAGCTGAAATTGATTCTGGATCTGAAGCCGGCTCTCAGTGAGGAGCAGCTGGACGCGCGTATTCTGCGCGAGTTCGAACAGAACCGGAATAAGCAGTTCCGGAATGTGCTGCCCGCCTTCCTGCCTTCGAAGCTTGTGCCGGTTATGTATGAATTGTGCGAAATTTCTCCGGAAAAACGGATTCATGAGATCACGAAGGAGGAACGCCGCAGATTTCTTCATTCCATGAAAGAACTGGAATTGACCCTGACAGGACTTCGGGGTTATAATGAGGCAGTGATCACGAAGGGTGGCGTGTCCGTGCGGGAGATTGATCCCTCCACGATGGAGTCCAAAAAGGTTCCCGGGCTCTATTTTATCGGAGAGGTGCTCGATCTCGACGCGGTGACCGGAGGCTTCAATTTACAGATTGCCTGGTCGACGGCTGTAGCGGCGGCCCGCAGTGTGGGAGGAGGACGAGCATGAGCTATAATGTGGCGATCGATGGGCCCGCGGGCGCGGGAAAGAGCACGATTGCAAAGCGCATCGCGAAGGAGAAGGGATATATCTACGTGGATACCGGGGCGATGTATCGCGCGATGGCGGTATATCTTCTGAGAAAGGGGATTGCGCCGGACGACAGGGAAGGTATCGAACAGGCCTGCGAGGGCGCGGACATTTCGATTGAATACCGGGACGGCGAGCAGGTTGTACTGTTGAACGGCGAAAATGTGAATCCGCTTCTGCGCACGGAGGAGGTCGGAAATATGGCCTCTGCGTCCTCGGTTGTGCCGCTGGTGCGGGAGAAGCTTGTGCGGCTGCAGCAGCAGCTCGGGAAAAAGGCGGATGTGGTCATGGATGGACGTGATATCGGCACGGTCGTGCTGCCGGACGCGGACGTGAAGGTCTATCTGACTGCGAGCTCCGGGACGAGAGCGAAGCGGCGTTTCCTTGAACTCCAGGAGAAGGGCATTGCGGCGGACCTTCAGAAGATTCAGGCTGACATTGAGGAGCGGGATTACCGGGACATGCACCGGGAGACCTCGCCTCTCAGGCAGGCCGAGGGCGCGGTCCTTGTGGATTCCTCCGATATGACCATCGAGCAGGTGGTGGAAAGGATTCTGTCATTATGCAGGTAGAGCTGGCGAAGAGCGCGGGATTCTGTTTTGGCGTGCAGCGGGCGGTGGACACGGTCTACGAGCAGGTCGAGAAGGGCGTGAGCCCGATTTACACCTATGGGCCGATCATCCACAACGAGGTCGTCGTGCAGGATATGGAAGAGAAGGGCGTCCGGGTGCTGGAGAGCCGCGAGGAACTGGAGGCGCTGACGGAAGGGACGGTCATTATCCGTTCGCACGGCGTGGGGCGTGAGATCTACGATCTGATAAGGGAGAGGGGGCTCACCTGTGTCGACGCGACCTGTCCTTTTGTGAAGAAGATTCACCGCATCGTCGATCAGGAGAGCGCGAACGGCAGGCAGATCGTCATCATCGGAAACGACCGTCATCCGGAGGTTGAGGGGATCAAGGGCTGGTGCCGCAGCCCGGCAATTGTGCTGGAATCCGCACAGCAGGCGGAGGATTTTTCCCTTCCGGGGGATATTTCTCTCTGTATCGTGTCCCAGACGACATTTAACTACAAGAAATTTCAAGATTTAGTTGAAATTCTGAGCGAAAAGGGGTATGATAGAACTGTTGTAAATACGATCTGCAATGCTACGGAGGAGCGACAGACCGAAGCTCGCCGGATTGCAGCGAGAGCAGACGCCATGATCGTGATTGGCGGCAGCCACAGTTCTAATACACAGAAGTTGTTTGAGATTTGTAAAAAAGAATGTGAGAATACTTACTATATACAGACACTGCAGGACCTGGATTTAGAAGTATTACGATCTGCTGGGCTTCTGGGGATTACAGCAGGGGCATCCACCCCAAAGAAAATTATTGAGGAGGTTCGAACTGAATGTCAGAGTTAAGTTTTGAACAGATGTTGGACGAGGAGAATGCGAAAAAAATCAGACCAGGAGATATCGTAGAGGGTTCCGTCATCGATGTCAAGGAAGACGAGATCATTTTGAATATAGGCTATAAGTCTGACGGCGTTGTGAAGCGCCAGGAGTACACGAAAGAGCCGAATGCCGATCTGCGGACGATGGTCTCCGTTGGCGACACGATGGAAGTAAAGGTCGGCAAGCTGAACGATGGAGAGGGCCAGGTAGAGCTTTCCTATCGCAAGGTTGCGGCGGAGCGCGGCAGCAAGAGGCTGCAGGAGGCCTTTGAGAATGGCGAAGTACTGACCGGGAGAGTCTTCCAGGTCGTCGCGGGCGGTCTGAGCGTGATGATCGATGAGACGAGGATTTTCATTCCGGCGAGCCTGGTATCCGATACATATGAGAGAAATCTTGAGAAGTATGCGGACCAGGATATCGAGTTTGTGATTACGGAGTTCAATCCGCGCAGGAGAAGGATCATTGGCGACCGCAGACAGATCCTGGTAGCCAGAAAGGCCCAGATGCAGAAGGAGCTGTTCGAGCGTATCCACGAGGGAGATATCGTGGAGGGCACGGTGAAGAATCTCACCGACTTCGGCGCTTTTGTTGATCTCGGCGGTGCGGACGGTCTGCTGCACATCTCCGAGATGTCCTGGGGGCGTGTCGAGCATCCGAAGAAGATGTTCAAGGTCGGTCAGAAGCTGACAGTCCTGATCAAGGAGATCCGCGACACGAAGATTGCGCTGAGCCTGAAGTTTGACGATACGAATCCGTGGCTGAATGCGGATGAGAAGTATGCGGTCGGCACGATCGTGGAGGGCACAGTAGCCCGCATGACCGATTTCGGCGCCTTTGTGGAGCTTGAGCCGGGTGTGGACGCGCTGCTTCATGTGTCCCAGATTTCCAGAGAGCATGTGGAGAAGCCTTCGGACGTGCTGAAGGTCGGACAGGTGATCGACGCGAAGGTCGTGGATTTCAACGGCGAGAGCCGGAAGATCAGTCTGAGCATCAAGGCTCTGGAGTATGATGAGCCGGATGATTATGAGGATTAAATCAGACAGATAAAAATGTCAGCCGGGAGAAACGAATAAGTCTCCCGGCTGTTTTTATGAAAAAGCCCCGGATCGGCTTGCTGCCGTCCCGGGGCTTTCACTATGGTTTTACTGTCTGGAATTTCCGAAGGGGTTTCTGCTCTGGTCGCCACTCTGGCTGTTTCCCTGTCCATTGCTCTGACCGTTATTCTGGCTGCTTTCTTCCTCGGCGGAATTGCCTTCAGAGGAACTTTCCTCGGAAGAGGAGCTCTCCTCCGCTGTCGTCTCCGTACTCTCGTTTGCCAGCGCGGAGGAGGTCTGTTCACCGATCGTGACCGTGAGTTCGATGGTTTCACCGGAGCGATAGACGCTCATCGTATAAGTTTCCCCTGTTGCTGCTGCCTTGACGGCCGCCACCAGATCACTGCTGCCTGTGATCTCGGTATCCCCGAACTGCGTGATGATATCATTTTCCTGCAGACCGGCTTCCTCGGCAGGACTGTCCTCTGTCACGGAGACGACTCTCGCGCCTTCCGGCATACCGTAGCTCAGGAGATCGCTGCCTACGTCAGTGACCGTCACGCCAATGTAGGGCTTGGCGACGACGCCGTCCTCGATGATGCTCTCGATGATGCTCTGCACCTCGTTGATCGGAATCGCAAAGCCGATGTTATCGACGGAGGTTCCTGAGCTGCTGCTGGAGTACTTCGCGTTCGTGATGCCGATCACTTCCCCGTACATATTAAACAGCGCGCCGCCGGAATTGCCGGAGTTGATGGCGCAGTCGGTCTGGATCAGATTCATCGTCACGGAGGTCGAGAGTGTGACCTGGCGGTCCAGCGCGCTGACGACGCCGCTTGTGAGGGAGAAGGTCAGCTCGCCGAGCGGATTGCCGATCGCGACGACCTGATCGCCGACATTCAGTGTGTCGCTGTCCCCGAAGACCGCGGCGGACAGGTCTGTGGCGTCTACCTTCAGCACGGCAATGTCGTTGCTCTCATCATAGCCGATCAGTTCGGCGTCGTAGACGCTTCCGTCGTAGGTGGTGACGGTGATGCTGCTCGAATCCTCGATGACGTGATAGTTCGTCAGGATATAGCCGTCCGAGGTGTAGACGATGCCGGAGCCTGAGGCTGCCGATGTGGTCTCAAAGCCGAAATAGTTCGTTGTGATCGTGGTTGTGATGCCGACAATGGAATTCACATTCGCGGCGTAGACTTCCGCGGCGGTCATCTCAGTGCCGGTGTCCACGGTCGCTGTCACGAGCTCGGTCGCCTCCCGCTCACCCTGCAGTACGGTGGAGGTACTGGCGGCGGATGAAGAGCGGTTCGTCATCAGATATGCACCGCCCGCGCCTGCCGCGCCGCCGACCAGCGCGCAGCAGAGCACCAGCGCGATGCCGCGTCCGGCATTGCCGGACTTCTTTTCCTGCTTCTTTGGGGAGGTTTCCGTGGGAGGCACTTCCCGCCAGGTGGCCTCTTCCGTGTGCGGCGTCTGCTGTTCCGTGGCAGGAGACTTTTCCGCATAGGGGGTCTCCTCCGGCACTGCTTCCCTGTATTCAGACTCATTTCCATTTTCATTGTAATTTTCTTCGTTATACATACATAAGCTCCTTTCTCTGCTCGTGGTTTTTGTTCTTGATGGCTTTATTGTATGGGCGCTCGCTAAAAATACACTAAAAGATTGGTGAAATAATTGTGAACCAATCGCTCCTTTCCCTGTTTGACTTGCGTCTTTTGAACAGATATAATGGAGCCATGAGAATTCTGATCATTGAAGACGAAAAACTGCTGTCCGATTCCATCCGGACGCTGCTCACAGCCCAGGGCTATGAGGTGGAGGCCGTCTACGACGGAGCGGAGGGACTGGAATACGCGAAAATGGACATCTACGACCTGCTGATCCTCGACGTGATGCTGCCCGGGCTGAATGGTTACGAGGTGGCGCGGCTGCTGCGTGAGGCGCGGAACACGACGCCGATCCTGATGCTGACCGCGCGGTCGCAGCTCAAGGACCGTGTGGAGGGCCTTGATGCGGGCGCGGATTATTATCTGACGAAGCCCTTTGACAAGCGCGAGCTGCTTGCCTGTATTCACGCACTGCTGCGGAGGCAGGGAAATCAGGTGGCGGAGCTTTCCTTCGGAAATACGTCTCTGGATCTCGACACCGGCATGCTGATCTGTGGGGAGAAGAGCGTGCGCCTCTCTGCGCGGGAATTTGATATGATGCGCTGCCTTCTGAAGTCCGGCGAGCGCAATATCAGCAAGGAGCAGCTGCTCACACGGGTGTGGGGCGGCGAGGCTGATGTGGTCGACAACAGCGTGGACGTCTATATTGGTTTTCTGCGGAAGAAGCTCACTCGCATCGGGTCAGATGTACGGATCGAGGCGATCCGCAGGCTGGGTTATCATCTGGAGGTGAGCGCGCCATGCTGAAAAAGCTGAAGCGGAGCTTTGTCCTGATCAATATGACGATCATCACACTGATGCTGACTCTGGTGTTCGGGACGATCATCTATTTCACACAGTCGAATCTGAGAGAGAAGAATGTGCAGATGATGGGTGAGATTGCCGAAAGTCCGTTCCGCGCGTCCTGGTCCGGGGACAGCGATGTGAGTCTGCCTTATTTTGTTGTGCAGATTACGGGTGGCAGGATTATCGTGGTCCTGAATGATGAGGACTATGATCTCGCGGACGGACAGCCGTCCTTCAGCTACTCGACGGAGACGCTCTATTTTCTGATCGAGACGGTGCTGGAGTCTACGGAGCAGACGGGTCTTCTCCGGGATTATGAGCTGCGCTATTATCGTGCGGATGTGACGGGCATGGAATACATCGTGTTCGCCGATGTTTCCAGTGAGATCAGCACCGTGAACGCGCTGGTGCGGAACTGTGTCATAATCGGGATCTTCGCTTTCTTTATATTTTTGGGGGTCAGCGTCCTGCTCGCGCGCTGGGCGGTGCGGCCGGTAGATAAGGCCTGGCAGGAGCAGGAGCAGTTTGTTTCCGACGCTTCGCACGAGCTGAAGACGCCGCTGACCGTGATTATGACAAACGCGGAGCTCCTGAAGGATCCGGCATACGGAGAAGAAGAGAAGCTTCGCTTTACGGACAGTGTGCTCGCGGAGGCGAAGGAGATGCGCGCTCTGGTGGAGAATCTGCTGGAGCTGGCCCGTGCGGGAAACGGGACGATCCGGGACAGTTTTTGCGTATTTGATTTCTCCGCGCTCGTCTCAGATGCGCTGCTTCCTTTTGAACCCCTGTTTTTTGAACGGGGACTGGCGCTGCAGGAGGAGATTGAGGAGGGGATTCTGGTAAACGGGAGCGCGTCCCATCTGAAAGAGGTCGTGGACATACTGCTCGACAACGCCTGCAAGTACGCGTCGGACGGTTCTGAGGTGATCGTGAGTCTGCATCGACAGCATCACGGGAGCTGCATTCTTCAGGTGATCAGCTCCGGTGAGTCGATATCCGGGGCGGATCTTGAGAATATTTTCAAGCGCTTTTACAGGACGGACAGCGCGCGGAGCGCTTCCGGCAGCTATGGACTTGGCCTTGCGATCGCCCGCAGCATCGTGGAAGAGCACGGGGGAAAGATCTGGGCGCAGAGTGCGAATGGGCGGAATACCTTCTCCGTACAGCTTCCGGAGGAAAAACAGCATGGCCGGTGAGAAAAGAAATCGAACATATGGTTGCTTTTCGCCGGGCTACGTGCTATGATGGGATCAGAATACAGGAGGACTTATGATCGGTTTTCTGAGAGGCCGCGTGGAGGAGATCTATGAGGGCGGTCTGGTACTGGATGTGAACGGCGTCGGCTATGAGCTGCTCGTGCCGGAACAGCTCCTGTCGGAGATCGGCGGAACCGGCCGGGAACTGAAGCTATATACGTATATGCAGCTGCGCGAGGACGCGGTCGTGCTGTTCGGCTTTCTGACGCGGGATGATCTCGCGATGTTTAAGATGCTGATTGGGGTCAGCGGCGTGGGTCCGAAGGCCGGGCTTTCCATCATGTCGGCGCTGGGCGCGGACGAGCTGCGTTTTGCGGTGCTGGCGGACGATGCGAAGAAGATCGCAAAGACGCCGGGGATCGGCGCGAAGACGGCGCAGAAGATCATTCTTGATCTGAAGGATCGCCTGGATCTGGAGGATGCGCTGGAGCGAAAGCTGGGCGCGGACACGCTCACATCGGAGGCCGCCGCCGCGGAGGACGGGATGCTGCAGGATGCGGTGGAGGCGCTGGTGGCGCTCGGTTACGGCGGCACGGAGGCGCTCAGGGCGGTGCGCGCGGTGGAGCTGACGGAGGATATGGATGTGGAGCGGCTGCTCAGAGAAGCGCTGCGGCATATCAGATAAAGGAATACAGAAAATGGAAAATCGCAGAATCATCGCCACGGAGGAGGCGCAGGAGGACATTCGCATCGAGGGAAGCCTCCGGCCGCAGAGTCTTGCGGAATATATTGGCCAGGAACGGGCGAAGACGAATCTGAAAATTTATATCGAGGCGGCGAAATCCCGCGGCGAGGCGTTGGACCATGTGCTATTCTACGGCCCGCCGGGCCTGGGTAAGACGACGCTGGCCGGGATCATCGCGAATGAGATGGGTACGCATATGAAGGTGACGAGCGGCCCTGCGATCGAGAAGCCGGGCGAGATGGCCGCGATTCTCAATAATCTCCAGGAGGGCGATGTGCTCTTTGTGGATGAGATTCACCGTCTGAACCGGCAGGTCGAGGAGGTGCTCTATCCGGCGATGGAGGACTATGCGATCGACATTCTGATCGGAAAGGGCGCTACCGCGCGCAGCATCCGTCTCGACCTGCCGCGCTTCACGCTCGTCGGCGCGACGACGCGGGCAGGGCTCCTGACGGCGCCGCTGCGCGACCGCTTCGGCGTGGTGCACCATCTGGAGTATTATACAGTGGAGGAGCTGACGACGATCATCCTGCGCTCCGCCGAGGTGCTGAAGGTGGAGATCGAGCGGGAGGGAGCTGTCGAGCTGGCGCGCCGCTCGCGCGGGACGCCGCGTCTGGCGAACCGTCTGCTGAAGCGGGTGCGTGATTTCGCGCAGGTGAAGTATGATGGAAGAATCACGGAGGAAGTAGCCTCCCTCGCGCTTGATCTCCTGGAGGTGGACCGTCACGGGCTCGATCAGTCGGACCGGCTGATTCTGCGGACGATTATCGAGAAGTTCGCCGGAGGACCTGTGGGGCTTGACACGCTGGCGGCGGCGCTCGGCGAGGACGCGGGGACGCTCGAGGACGTCTATGAGCCCTACCTTCTGCAGAACGGTTTTCTGAACCGCACGCCGCGGGGACGCGTGGCCTCGGAGCGCGCGTATCAGCATTTGGGGATTGCTTTTCCCGGTTAAATCGGATACTATAGATAAAAGAACGACTGGGGAGGCGCGCGGTTTATGGCGAAGAAAAATACAGCTGATGTGCTGATTAACGGAAAGGTCTATACGATCAGCGGCTACGAGAGCACCGCGTATCTGCAGAGAGTCGCGGTTTACCTGAACGAGATGGAGGAGCAGGTTTCGCAGATGGAGGGCTATCGCAGGCTCGCCACGGAGGAGAAGCAGCTCCTGAAGAATATGAACCTTGCGGACGAGTACTTCAAGATGAAGGATGAGAAGGAACGGCTTGAGCGGGAGGCAGAGAGCCGCGAGAAGGAGCTCTACAGCCTGAAGCACGATCTGATCGACGCGCGGATGGAGAAGGAAAATCTGACGAAGCGGATCGAGGAGCTCGAGAAAAAGCTCGAGGAGAAGGAGAAGCAGAGTCAGCAGGGAAACAGAAGATACAGATGAGTCGAGAGGCCAGCCCGAAGGAGCTGGCCTTTCATGAACAGCGGAGCCGGAAAGATGGATAGAAATAAACTGGAAATACTTGCCCCGGCAGGCTCCATGGAGAGCCTTAAGGCGGCGGTGAATGCGGGCGCGGACGCGGTCTATATGGGAGGAAACCGTTTCGGGGCCAGAGCCTACGCGCAGAATCCTGACCAGGACGGACTTCTCGCTGCGATCGATTATGCGCACAGCTATGGCGTCCGCTTTTATCTGACAGTCAACACACTGCTGAAAGAGCGCGAGCTTGAGAAAGAATTGTTTCCTTATATGAAGCCCTTGTATGAGCGCGGCGTGGACGCGATGCTGGTGCAGGATATGGGGGCGCTTCTCGCTCTTCGGGAGTGGTTCCCGGGGCTGCCGCTGCATGCGAGTACGCAGATGACGCTCTGCGGCGCGGGAGGACTTGTGCTTTTACAGGAGCTGGGCGTACAGAGGGCGGTGCTGTCGCGCGAACTTTCCCTCGAGGAGATTCAGAAGATTCATGAGACCTGCGATATGGAGCTCGAGAGCTTTGTGCACGGCGCGCTCTGCTATTGCTATTCCGGACAGTGCCTGTTCAGCAGTCTGCTCGGCGGGCGCAGCGGCAATCGTGGGCGCTGCGCGCAGCCCTGCCGCCTCCTCTACGAGGCGTTGGATGAGGAAGGGAAGCTTCGATCCCGGAAGGGGGAGCAGGCGCTTTTGAGTCCGAAGGATATCTGCGCGATCGACCTCATTCCACAGCTGGCCGGGGTGGGCGTCTCCTCGCTGAAGATCGAGGGGCGGATGAAGCGCCCGGAGTACGTGGCCGGGGTCACGCGCATTTACCGGAAATATGCAGATCGCTATCTGGAGCGCGGTGCGGAGGGCTATCGCGTAGCGGAGGAGGACCGGCGGGAATTGCTGCTCTTATTTAACCGGGACGGCTTCTCGCGGGGATATTATGAACAGCATAATGGCCGGAACATGATGGCTCTGCGGGATACAGGCATGTCAGAGCGGGAAAAGCAGGACTATGAGAAGCGTATCGCAGCGCTTCATGAAGCATATGTGGAGCACGAGCGGAGTATTGCCATCGACGGGGAGCTGCGCGCACGGGAGGGCGAGCCGCTGGAGCTTACGCTGTCCTGCGGTGACGTTTCCGCGACAGTGCACGGAGAGCGTGTGCAGAGAGCACAGAAGCAGCCGATGGAAGTCGCGCAGCTGGAGCGACAGCTTCGCAAGACGGGCGGAACCGCATTTCAGTGGAAGACGCTCGTGATTCGGACAGAAGGGGATATTTTCGTGCCGGTGAGCGCGCTGAACAGTCTGCGCAGGGAGGGTCTTGCCGCGCTGCGCGAGCGCATGCTTGCGCCGTACCGCAGAGACGCAGCGGAGTCGTGCGAAGACACGGCGGATGGTCGCTCGCAGGATGCGACAGGGGCGTCGATAATTTCTGCGAACGAGAACTCGCAGGGGGCAGCAAGGCTGTCGATAATTTCCGCGGATGAGGATACGAGGGGAGAGAAAACCCGACAGCAGACTTTTCAGAGAGAACTTTGGTCGAAACATGTGTACGTAAGCCCCAGGATGATGGAGCAGAGGGAAACCCCGGTGGATGTGTGTGTGTGCCCGGAATCAGAGAATATGTGTCTGCATATCTCTGTGGAGGGCGAAGCGCAGCTGGAGACGGTGCTCACAGCGGCAGAAAAGTTAAAAAATACGGAAATCCCGCTGGAATGTATTTATGTGGACGAAACTCTCGCAGGGCAGCTTTCCCGCATCCATGCGGCGGGTCTGAAGGCCTGTATCCTGATGCCGCCGGTTTTTCGTGAAAAGACGGAAGAGCGCTGGGAGAAAAGCTTTGCTCAGATGCGAAATATACAGCCAGACGGCTTCGTGATCTGCAGCCTGGAGGAATATGAATTTCTGCGCAGAGCGGGCTGGGAGGGTGAAATACTCTCAGAGTATCGTCTCTACACCTTCAACAGCCGGAGCCGTCGTTTCTGGAGAGAGCGGGGGATTTCCATGCAGACGAATCCGCTCGAACTGAATGAGCGTGAGCTGAAGGAGATCAGCGCTTCTGACAGCATACAGCTGATCTACGGCAGGTATCCGATGATGACGACGGCGGGCTGTCTGCATCGGACTTTGGACGCCTGCCAGGGAAGATCGGAGCAGTGGACGCTGCGCGACCGGCGCGGTAAGCGATTTCCGGTGAAAAATGTCTGCCGGGACTGTTATAATATTATTTACAATAGCCAGCCGCTGTATCTCTTCGATGAGATGGAGCGGGTGCGTGCGCTCGGCTGCGGCGTCTGCCGCATCATGCTTACGACGGAGAGCGAAGCGGAGACGCGCAGGGTGCTGGACGCCTGGCTTCGCCGGAAAAAATGGGGCGGAGAGTTTACACGGGGACATCTGAAGCGTGGGGTGGAGTGATACGCGATGGTCAATGTGATTACCGAATTATCGAAATATGCCATGATTCTCTTCCTGGGGCTGCACACGCTGCTCGGTTTCCGGCTCGTGCGCAAGCCTGAGAACGAAAAGCGCGCGTCGCTCTGGCAGCAGAATGTTCTCTTCTTCGGAATGCACTTTCTGGGGAACCTGGTGCTGTACCTGAATACGGATAATATAAAAATTCTTTATTTTTATGTCGCGCAGCTGCTGCTGTTCATTGCTTTCCTGAGCCTGCACCATGTGATCTATCCGAAGGAGGATAAACTGCTGAACCACAACCTGGTCATGCTGCTCAGCGTCGGCTTTCTGATGTTGGCGCGCCTGTCCTTCGATAAGGCGGAGCGGCAGTTCGAGATTGCGCTGCTCGCGATGGGTCTGACCTTTCTGATCCCGCTGATTATCCGGAAGGTGAGCGCGCTCAGGGAGCTTCATTGGTTTTACGGGGCTGTGGGGCTCCTTCTGCTGCTTGTGGTGCTGATCGCCGGGACAGTGAGTTCGGGCGCGAAGCTCACGATCACGCTCCTCGGCGTTTCTTTCCAGCCCTCGGAGTTTGTGAAGATTCTGTTCGTCTTCTTCGTGGCCGGGATGCTGCGGGTGGACCGAAGCTTCCGGCAGGTCGCGCTGACTACGGCGCTGGCGGCAGCCTATGTGCTGGTGCTCGTCGCGTCAAAGGATCTGGGCGGCGCGCTGATCTTTTTCGTGACCTATCTGGTGATGCTCTACGTTGCGACGAAGCAGCCGCTCTGGTTCCTCGCGGGGCTGCTCGCCGGGAGCGGGGCGGCCTGGGTCGCCTGGAAGCTGTTCGCGCATGTACAGACGCGCGTGCTGGCCTGGAGCGATCCCTTCTCTGTCATTGACAACGAGGGCTATCAGATCACGCAGTCGCTGTTCGCGATCGGCACGGGCGGCTGGTTCGGCATGGGGATCGGGCAGGGCATGCCCTACAAGATACCGGTGGTTGAGGAGGATTTCATTTTTGCAGCGATCGCGGAGGAACTGGGGATTCTGTTCGCGGTCATCCTGATTTTTGTTTATCTGTGCAGCTTTTATATGATTATCAATATCGCGATGTGCCTGAAGGACAGCTATTATAAGCTGGTGGCGCTCGGACTGGGGACGATGCTGACGTTTCAGGTCTTCCTGTGCGTGGGCGGAGTGATCAAATTCATTCCCTCCACGGGTGTGACGCTTCCCTTTGTCAGCTACGGAGGGAGCTCCCTGCTCGCAACCTTTGCGATGTGGGCGATCATTCAGGGCATGTATCTGAAACGCAGCGATGAGGTGGCTGAAAATGACAGACAGGGAAAAACAGAAAAAATCGAAAAAAAAGGGAAAAAGTCGAAGTAGGCGGGAGTATACGAATATCCTGCTGCTTTTTACGGGCATTTTTGCACTGCTGATCGTGTATCTGGCCTGGTTTCAGATCACGCAGAGCCGCAGTGTGATCAACAATTCCTACAACGCGAGGCTGGAGATTCTGGAGGACGAGGTCGTACGCGGCAGCATCCTGGCGACGGGCGGGGAGGTGCTCGCTTACACGCAGGTGAGCGAGGATGGCACAGAGAAGCGCGTTTATCCCTATGGCTGTACGTTTTCCCATGTGCTCGGCTATTCGGAGTACGGCAAGACCGGGATCGAGGAGCTCGGAAATTTCCAGCTCATCAACTCCAATGCCTACTTTGTGGAACGTTTTCTCAATGAGATACAGGGGCAGAAGAGTACCGGCGACAGCCTCGTGACAACGCTGGATGTCGATCTGCAGACGGTCGCGCACGACGCGCTGGGAACCAACGACGGGGCGGTGATTGTCATGGAGGCCTCCACGGGAAATATACGCGCGATGGTGTCGAAGCCGGATTACGATCCGGGAACGGTTGCCGCGAACTGGAGCAGCTTAAGCAATTCTGACGACGGCGTGCTGCTGAACCGCGCGACGCAGGGGCTCTACGCGCCCGGCTCCACATTCAAGACGATCACACTGCTCGAGTATCTGCGGGAAAATAACATGGACGGCAGTGAGTATTCCTACAACTGCAGCGGGAAGATCACGGTCGGCGATACCTCGATCAGCTGCTATCACGGGACGGCGCATGGGGAGCTGGATCTCGAGGGCGCCTTTGCCGAGTCCTGCAACAGCGCCTTCGCGGATATCGGCAGCGGTCTTGACGTGGATTCCTTTCAGGAGCTGGCGCAGCAGCTTCTCTTTGATACGGAGCTGCCGGTTTCCCTGTCATATAATCAGAGGTCCGTCTCGCTTTATGCGTCCGCCGCCGCGGGCATTCGCCTGATGACGGCGATCGGGCCGGGTGAGACCCGCGTGACGCCGATGCACATGGCGCTCATCATGTCCGCGATCGCGAACGACGGTGTGCTGATGACGCCGCGTTTCCTTGAGCGGACTGAGAATTATACCGGCACGCTTGTCGAGAGCTATCCGACATCCGTTTATGGAAATCTTATGACTTCCGCGGAGGCCTCTGTGCTGCAGAGCTACCTGCGCGCCGTCGTGGAGTATGGCACCGGCACCGCGCTGCAGAGCGACGACTACACGGTCTACGGGAAGACCGGCACCGCCGAGTATTCCAGCAATAAAGACGAGAGCCACGCCTGGTTCACCGGCTATGCGAGCGGTGAGAAGGAGGATCTGGTGGTGGTCGTCATTGTCGAGGGAGCAGGTTCCGGCAGCGCGTACGCCGTGCCGATTGCGAAGAAAATCTTTGAGGCGTATTACGCGCAGTGAAATCCTGAAGAAATGCCACATTTTCAAAAATAAAATTTTGAAGAAATGGCGGTTGGAGGTATGCCGCAGGCAGTGGAGGCTTATGTCGAAGGAAGTAATTTTTCCATGATCGATCAGATCAAGAGGCAGATTATCTACCTGTATGAGGAGGATTTCAAAAAAATCGACGCTTCGGGCAGGCTGGCGGCCATGTATCGCGCTATACCGGCGCAGCTCGCCCGGGATGTCAGGAAATACCGGATATCCACAGCACTGGGCAAGAAGAAATCCTCTGCGGAAGACCGGTTGCTGTATGACCTGATTGACTCCAGAACAGTACTCCCGTCTTACAATTCCTCTGATCCGAGGGTGAGTCTTTCCCTCACGAAGGATCTGGACAGCTATAAACTGTATCTTGCGGATACGGGACTGTTCGTCACTTTGTTATTTATAGACCGGCCTGCGACAGAAAATGAAATCTACGCAAAGCTGCTGTCAGATAAACTTCCGGCAAATCTGGGATATCTCTATGAAAATCTTGTCGCACAGATGCTGGCAGCAAGTGGGAGAGAGCTGTATTACCATACATGGGAAAAAGAGGGCAGCACACACTACTATGAGGTGGATTTTCTGCTGTCTCAGAGTGAGAAAGTTTCCGCGGTCGAAGTGAAGTCCTCGGGCATCGGCAGGCATGAATCTCTGACAGAGTTTCAGAGGCGCTATTCGAGGCATCTGGATGGATGTTATGTCCTTTCACAGAAGGATTTGGATCGAAAAGACGGTCTTGATTATCTGCCGGTTTATATGACGCCGTTTCTTTCTTTGGAGGGTGAGAAAAGCCTGGTGGGTGCGAGTTCCTTTGTGTCGGTGACGGAAGAAGAAGTAATGGAACGGCTTAACATTGCAAGGGAGAATAGTGCGCGAGGAAAGCAGAGGGAGGCAGAGAGTGTTATTTCCGACATGCGGTCAAAGTATGGTCTATAATGTGCAGAGATTTCGTAAAACTAGAAAAGCAGGCGTGTATATGATAGAATGTACTGGATGATATGAGCAAGAAACAGAACTGTGGTTAACTGAGAGACTACCGGGAAGTTGATTATGAATACCAAAATAGAATACTTATATCGTGACGCAGGCAATTATAAAAAGTATAATACCGCAATTATCTGTGGGGAAATTACGCCGGAGCAGGTGGATATGATTATAGATTGTCTGGATTGTAGGGAGTGGTTTATTCCGGAACAAGTAGGGCTTCCAGCAGAGCGGCTGGAAGAATTTTCATTTGATTCAGATGAGGATCATCCATTTCTTGAACTGAGAAAAACCGATTTTTCATTGACAGAAGATGCGCCGGATTGCGATATAACCGTAGAGGAACTTGTCGCAAATTTTGGAAAGGCGAAAGGCCAATGGTATCTGGACAATTTTGGATGGTAGTAATTATTGTATGGTTGCAGGAATCTATTGAGGACATATTACGATGAATGAAGCATTGATGAAGACATACTATGTAAGGTATTTGAAAGAAATCAGGAAACTTTCGGATTCGTCAGTAAAGCATTATCAGGATGCGCTGAATCATATTTCAAAATACCTAGTCAAGAAAAATAAATTACAAAGCTCAGTTTATGAAATACAGGATATTGATGAATTGGAGGCTGTTAAAGCTATCCTGTATTCAGACATTGAATTTATGGCATTGGATAAGCGGGGGCACCAGATGTATACAGCTGGATTTAACAATTATTACAGGTTCGCCAAGGGAGGGGATTTTAGAAATCTCCACGAAAGCATGAAGATTATGGATATAGAGCTTCCTGTGGTAGATGTGCAAACGAGAGCTGTTAAACTTAGGAAAAGGTCTTCGATAATAAAGTTGCAATCTATGAGGCGGCGGGATATGTTTGTGAAGTGAGTGCATCACATACTACATTTACTTCGCAAAAATCGGGACATCCATATATGGAAGGCCATCATGCGTTACCAATGAAATATCAAGACAAGTTTTCTCGGAGCCTGGACGTATATGCCAATATTATTTGCCTATGTCCGGTGTGCCATAGGTTGTTGCATTATGGCATTTCCTCAGAAAAGGAAAAAGTGGTTGAAAAGATCTATTATGATAGATCGGAACGATTGGCAGTCAGTGGAATAAAAATCAGCAAGTCAGAGTTTGAAAGCCTGACATTGCAGAGCTAGCGTTCATAATGGTTATGAGAGGATTCCGCTGAGGCGTTTTTTCTCTGTTTGAGGCATTACTTAGCAAAAGTGAGGCAGGGAGAGAACGAAACATGAAGACAGTCAGTGTGGTTGCCGCGGTGATCCGGCATGAAAATAAAATCTTCGCCACGCAGCGCGGCTACGGCGAGTTCAAGGACGGCTGGGAGTTCCCGGGTGGGAAGGTCGAGCCGGGTGAGACGCCTGAGGAGGCGCTTGTGCGTGAGATCAGGGAAGAATTGGATACCGACATTGCGGTGGGCAAGTGGATTGCGCGGATAGAGTATGATTATCCGGCGTTTCATCTGTTGATTGACTGTTTCTAGGCGGTGGAGATCGAGTGGAATCTGGACACCCCGGTGAGAGACGATATTTATCAGTATATTATCAGTTAAAAAGGAGGAACTTTCATGATTCCGTTGAAAATAGATACTTTGCTGGCCGGGCGGGTTGTTGAACAGAATCGGGTTGAGTATAAAGAGGGATGGAACCCCAATGACACCATACATACGATCTGTGCGTTTGCGAATGATTATTCTAACGTGAATGGTGGTTATCTTGTTATTGGTGTAAAAGCAGAGAACGGTATTCCCCAGTTCCCTCTTGTCGGAGTACCAAAAGAACTGCTTGATGATATCCAGCAGGAAATTTTTCAATACTGTAATAAAATTGTTCCAAGATACATTCCAAAGATAGAGGTGGTAAATTACCATGACTCAGACGTGTATTTACTTTATCTCTGGTGTTCTGCGGGTGACAGCGGCCCATATCAGGCACCTGTGGATGTATACGTTGAAAAAGGGGTAAAAGCTGATAAGAGGATGCAATATTGGATACGCCCTGCATCCCTGACTACATCTGCCAGAACTGACGAAGTGGCGGAGCTTTTTGATAAATTTAATTCGGTGCCATTTGACGACCGTGTAAACCGTCGTGCAGGGATTGAACACATCCGGCGTGCATATGTGGAAGATTTTTTGAGAGAAAGTAACAGTTCTCTGGTACAGGAAATTAATAATCTCACATTGGAGGAGATTTTAGTTTCACTGGAAGTGGCGAATGAAACAGATACAGATCATGAAATCCGCAATATCGGGGTTTTGATGTTCGCGGATCATCCGGAAAAATTGATCCCGGGCGCGCAGATTGATTTGGTTTGGTTTCATAATGAAGAAGCGGAAGCATCGGATGATTTTACGGAAAAAACATTTACCGGTCCTATCTGGAAACAGATCAGAGATGCCCTTGACTACATTAAAAATAACGTAATTGTGGAAAAGGTGGTAAAGATACAGGGCGAGGCAAAGGCGGAGCGATATTTTAACTACCCCTATAATGCGTTGGAAGAAGCCCTGGTCAACGCGGAATTTCACAAACTATATCGGGATCCGGAACCAGTGGAAATCAGGATATATGTAGACTATATTCAGATTATTAACTATCCGGGGCCGTATCGCTGGATTGATATGGACAAGTTTGCGGCTGGGAAAGTAAGAGCGCGCAAATATCGTAATCGGCGGATTGGCGAATTTTTAAAAGACATTGATCTGTCCGAGAAACAGTCGACAGGCATTACAAAGATTTTACGTGAGCTGAAGAAGAATGGCTCACCGGTGCCAGAATTTGAGACAGACGAAGACAGGACATATTTGATCACAACGATTCGATGCCGAGAAGGATTCGCCCATGGTCGAATGGGCGAATCAATGGGCGAATCAATGGGCGAATTAATGGGCGAATCAACAGAGAGAATATTGTCTGAGAATATGTCGGGGCTTGAGCAGAAACGAATGTACGTAATTATAGATTACCTGCACCGAAATGGTAAGATCAGAAGCGTTAAAGCTGCAGAATTGTTGAATGTGCAGGTAAAAACGGCTGGCTCGTTACTTCGGAAGGCGGAAAAACTTGGCATACTTACGAGCGATGGCAAAACGAAGTCTAAAATTTACCTTTTGAAATGAAAGGATTCGCCCATGGTCGAATGGGCGAATTAATGGGCGAATCAGCCCATATAAAAAGGAAGACAACGAAATATGAAGAC